>UCOA01000091.1 GCA_900474095.1 Hyphomicrobiales bacterium | reverse complement strand
CACCGGCGCGCTCGCAAACGTACTGACCTCATCGACGGCGGCGATCGACAGTGCCTTTGACGGCACGGCGGAACGTATTGATGCGGTCCTCGCGCAGCGCACCGGCGCGCTCGAAAACGTGCTGACCTCGTCAACGGCGGCGATCGACAGCGCCTTTGACGGCACGGCAGAACGGATCGACACGATGCTGTCGCAGCGTACCGGCTCGCTCGCCAACGTTCTCACCTCGTCTGCAGGCGCGATCGAAAACGCGATCGGCGGCACGACGGAACGGTTGGAAACGCTGCTGTCAGAACAAAGCCGCACGCTCAGCGACACCCTCGCGAGCCAGACGGCGACGCTCGATACGCTTCTCTCCGAGCGCTCGGCAGAGATCACCGGCACCCTGGCCGCCCGCGCGACCGAAATGGTCGACACGTTGAGCGATCGCACGGAAGAAATCGCCGACGGCCTCTCCTATCGCGCCAGCGCGATCGCAGAAACCATGGCCGACCGCGTCGGCGATATCGAGCAGCAGCTTTCGGGCCGCGTTGCAGCGATCGCCGAAAACCTTAGCGGCCGTGTCAGCGAGATCGCCGGCACGATGACCAGCACCTCGGCCGAGATCGCCACGGCCCTGTCCAGCCATGCCTCGGAACTGGCTGTATCGATGGCCGACAAGGCGTCCGATATCGAGCAGACGCTGTCCGGCCGCGCCGGTCAGCTGGCGACATCGCTGGCCTCCACCCATGATCAGATCCGGGCGACGCTGGACGACCGGCTCAACGCGATCAACGTTGCCGTCACCCATGGAACCGAACAGCTTTCCGACGTGCTCAGCGAACAGGCAACCTCCATCGCCACGACGATCGCCACCAGCGCCAGCATGCTTGAAATGACGCTGGAAGAGCGCCAGGCGGAACTTGGGGGCGTCATAGACAAGAGTGCCGCGGCGCTCGAACAGCGTATGCTGGCAAGCACCAGCCACGTCGCAACCCAGCTCGGCGAAACCGCCGACCATATCAGCCGCGCCGCCGATACGCTGACGCACCGGATGGACACGTCCCTCTCGGCAATCAACAGCAGCGTCGACGAAACCGGTGCGCGCATTGAAGGCAGCCTTGGTACTCTCGAAGGCCGTATTCGCGACAGCGTCGGCGGCGTCAGCGAGTTCGTCGACAATGCCGGCCAGAGGATTGCCGACACTCTGTCCGCCAAGGTCTCCCAATTCGACCAGGTCAGCGACAGGGCTGCGGCACGCATAGCCGACAGCCTTGCCGGACGCGCCGAGGAAATCGACCGCATCGGCAGCGTCGCCGCCGCCCGCATCGCCGACGCCCTTTCCGACCACACGGCTGAATTCGATCAGGTCAGCACGGCCGCCGCCGCGATGATTGCTGACAGCCTTGCCAGCCGCACCGAAGAAATCGACCGCATCGGCAACAGCGCCGCAGCACGGATCGCAGAAACATTGTCTGACCGCACGGCGGAGCTGGATCGGATCAGCACGGCCGCCGCAACCCGCATTTCCGACAGCCTGGCCGGGCGCACGGACGAGATCGACCGCATCAGCGGCGCGGCTGCAACCCGCATTGCCGATACGCTGTCCAGCCATACGGCTGAACTCGGTCGCGTCAGCGACGAAGCAGCCGCTCGTATCGAAGCCAGCATCGAGGGCGGTACGGGACGCATCGAAGAGCGGCTGGGCACCATGGACCGTGCCTTGTCGATCGGTCTCGACAATGTCAGTCGGACGATCGAAGGTAAGGCCGCCGGTCTCGTGACGAACCTGCGCGGCGCCGTCAGCGACGCGGCGCAGGGCATCGATGCCGAAGCCGTGCGCTCTGCCGAGCTGCTGGCCAAGGCCGGCGAGGATTTTGCGCAGGCAATGGCCGCGCGTCAGTCCGATTTCCAGTCCAGCATCGAGCAGACCGCCGCGACAGCCGCTATGCGCAGCGCCGAACTGGCGCGTTCCGTCGGAGAAGCAACCGATGGTGCGGCCGCCCGGATCGCCCAGACGCAGTCCCGTGTGGTGGAACAGGCATCGTCGCTGCAGCAGAGCCTCACCGACGTGGAGACGGCCCTGGAAGCGCGCGGCAACACGATCCGCACCACCCTTGACGACAGCACGCGCGAGCTCAACTCGATGCTCGCCGGCCGTTCCGCCGAACTGTCGCGCCTGATCGACGAGAAGGCTCGCCCGGTCATCGATCAGTACGCCGCCACCGGCAAGGAAGCCGCAGACCGCATCAGCGAGGTTGCCCGCGAGAGCGCGGAACGCCTGCGCGCCGAAAATGCGACACTGCTCGAGAGCCTGACCACCCGCACCGGCGAGACGTTGAATGCCATCTCGAGCCGCGCGGAAGAAACCGCCAAGGCGATGAAGATGGTCGAGAGCCGTCTGCAGTCGACGGCCATGGGTCTGATCGATCAATTGGCGGCGAGCAATTCGTCGATCGCAGGCGTCATCGAGCAGGCAAGCGCCAATCTCGGCGCCATGGACCAGCAACTGGAAACGACCACCACGCGGTTCTCGGAATCGGCCAGTCGCGCTTCCGACATGCTGTCCACCTCGACCCGCCTTCTCGAAGGCAAGGTCGACAAGCTCGCCAATATCTCCGGCTCGACCCTGTCGCAGATCGGCGGCATCGTCGGGCGCTTCGAAGATCACTCCAAGGTGCTCAGCCAGGCATCCGACCTTCTGGGCGCAGCACAGTCCAATCTCGTCAGCACGCTCGAAGAACGGCAGGATGCACTGCGCACCCTCTCCGTCGGTCTTGTCAGCCGCTCGGAAGAGATCGAGAAGACCATGCATGCCCTCGAAGGCTTTGTCGATGGCGCCTTCCAGCGCGCCGAAGACCGCTCGGCGCAGATCGCAGGCAACCTGCGCTCCGGCATCCAGACGTCCTTCAACGATGTCGGGCGTATCCTGACGGATGCAGAACAGCGCGCCGCCTCCGCTGCCGAGGCCATGCGCGATGCGGTCGTCAAGGCAGGCGATGAAGCCAGCATGTCGGTCGAATCGGTATTCGTTCGCGCCGAGGAACGCTCGAACGAAATCGCCAGCAACCTGCGCGCCGGCGTCCAGGCCTCCTTCGCCGATGTCAGCAAGACGTTGTCGGAAGCCGAAGCCCGCGCAACGTCGGCGAGCGAAGCCATGCGCGCCGCCGTCGCCAAGGCCGGCGAGGATGCAGGCGCCTCCGTCGAGGGTGCCTTTGCCCGCGCCGAGGAGCGCTCCAAGGAAGTTGCCTCGCGCCTGCGCGGCAGCGTCGGCGCCTCGCTGTCGGATATCGACCGGATGATGACCGAAACCGGCAAGAAGTCGGACGGCGCCGCCCAGCAGATGAGCGAAGCGATCCGCAAGGCCGTCGAAGAAGCCGTCGGCCGCTTCAGCGGCGCGACCGAGGAAATCCGCCGCTCGGCCAACGAGATCCGTCGCGAGCTCGACATGACCCGCGAGGAACTGAAGCGCGGCGCCTTCGATCTGCCGGAAGAAGCCAAGGAAAACGCCTCGGTCATGCGCCGCGCCGTTGCCGAACAGATCAAGGCGCTGCAGGAACTTTCCGACATCATCGGCAAATCCTCCGGCCAGCTTGAGATTGCCCAGCCGGCGCCCCGCCAGCAGGCCGTCGCACAACAGCAGCCCGCGGCCGCGGTCCGCGCCGTGGCCCAGCAACCGGCCGCAGAGCCGCGCCGCCAGGAGCAGGAGCCCCTGCTCCGTGGCAGCCTCGGCCTGGAACAGCCGCGTCCAGCCGCCCAGCAGCCGATCGTCCGGCAGCCGGTTCTCCAACAGCAGGAGCCGGCGGCGGTGACACTTCCGCCCTCAGGCGAAGGCAGCGGCTGGATGCGTGACCTGCTGCGCGGTGCATCGCGCGACGAAGAGACACCGGCGCCCGTCCCTGCGCAACGCGCAAGCGAGGCACAGCCTGCCGCCCGCGCCGGTGATACCCGCAATCCGCGCCATGTCATGGAATCGCTGAACTCGCTGTCGGTCGACATCGCCCGCGCCATCGACCACGACGCCTCGGTCGATCTGTGGCGCCGCTACCAGCGCGGCGAACGCGACGTCTTCACCCGCCGCCTCTACACGCTGAAAGGCCAGCAGACCTTCGACGAGATCAAGCGCAAATACGACCGCGAGCCGGAGTTCCGCACCGCCGTCGACCGCTACATCGCCGATTTCGAAAAACTGCTCGGCGACGTCGCCCGCAACGACAGCGACAAGGTGATGACGCAGAGCTACCTGACGTCCGATACCGGCAAGGTCTACACGATGCTGGCGCACGCGGCTGGACGGTTCAGCTAGTCGGCGGCCGAAGGGTCTTTCGATACGCTCAATCGGCTTGCTCCTTCCTCGCTGAGAGGCATGTCCACGTGGGGTAGCCACGCAAGAGATCGACGGAGACCCCTTGATTTGCGATTGCGCCACCTTCTCCCCGCCGGGGAGAAGGTGGCGCCGAACGCCGGCGGCTGGCGCCGAAATCGCGGAGCCCCTTATCGCTTCGCATATGCTCGGCACTTCTTCCCGCTGGGGAGAAGTGAGCGCGAACGGAGCGCGCAGGAGAATACAGGCCGCTCCGTACGCAGCAGTTTCAAAGTGCTACAGCGTCGTTCGCGCATCCGGTTTGACGCGCGGCGCTGTAGTGTTTCAAAACATCTCAATAAAATCAACAAAAGCACCCCGCCATTTTCCCCGCTCCGAAACCCGCGCATACAATGCCCGTGTCCTGTCGCGGATACACCGGTGAGCGTTACCGGCGAGGCGGGACCGGTGCCCTGGAATTTCGGTGCAAACGCACGCCGGGTTTCAGGGGCTGCGCGGAAGGTGGTTCTCCTCCGGCCTCAAAAGAGGCCGGGTGTGCCGGGCATGCCACGCCAACTTGGTCCAGGGCATGGTCTACCGACGGAAAGGCGGGGCGGATAAGTGGCCCCGCCACGGGCACACAAATCCTTGGCCGCAATGGCGAAGGACGTAGAAGAACCTAGAGGCGCGGCAAAAGACACCGAACGGGGCACGGCATCGTGTCAGTTCAATTCTCTTTGTCACGGCACATGCCGGGCCCCGGCCGATCTGGTCACGGGACATAAAGAGACCGTCGCAAACACGGACGGAAAGCCGCCGCGTGAACGCTGTCGGTTGCCCGTCGAAAGGAGAAAAATCCAATGGGCGAAAGCAGGCCGGACAATACCGAACCTTTGACGCAGGCCGAGTTCGAGCGGATCAGCCGAGTAACGGCGACTGACATGGACATCCACACCTTCTGCCGCATTCGAAAATGCCGCCGCGACGGTTGCTGTACCGGCCCGATGCGGAAGCGGATCGTTCCGGGGAGAACCGCCGGGGGATCGACCTTTGCTACGTTGCTACCGGCGTGCATCGCCGCCACCGACGATGCTTGGCTCGTGGCCTTTGCCAAGCATCTGCGCGTGCTGCACGGATCGGAAATGTCCGGGAGGAAGCCGGACGCCGCCCGGAATCAAAAAACCTCCGGCCGGAGCCGGAGGTTTGCATCGTGGGCTGAAAATCCGTGACCGGATCAATGTTCCTTGTTGGCGTAGACCGACTTCTTCGTCAGGTAGATCAGGCCGGTAAAGATCAGCAGGAAAACCATGACCATGAAGCCGGTGCGCTTGCGGTCCTCAAGATGCGGCTCGGCGGCCCACATCAGGAAGGACGCGACGTCGCGCGAATACTGCTCGACCGTCTGTGGCGCGCCGTCGTCATAAGTGACCTGATCGTCGGACAGCGGCTTTGCCATCGCAAGTGCCGAGGCACTGGCGAAATAGGGGTTGTAGTGTGTGCCTTCAGCGACTTCCGTGCCAGCTGGTGGTTCCTGATAGCCGTTCAGGAGCGCGTGGATATAGTCCGGTCCGCCTTCCTGATACTGCGTGAACATGTCGAAGACGAAGGTCGGGAAGCCGCGCTCGATGCCGCGTGCCTTGGCGATCAGCGAGAAATCCGGCGGGGCAGCACCATTGTTGGCGGCAGCGGCTGCTTCAGCGTTCGGATAAGGCGACGGGAAATGATCGGAAGGCAGAGCCTTACGGTTGAACATCTCGCCATCGGCGTTCGGGCCGTCCTGGACTTCGTAGTTGGCTGCGAAGGTCTTCACCTGCGCTTCGGAATAACCGAGGCCTGCGAGCGTGCGGAAGGCGACGAGGTCCATCGAGTGGCAGGCGGAACAGACTTCGGTGTAGACCTTCAGGCCGCGCTGCAGCTGACCCTTGTCATAATGGCCGAACGGGCCGGCGAAGGTCCATTCTTCCTGCTCCGGTTTGTGGATTGGGAAGTGCGGCGTACCGCCTGCATGTTCCTCCTCGGCGGCACCGCCTTCGGCTTTGTGTTCGCCAGCCTCCTGGGCGAACACGATGCCGGCGCCAAGGCCTGCGACGACTGCGAGCGAAAGAATGCCTGTAACAAGCTTTTTCATTGTTGTGGGTTCCTTAATCTTCGCAGACATCACGCGGCAACGGGCTTCTTCGTCGCAGCCTGCTTCTCCAGAACCGCTTCGGTAATGGAGTTCGGGATGCGCTTCGGCGTTTCGATCAGGCCGAGAACCGGCATGATGACGAGGAAGAAGCCGAAGTAGTAGAGGGTGCCGAGCTGCGACATCACCACGTAGAGGCCTTCCGCCGGGCGCGAGCCCAGCCAGCCGAGCATGATGGCGTTGATCACGAAGAGCCAGAAGAACAGCTTGTACCAGGGACGGTAAACGGCCGAGCGTACCTTCGAGGTATCAAGCCAGGGCAGGAAGAACAGGATGATGATCGAGCCGAACATCACCAGGACGCCGCCGAGCTTGGAGTCGATCGGGCCGACATTGAAGGTGATCGCGCGCAGCATCGCGTAGAACGGCAGGTAGTACCATTCCGGAACGATATGAGCCGGTGTCTTCAGCGCGTTGGCCGGAATGTAGTTGTCCGCATGGCCGAGGAAGTTCGGCATGTAGAAGACGAACCAGGCGTAGACCAGCAGGAACACCGAGACACCGAGCGCATCCTTGAGGGTCGCGTAAGGCGTAAAGGCAACCGTGTCCGTCTTGGTCTTTACTTCGACGCCGGTCGGGTTGGTCTGGCCGACGACATGCAGCGCCCAGATATGCAGGACCACGACGCCGGCGATCATGAACGGCAAGAGGTAGTGCAGCGAAAAGAAGCGATTGAGCGTCGGCTGATCGACGGCGAAACCGCCGAGCAGGAACTGCTGGATCCACTCGCCCACCAAGGGGAAGGCGGAGAAGAAGCCGGTGATAACCGTGGCACCCCAGAAGGACATCTGACCCCAGGGCAAAACATAGCCCATGAAGCCGGCTGCCATCATCAAGAGGTAGATGACAACGCCGAGAATCCAGAGGATTTCACGCGGTGCCTTGTAGGAGCCGTAATAGAGACCGCGGCCGATGTGCAGGTAGACGGCGATGAAGAAGAAAGATGCGCCGTTGGCATGCATGTAGCGCAGCAGCCAGCCATGATTGACGTCGCGCATGATCTTTTCGACGGAGTTGAAGGCAACCGTCGTCTCAGCCGCATAATGCATGGCGAGAACGACACCGGTCAGGATCTGCACGATCAGCATCACCGACAGCATGGCGCCGAAGGTATAGGCATAGTTCAGGTTGCGCGGAACCGGATATGAAATGAAGCTGTCATGCACGAGCCGCGGCAGCGGCAGGCGCGAATCGACCCACTTCTCAATCCCGGTCGTCGGCATATAGGTTGAATGATCACCACTCATAATCAGTATTCCCCTCAACCGATCTTGATGACTGTGTCGGAAGTGAATGCAAAAGTCGGGACGGCGAGGTTTTCCGGCGCCGGGCCCTTACGGATACGACCGGCCGTATCGTAGTGCGAGCCGTGGCACGGACAGAACCAGCCACCGAAGTCGCCCGCCTGGCCGAGTGGAACGCAACCGAGATGGGTGCACGAGCCGATCATCACGATCCAATTTTCCTTGTCCTTGCCGGCAGAGCGGTCGACGTCCGTCGCCTGTGCATCGGCCGGAAGGTTGGCGTTGCGCGCAACCGGATCCTTGAGATCGGCCAGTGCCACGGCGTTGGCTTCCTCGACTTCCTTGTCGGTGCGGTTGCGGATGAATACCGGCTTGCCGCGCCATTTGGCCGTCAACGACATGCCCGGCTGCAGGCTCGACACATCCACCTCGATCGAAGCGAGCGCCAGTGTCGAAGCGTCCGGGCGCATCTGGTCGATGAACGGCCAGGCGACAGCCCCCGCGCCCACGACGCCCGCCATGCCGGTCGCCAGGTATAGGAAGTCGCGGCGAGTGGGCTCGCCCAGGGTTTCGCTTGATGTCTCGTGTTCGCTCACGGCTAAACCATCCTCTCACGCAATGTTTGCGGAAACCGCACTGTCCCCGGCGTCGACCCGCTCCGTGCTGCCACTTGAGCGAAAGAACAGCGCCAAATCAATAAGCCGATGCAAGATTCGAAGAAAACTTTCGCCCTTCCGCCTCATGCATCAAAACCGGGCGAATCCCACGCGTTTAAAAAACGGCAGATTCCCCGGCAATCCGGCGCGTTCTATGCTTGATCGCAAGGGATGTCTAGCCTTGAGGACGGGAGGTGGGCCACAATGTCGCGGTAAAACCGAAGCCAATGTTCGCAAACCGCTTTTGGCGGTCCGGCCTGGTCAAAAGACGGCTTTCTCAAGCTGCGCGCGCCGGTTTAAGAAGCCGTCATTCGGCGGCGGCGTCGCGGGCAAGGAAGCCGCCGGACTGGCGCAGCCAGAGATCAGCGTAGAGACCGCCGGCGGCGACCAGCTGTTCGTGCGTTCCATCTTCGACGATCCGACCTTCGTCCATGACGATCAGCCGGTCGAGTGCGGCGATGGTGGACAGCCGGTGCGCGATCGCAAGCACGGTCTTGCCGTGCATCAGTCGGTCGAGATTGGACTGGATCGCCGCCTCGACCTCCGAATCGAGCGCGGAGGTTGCCTCGTCGAGAACCAGGATCGGGGCATCCTTCAGCATCACCCGGGCGATCGCAACCCGCTGGCGCTGGCCGCCAGAGAGCTTTACACCGCGCTCGCCGACATGCGCGTCGAAGCCAGTGCGGTCGCGCTGGTCCTGCAGCCTTTCGATGAAGCCAAGCGCTTCGGCCTTCTTTGCCGCATCACGCAATCGATTCTCGTCCGCGTCCGGACGACCGAACAGGATGTTGTCACGGATGGAGCGGTGCAGAAGCGACGTGTCCTGGCTGACGACGCCGATCTGGCTGCGCAGGGACTCCTGCCGGACCGCGGCGATATCTTGTCCGTCGATCAGAATGCGACCGCCCTCCAGATCATAGAATCGCAGCAGCAGATTGACGAGCGTCGTCTTGCCCGCCCCCGACCGGCCGACAATGCCGACCTTCTCACCGGGGCGGACGACGAGCGACAGATCATCGATGACACCGTTACCTCTGCCGTAGTGGAACCGGATATGCTCGAAACGGATGGAGGGGCTGGTGATGACAAGATTTGCTGCACCCGGCCGGTCTACCAGCTGGATTGATTGCGAGATCATGTCGGCGGCATTCTGGATCGTGCCGATATTGCGCATGATGCCGTTGAACTGAACCATCATCCGTCCGAGAAGAAAATTCAGCCGTAGTATCAGCGCCATGGTGAACGCCACCGCGCCAGCGCTAATCGACCCTGAAAGCCAGAGATCGACGCTCAGGGCCGCCATCGTCACGATCATGATCCCGGACAGAAGCGCCATCGAAGCACGCACGCCGGTGATGAACCGGGTGAAGCGGATGATCGTGTCCTGATAGATGTCGAAACCCTGCCGCATGTAGCGGTCGTTCTCCTCATCGCGGGCAAAGAGCTTCAGCGTCTGGATGTTGCTATAGGCATCGACCATGCGACCGCTCAACATCGACGAGGCTTCGGCTGTCTCGCGCGAATGCTCGCGGATGCGTGGCACGAAATAGCGCGCGAGGAACGCAAAACCGATCAGCCAGAGCAGGACGACGACCGCAAGCGAGGCATCAAGCTGGCCGACAAGCACCAAGGTCGAGACCGAATAAATGCCGACGAACCAGACGCTTTCCATCAAGGAGGTGACGACGTCGCCGACCGCCTGCCCGCCAGACCAGACCTTGGTGACGATGCGACCGGAAAAATCGTTCTGGAAGAAGGACAGCGATTGCCGTGCCACATGCAGATAGGACTGCCAGCGTACCAGATTATAGAAGCCCGGGGTGATGATCTGCTGATCGACCAGCGCCATCGCCAGCGACACCAGGAAGCGGACGATGCCGATCAGGATCAGCATACCGAATAGCTCGGCTCCATGGCTTGCAAGCAGCCCGCTCCAGCCATCGCTCGGCTTGACCGTCGCAAGGATATCGACGACGCGACCGACGAACCAGAACAATGTCGCCTCGATCGCCGCCGTCATCCCGCCCAAAACGAGCATTGCAATGAACGGCGCTTTGGCCTGCCGGATGTAGAACCAGACATAGGGGATCAGCCGCTCCGGCGGCTGCAGGCCTTCGCGCGCCGCGAAAGGCTGTATCCAGTTTTCAAAAAAGGCAAACAGGGCGCGCAGCATGTGTCCGATATAGCTCTTTTCAAAAATGCGGCAATGCGGAATGCAGGCCGGCCGGATTACAATTGCGTAATGCGGCCGGCCATGGGCATTTGGAACCGGTGTCCCTCCCCGCCTTGGCGGAGGATTGCGGTCGGCGCTACTCCGCCGCCTCTTCCTTGTCCGCATCGTCGGCGATGAAGCCGCCGGACTGCCGCGACCAAAGGTCGGCATAGAGCCCGCTCTTCGCGATCAGTTCGGCGTGGCTGCCGGTCTCGACGATCCTGCCGGCTTCGAGGATGACCAGCCGATCCATCTCCGTCAGCGTCGACAGGCGGTGGGCGATGGCGATCACCGTCTTGCCCTTCATCAGGGCAAAGAGGTTTTCCTGGATTGCTGCCTCCACTTCCGAGTCGAGCGCCGAGGTCGCCTCGTCGAGAACGAGGATCGGCGCGTCCTTTAGGAAGACGCGGGCGATCGCAACCCGCTGGCGTTGGCCACCTGAGAGCTTGACGCCCCGTTCGCCGACCTGTGCGTCCAGCCCCTTGCGGCCCTGGTTGTCCTCGAGCAGCTCGATGAACTCCCAGGCATTGGCCCGCTTGGCGGCGGCGATGATGTCGGCGTCATCGGCTTCCGGGTGACCGTAGGCGATGTTGTCGCGGATCGAGCGGTGCAGCAGCGAGGTATCCTGCGTCACTACGCCGATCTGGCCGCGCAGACTGTCCTGCGCCACCGTGGCGATATCCTGCCCGTCGATGCGGATCGTGCCCGATTCGAGATCGTAGAACCGGAGCAGCACATTCATCAGCGTCGTCTTGCCCGCACCGGAGCGACCGACAAGACCGATCCGTTCGCCCGGCTTGATGGCCAGCGACAGGTTGTCGATAACGCCCTTGCTCTTGCCGTAGTGGAACCGGATGTTCTCGAACGCGATCGCCCCATGCGGAGCCTTGAGCGCAGGCGCCTCCAGCTTGTCGACGATGTCGTGCGACTTGGTCATCATGCCCATGCCGTCATAGACGGTGCCGATGTTTTCAAAGAGCGCCGAGACTTCCCACATCACCCACTGCGACATGCCGTTGATGCGCATGGCGAGCGCCACGGCAATCGCGATTGAGCCGACCGACATGCCGCTGGTCATCCAGAAATAGATGCCGAGTGCCGAGATCGAAAACAGCGCGATGCAGTTGTTCGTATAGACGAACACATGGAACAACGTCACCTTGCGCATCTGCCGGTGCACCGTCTGCAGGAACGCGTCCATGCTTTCCCGGGCATAGACCTCTTCGCGGCCCGCATGCGAAAACAGCTTCACAGTGGCGATGTTCGTATAGCTGTCGACGACACGGCCGGTCATCATCGAACGGGCATCGGCCTGATCCTTGGAGATCTTGCGCAGGCGCGGCACGAAGTAAGTGACGATGCAGACATAGACGATGATCCAGATGACGAGCGGCGCGAGGAGCCGCCAGTCGGCCGCGGCAACGACCACCAGCATCGAGACGAAATAGCTGACGACATAGACGAAGACGTCGAGGATCTTCATCACCGTTTCGCGCACGGCAAGCGAGGTCTGCATCACCTTGGTGGCGACGCGGCCGGCAAACTCGTTAGCGAAGAAAGTCATGCTTTGGCGCAGCAGGTAACGGTGCATCTGCCAGCGCGCTATCATCGGATAATTGCCGAGCAATATCTGGTGCATGATCAGCGAATCGAAGGCAACGATGGACGGCAGGCCGATCAGGATGAGCGCGCCCATCCAGAACAGCTTCGTACCCTCAGTTTCGATGAACGTGTCCTGCTTGGCCGAAGACAGCCAATCGACGAGATTGCCGAGAAACTGGAACAGCGCCACCTCGCCGATGGCGATCAGCATGGTGCAGAACGCCATGGTCAACAGCCATGGCGCCGCCGGCCTGGTATAGTGCCAGCAGAAAGCAAACAGCCCCTGCGGCGGAACCTTGGGCTCCTCGGCAGGATAGGGATTGAGGCGGGATTCAAACCAGCCGAACATTATCAAGCTCCTTCAGGAATCCAGTGAAGGAAGGCGGGAGACCCGCATTCATCAATTCGAAATTCTAAACCGGAAAAACAGCTCAATCTTGCACACGAGACGTGTTCGTCCGGAAGGCGGGCGGTCGTGCGCAGTGATGTCGTATAAGGAAAAGCGCGAAACCGTTCAGTCCATCAGGACTGGTGACACAGCCTGGAGGCTGGTGATCATTCGGTAATCCATGCATGCCTCCGTCGGTTCGCGTTGAAGATGTGGCAGACTTAGAATGTTTTGCGCCAATATGCCAGATTGTCGCAGCCACTTTTTTCATCATTTCCAGCTCTCGGCAGTTTCTGTTGCCATTACGGCACAGATTGATTAGGGGCTGTGATGGACCCCATAAGCCGTATTGATATGTCATCCCATCCACTCCGCATCGCCCTCTACCAACCGGACATTCCCGGCAACACCGGCACGATCCTGCGCCTTGCCGCCTGTCTCGGTCTGCCGGTCGACATCATCGAGCCCGCGGGTTTCGATCTGTCGGACAAGAACCTGAAACGCGCCGGCATGGATTATATCGCCTCGGTGACGTTGACCCGCCACGTCAGCTGGGACCGGTTCGAAGAGACCCGGCTCGCGGAAGGGCGGCGGCTGGTGCTTGCCTCGACCAAGGCCGCCGAACCCTATACCCGCTTCCGCTTCCTGCCCGGCGACACCCTGCTGTTCGGCCGTGAAAGCGCCGGCGTTCCCGATCACGTCCATAACAAGGCCGACGGTCGCATCATCATCCCGATGATCGAGGGACAGCGGTCGCTGAACGTCGCCATGTCCGTGGCGATGATTGCCGGAGAGGCGATCCGGCAGGTCTCCGGCTGATCGCCGCCGACGGCGCTTACGCAGCGACCCCGCCATAGGCGTTCTCAGCCCGGGCCATCTTCAGCGCCCTCGCCCACCATTTCAACCGCCGCAGCATCACCAGCAGGCTGGCCTTGGCTTCTGCCGCCTTGAATGGATTGCCTGCGGCATCGAACTGCGCCCAGACATTCGAAAAGCTGACGGTGTCGCGGATGGTGACCGTATGCAGTTCGGCAAAGACTTGCCGCAGTTGTTCGACGGCGCGCAACCCTCCAGACACGCCGCCATAGGAGATGAAGCCGACGGGCTTTGCGTGCCAGGGCTCGTAGCACGAATCGATCAGTTCCTTCAGCGCCGCCGTATAGCCGTGATTGTATTCCGGCGTCACGATGATGAACGCATCCGCCTCGGCGATCTTCTCTTCCAGCATCGCGACGTCGATGGCCGCCTCGTCGGGTGCCCCCTTGAGCTGCAGTGGATCGATCAGGATCACCCGAAACCCGCTTTCGGCCCAGAGTTCGGTCAAGACCCAGTTGACGACCGTGTCGCAAAAACGTCCCTGCCGCGCACTGCCATAGACGACGGCGATGTTCATTTTTTCATTCATTTCTGCAGATGCTCCGTTGCTGAACCGTTGGAGCCTCTGGTATAAAACCTCAACTAAACTTGAGGTCAATACATCCTATGGAAAAAAGCAAAGCCCATCTGCCGCGCCGTGAACTGAGTGTCGGCGAGGTTGCGGCCCGCAGCGGCATCGCAGTCTCGACGCTGCATTTTTACGAGGCCAAGGGCCTGATCAGAAGCATGCGCAGCCGCGGCAACCAGCGCCGCTATCCCCGCAGCGTGCTGCGCCGAATCGCCGTCATCAAGATCGCCCAGCGCACCGGCATCCCGCTCGCCGATATCCAGAAGGCGCTCTCCGCGCTGCCGGACGACCGCCAGCTCATGGCCAGCGACTGGGAGCGATTGTCGGAAAACTGGAAAGCGGACCTCAACGAGCGCATTGCCAGGCTGACTGCACTGCGCGACCAGCTAACCTCCTGCATCGGCTGCGGCTGTCTCTCCATGCGCGACTGTCCGCTGCGCAATCCCCACGACACGCTGTCGGAGAAAGGTACCGGCGCCTATCTGATCGAACATGCCGGCGAAGAGAAAAGCGAGGCCGTGGGTCAGGCCGACACGCTGGCAGGCTTTTGAGGCTGGCGCTGCAGTGCCAGCATACTGGCAAGTGTACCGAGCGAGCTGACGAAGGCGACAGCAAGCGCTGCGCGGTTTCCGTAGGTGCTCAGAACATAGGTAAAGAACGGTGGCGCGGCAGCAAAGGCGAGATTGAGGGGCAATCCCAGCCGCGCTGCGACGCCCGCATAGTCGGCGGGCGTGAAGAACACCAAAGGCAGCGTCGCCCGGCTGACCGACATCGCGCCGCTCGAAAGCCCGTACAGCAGCAGGAAAAGCAGGATCGACCATTCCGTCCCGCCGCCGATCACCAAGACGATCAGACAGAGCGGCATGAGGAGCGCAGCGACCAACCCGGTCGCCAGCCCGCTCCACCGGTTGCCGCCCAGGAAATCGAACAGTCGCGCCGACATCTGGATGACGCCAATCGCCGAGCCGAAGCCGACGGCCAGATAGTCTGCAACATCGAAACTCCGGAACAGATCAATGACGACGAGTTGGAAACCCCAGGTTATGAAGCCGTTGAGAGCGATCGCCGCAGTGATCAGCCCAACGATACGGCGGTGATCTCCGTGCGGCTTGACGGTGGCAGAACCCGGCTTATCGCCAGCGGGCTCCACAATGGTCGTCTTCGGCAGCGCAAAGAGATGCAACGGCAGACAGACGAACAGCATCAGGCAGCCATAAATGACAGACACGCCGCGCCAGCCGAACTGGGCCTCCAGAAAACCGGTCGCTGGCCAGGACAGGCTGGGCGCCAGCGCCATGAACAGCATCTGCGCCCCGATCGCCCGCCGGGCGCCCTCACCCGCAAGTTCCGCCAGAAAGACATGCGCCGATGTCGTCAGACATGCCGCGCCAGCCATGCCGAAGATGGCCCAGGCGATGAAATAGCTGATGGGTCCGCCCGAGACGGCTAGAATCCAGAGCCCCGGAACGGCGAGAAGCGAGCCCGCAGCCAGCACCAGCCGGGCGCCATACCGGCGATAGAGCTCGGCGATCGGCGGCGAGCAGACCGCCATCACCACGAGCATCAGCGTCGGCCCGAGAAAGATCGTTGCGCTGTTGAGGCGAAGATCCACCGCCATGGCCTCGCCAGTCACGGAAATCGCCATGAACAGCGCGCCCCAGCCGATGATCTGGGTGATTGATAGGACAAGGATGGAGCGCGAAACCGGTGAGCGCAGAAAAGGCATAATGGCAACTTTGAAAGCCCGAATCGGGCACAAGGGATCAGGAGCGATTATGCCGTTTGGTGATCGAGAAACCAGCCGCCTTGCAATCAGTCCGCGCTTGGCAGTCGCCGCATGGTGAACTCGATTTCATCACCCTCCAGCTGCCGCCAGCTCTCTACCTCGGTCCAGTAGGCAGCCTTTGGCCAGGTGTCGAACCACTCCTGGGCCTTTTGCCGGGCATGGACGCGATCGAGACGGAAAGTTTCACGCACGAACAGGCCGTCGCTTCGCTGCGGCTTGCCGCTGCGATGCCGGGCAATCTGTCGCCGCAAACCTTCGAGCGGCGGTCCTGCGGGAATTTTCGCCATGAAGCTCACCTTTCGCCAGTCGAGCCTTCCGAGATTAAGATAGGGAGATATTCCTGTTTTTGCGAGTCCGAACTTCATGGCCCTTTCCTGCGACAGACTGACCCTCAGGTGCGGCGCGCCGTTGCCAAGCATGGCAGAAATATGATCTCTCAGAATCGGTACAAATCGGCGGGGGGTCGCAACCCTATCCCCCGCCAGACAGGATGATTTCCATGGAACGACCGGACCTGCCGCAGGGATTGCCCGCGGATATCGAGGAGAAGAAGGCAAGGGCGAAAGCCTGGTTCGAAAGCCTGCGCGATACGATCTGCGCCGCATTCGAAACAATCGAGGATGAACTGACCGGCCCCTTGTCCGATCGCGAACCCGGCCGCTTCATCGGCAAGGATTGGCTCCGGGAAGGGGGCGCTGGCGGTGGCGGCCGCATGTCAATGATGGAAGGCCGCGTCTTTGAAAAGGTCGGCGTCCACACGTCCACGGTACACGGTGAGTTCTCGCCGGAATTCCGCAGCCAGATTCCGGGCGCCAATGAAGATCCGCGGTTCTGGGCATCGGGCATTTCGCTGATCGCCCATCCCGTCAACCCGAACGTCCCTGCCGTACATATGAACACCCGCATGGTCGTCACCACCAGCCATTGGTTCGGCGGCGGTGCCGATCTGACGCCGGTGCTCGAGCGGCGCCGGACACAGACCGATCCGGATACCGTGCTGTTTCACAAGGGAATGGAAATCGCCTGCAAACGCCATCCGGTTGCTGACTATCCGCGCTTCAAGGCGTGGTGCGACGACTATTTTTTCCTGAAACACCGCAACGAACCGCGCGGCGTCGGTGGCGTCTTCTACGACTGGCTTCATTCTGACGACGACAAAGGCGGCTGGGATGCCGACTTCGCCTTCACCCAGGACGTCGGCAGGGCCTTCGGGTTGATCTATCCGAAGATCGTGCGGACGAACTTCAACAAGCCCTGGACCGAGGAGGATCGCGACGAGCAGCTGGTGCGCCGCGGCCGCTACGTCGAATTCAACCTGCTCTACGACCGGGGGACCATCTTCGGGTTAAAGACCGGAGGCAATGTCGAGTCGATCCTGTCCTCGCTGCCGCCGGTCGTGCGCTGGCCTTGACACATTCCCAGACGAAAAACCCGGCCGCATAACGGCCGGGTTTTTCGTTGAAGGAATGCGCCCGCAATTAATTGCAGATGGTGACCCGCTTGATGCGCAGGTTGCCCCAGCGGTCCCAGCGCTTTACTTTCTTGACGTAGCAGGAAGGCTCATAATGGCCGCCATAGTAGCCGCCGTCGTAAAAGCCGATCGAGAAGCCGCCATGATAGTGGCCGTGATGACGATGATGGCCATGGTGGCCTGCGTAGGACGGAGCTGCGAACGAGATGGCGGCGACGGCAGCGACGGTCGCGGAAATGATGAACTTGCGCATGCTGTTCTCCTCTGTTGGTTGCTGATGAGTTCGTCTCATCCAGTGGCCCAACATTCTCATGAGGCACTTGTTTGCGCTGTTTCGAATGGAACAGGAGCGAACAAAAACCCCGCCTGAGCGTTGTTTTGCCAGAGAACCGGTTGGGAGATGGCAGCCATGATCTTCAAGGAGCGCACATTTTACGGCAAAACACCGGAAGAGTTCTTTCCGCAGGATCAGGCGGACCTGGAGACACGCGTCGCCAACTGCCTGGCCACGGTGGACGGGCTCGATGCCTCGGATGTCTCGGTGGTCTCCAAGGGAAACACGATCCTGCTGACCGGTAGCGTTTCCACCATCGAAGAGGTGGAAAGGGCTGAAGAAGCCGCAAGGACAGTCGAGGGTGTCGCCGAAATCGTCAACAGAATTGCGGTCGCCTGATCAGATCGTCGTCAACGTCCACGCAACGATATCGGCAGCCACCTTCGCAAAGGCCCCATCAAGCGCGGCGACAAACGCGAGGCTTCCACTGCCGGTCACGGGCAGCGTTGCTTTAAACGCTTTCTGCGCAATGACCGTGCCGTTGCGATCATTGAGAATTTTGGCAAAAATCTCAACAACCGCCGTGTCGGCGCCTGCCGTCGATATTTCGAACGCGCGGATGTTCGTGATCACCTGATAGTCGATCGCGAGCCCCTCGCCCGGCTTGCCGACACCAGCGACCTTGCCGGTGTTTTCGAACGTTTGCACCAGCTTCGCCTGCACCATTTTCGGCAGGCGGTCACTCCATTGGGATTTTGCCAGATACTGGATCTCGGAGTCGGACAGCCGGATCACGACCTGATCGCCGTCGAGGGCCTTCAGCGCGGTCGGATCGGGAACGAGTATCTGCTTGGCGGTGGACGGTGGCGCCACGATGACTGGCGCAGTGGAAAGACTATAGGTGTCGTTGGGGGCGGCCTTGCTGGCGCAGGCCGACACTGTGGCTGCCAGGGAAAGAAGGATGCAGGCCCGGATCAATCCTGCCATTCGACCACAAGAAACACCGGGAAAATTCATTTCAAACACTATCCTTCGCCAATCAGCCGCAACTTAGAGGCTCATCCGGTCAAAACAAGCCAAAAAGGCAAAGCCCACCATGCACATACGGCAGAATTCCCTCGAGGCTTGCAGCCGTGCCACGCAAATTTGCTGCTTGGGAAAGTCAATACGCGATTCGAAGCGGAAATCCGCAGAATTTCCGGCGCAGGGAGAAGGTGAATCGACGGCTTAACGCCGCGCTCGGCCGTCATACTGCTTGACGGTTTCGCCGCCGAACAACAGCCGTTGCGGGTCCCTGTCGATAGTGGAAATCGTGTTGTCCAGCGTCTGAACCGCCCGTCGCGTCTCGCCGACCAACGCCTCGACGTCCCGTAACCCGGAGCCGGAGAACCGTTTCAGATTGGCGGCGATCGGAGCGATCTGCGCGTTCAGATTGTCGGCCATCTTGCGGAAGGAGGCAAGCGTTGCACGGGCATCGGCCGACAGGGACGGCGCGTCGGCATCGCCGAGGAAGCCGTCGAGCTTGACGAGAATGCCATCGACACGGCTCGATGCGGCGTTCAGCTTGTTGGCCATCTGGGTGACGTCGGTGATCGTCTGGTCGATATCGTTTTGACGGCCCCTGATCCGATCGGCGAGTTCGCTGATGGAAGCGGCCGCCTTGCGCGCATCGGCGCTCGCCACCGACACGTCGTTCACGACGCCGGCTACCTTCTGGCTGTCCACGGCTGCGACCAGCGTATCGACACGGCTAAGCGTCGCGGTCGCATTCTCGCCAAAGCGCTGATAGGTCTCGGCGGTCTTCTTGAAGGAGGCAAGGGTGTCTGCGACATTGCTGGACGCTGCGCTAAGGTCGTTGCTCATCTTCTCGACATTGCTGACGATATGGTCGATCTTCCTCGGATCGACCGATTTCACCAGGATATCCGCCGATGTCAGCGTCGAATCGAGCTTTCCCGCAGCCGCCGTGATCGACGTCGACAGCGCACTGACGCTTTTCAGGAACTGATCTATGCCTTCGGAATTGTCGGCAAGGGATTTCGTGAAGCGATCGGCATTGGAGATCGTGCTGGTGAGCGGCCCGCGCACATCCTTGACGAAGCCCTGGATGTCGCCGATCGCATCATTCGCGCGATCCATGATCTTGTCGGCGGTCGCCAGAAGACTGGTCACGCTGGATTGGTCGGCCGTCATCTGGGCCGGGGTGCCCGTCTCCAGCGCCTTCGTCAGGATATTCTCTTCACCCTTGTTGCCGCCGCTGAGCTCGATATAGGCGGCCCCGGTCAGCCCCTGGATTTCCAGGGTCGCGGTCGTCGATTTGAGAACGGGCGCGTCGGCGGAAACCTCGGTTACTGCAACGGAATAGCGGGGATCGTTGGCGTTGATTGCAAGGCTGCGGACCGAACCAACGGGAATACCGTTGAACCGCACCGGAGAGCCGACGCTCAATCCATTGGCCGAGCCCGGAATGCTGATCACCAGCTCCACCATCTGGCCACTGCGGCCATATTGCGACATCCAGTAGACGAAGCCGAAGGCCGCGAAGATGACCATGACGGTGAAAAAACCGACGATGGCGTAGTTGGCTTTTGTTTCCATTGCTACAAGTACCCTTGGGCGGACGCCGCAAACGCGGCTCCTTGCTTCGCTTCAGTCAAATCCACTCGAACCGCACGATCAGGAGGCTCTCGGGTCGTCCTTTCGAACAATCGAGCGCGCCCGTTTGCCGCGAAAATAGGACTTCACCCAATCGTCGTCGCAGGCGAGCATATCCTCGATCGTGCCTTCAACGAGAACCCGCTTCTGCCCGAGCACCGCGATCCGGTCGCAGACCGAAAACAGGCTATCGAGATCGTGAGTCACCATATACACCGTCAATCCCAAGGTGTCGCGCAGTTTGGCGATCAGGTTGTCGAACTCGGCAGCTCCGATCGGATCGAGGCCGGAGGTCGGCTCGTCGAGGAAAACCAGGTCGGGATCGAGCGCAAGCGCGCGGGCAAGGGCCGCACGCTTGATCATGCCTCCAGAGAGCTCGGAGGGGAACTTGTCCGCCGCCTCCGGCGCCAGACCGACCATGTCGATTTTCAGCCGCGCCAGCTCGTCCATCAGGTCCTGCGGCAGGTTCAGATATTCCCGCATCGGCACCTGGATATTTTCGAGCACAGTCAGCGAGGAAAACAAGGCGCCGTGCTGAAAGAGAACGCCGAGGCGCATGTCGAGTTCCATGCGCTCCTCCTCGCTGACCTCGTCATATTCGACACCGAGTATCTTGATCGAGCCGGAACGGCGCGGCAGCAAACGCAGGACCGTGCGCATCAGTACCGATTTCCCGGTACCGGAAGCGCCGACGAAACCAAGGATTTCACCGCGGTAGATATCGAGATTGAGCTTGTCGAGAACGATGTTGGAGCCGAAGCCGACCGTCAGGTTTTTCACGGACAGGATGATCTCGGTGCCGTTTACCCCGCTCCCCTCGTTCTTTCCCGCCGTTACAGTGTCGCTCGGTTCCACCGGCCAAACCCTTCCATCAGAAATCGATCGATGCGTAGAACATCGCAAACAGGCCGTCGACAAGGATTACCACGAAGATCGACTTCACCACCGATTGGGTCACGTGTTTGCCGAGCGATTCGGCGCTGCCGCCGACTTTCAGGCCTTCCACCGCAGCGACAACGCCGATGATCAGCGCCATGAACGGCGCCTTGATCATGCCGGCGAGCACGGAGGAGAAGTCGACCGCTTCCTGAAGCCGCGCCAGGAAGGTCGCAAAGGTGATGCCGGAATAGCTCCAGGCGACGACGGCTGCCCCCGTCAGCGCCGCAAAGTTGGCGATGATGGTCAAAAGCGGCAACGCCACCGTCAGCGCAACAAGCCGCGGAAACACCAGGACGCCGATCGGGCTCAGCCCCATCACTTTCAGCGCATCGATCTCCTCGCGCATCTTCATCGAGCCGATTTCGGCGGTGATGGCGCTGCCGGACCGACCGGCAATCATGATGGCCGTCAAAAGCACACCGATTTCGCGCAGTTGCAGAATACCGACCAGATCAACGACAAAAAGTTCGGCGCCGAAGTAACGCAGCTGGAAGGCACCCTGCTGGGCGATGATGGCGCCGATCAGGAAGGACATCAGCGTAATGATCGGCGTAGCCTGCACGCCCATGCGATCGATCTGGTTGACGATCGCGGCCGGCGACAGGCCGCTGTTGCGCCCAAGCTTCAACTGCGCGCCGCGAACGGCCGAGCCGAGAATGAACATCGCGGCAACCGTGTCTTCCCAGGCAGACAGCACGGCCTCACCGACAGGCGCGAAGAACCGGGTAAAGCGCGAGCCGGATTGCTTCTGTTCGTCGCCGGGCTCAGGCAGTTCCTCGGGCAAGGCACTCAGAAGCTCAAGATAACGCGGCTTGTCACTGATGAGCTTCACATCGCCGATCTTAGACATGAACCGACGGATGACCCAGGCCCCTGCCGTATCCATCGCCGTGATGGCGCTCAGATCGACTTCAGCCGATTTCCCGCCCCTGGCAGCAAGTTCGCCAAGGCGCGGTGTGATCGTGTGAACGGACGCACTCCGCCAGTCGCCGCTGAACCGGTAAATCCGGGTTCCGTTCTTGCCAGCCTCGTCGAGCTGCACGTCGGTGTCGGTTTTCATTTGCGAACGCGTCACGTCTGTTGGGTCTTCCGGAGATGGCTGCATTTGATAAAAGGTCAGCCACTCATAACCGCTCGAGCCCCATCTGTCACCGATTGAAACGTTTCTGAAACAAACGGTTGGCGGCTGCGATATGCAGGCCACAGGATACACCCAGGAGACACTGATGACACGTACGCTCGAAACCTCCGTCGAACACTTCCCGATTGCCGGCAGCTTCACCATTTCACGCGGCAGCAAGACGACAGCCTCCGTGGTTACATGCCGCGTTTCCGGCGATGGCTTTACCGGGGTCGGCGAATGCGTGCCCTATGGCCGCTATGGTGAGACCATCGTCAGTGTGCTCGCCGAAATCGAAGCAATCAGCCCTGAAATAGAGGCGGGGCTTTGTCGCAACGGATTGCTGACGGCGATGAAGGCCGGCGCGGCACGCAACGCCGTCGACTGCGCGCTCTGGGATCTCGAAGCAAAAACCTCAGGCATGCCTGTCTTTGCGATAGCAAATCTCATTGAACCGCAGCCGCTGACGACCGCGTACACTCTATCGCTCGGGGAACCTGAGGCAATGGCAGCCCAGGCCGCGCAATATGCCCACCGGGCCCTGCTCAAGGTCAAGGTCGGAACCGCCGATGACGCCGCCCGCATTCGCGCGGTCCGCGCAGCGGCGCCGAACAGCGCCATCATTCTCGACGCCAATGAGGGCTGGACGGAGGCCAATCTGGCCTATCACTTCGCCGTCTGCGCCGAATCGCGCGTCGCGCTGATCGAGCAGCCCCTTCCCGCAGGATATGACGGCCTGTTGGCGTCGGTATCCCGCCCCGTTCCGGTCTGCGCCGACGAAAGCGTGCACAAGACCGAAGACCTGCCGAAGCTCGCCGGGCTCTATGATGCCGTCAACATCAAACTCGACAAGACCGGCGGGCTGACGGAAGCGCTGCGCATGCGCGATGCGGCGCGTGCCTTGAACCTCAAGATCATGGTCGGCTGCATGGTCGGCACCTCGCTCGGCATGGCACCGGCTATTCTTCTGGCGCAAGGCGCCGAATTCGTAGACCTCGACGGACCGTTGCTTCTCGCCCGCGACCGCGAGCCCGGCCTGCGCTACGAGGCCTCGCTGGTCTTCCCGCCTATTCCCGCTCTCTGGGGCTGAAGATACCAGGCGGTAAAGGCCGAGCTGCAGCCGATCAGCGCCACGACGGACATCGAATAGAAACCGTGGACCCCGAACCAGGTATAGAAATAGCCCGATGCAAACGTGAAGATCGCAGAGAATACGCCGGTATAGAAGAAATACAGCCCCTGCGCAGACACCTCCTGCTCTTCGGGCACCCGCTGGACCAGCATGTTCTGCATGCCCGTATGCATGATCGCATAAGTGAATGCGTGAAAACACTGCAGGATGAAATAGCCCGAAAAACCAAGGTCCATCGGAAAGATGATCCAGCGCACGACGGCAAGTCCACATCCGGCAAAGATCATCGTCCACAGGCTGAAGCGCCGGATGATCGCCTTGGCGCAGGCAAACATCGCCACCTCGGCCGCGACGCCGGCGCTCCACAGCAGGCCGATTTGCGTGCCGCTGAAGCCGATGTCCTGCCAGTAGATCGCCGAGAAGGCGAACAGCATCGCGTGGCTGCTGTTGACCAAAGTCACGCCGACCAGAAGCAGTTGCAGGTCGAGTTTGCGCAACGCTTTGGGCGGCGGCTCGGTCAATGTCGTCAGCGTCGATGGACGCCGCGGGCGGCCGACACGCGGGGCAATCAGCGTCAAGAGGATCATCAGAAGAAAGGCGCCGACCATGGCCGGCAGCACCATCGCGCCGCCATAGACACCGACCATTGCGCCGCCGGCCATCGTTGCGGCGATGAAGGCGACGGAACCCCACAGGCGCATGCTCGCATAGTCGAAACGCCAGCGCCGCACGCCGGTCAGCGCGATCGCCTCGACGATTGGCAGATAGGGAGAGTACACGCCGCCCTGCAGTGCGCAGATGACCAGCACGAACCAGAAGCTATGCGAGACGAACAGGGCAAGGCCCGTCAGCAGGGATAGGACCGCCGACCAGATGAGCACACGCGCGCGCTCACCGATCCTGTCGGCGAGCAGACCAACCAGCGGCGCCGTGATGACGCGCACGAACATCGGCACCGCCAGAACGATGCCGATCTCGGCATCGCTGAGGGAAAGCGTGCTGAGCCACACGGGAAAATACGGCATGGCAAAACCGTTGACGATCAACGGCGCGCAAAAGAGCAAGGAGATGCGCGGCACGAAATAGGCCGGCGCATCCTCGCGATAAGGAGGCGGAGACGAGGGAATCATGGAAGGACCTGATGAATGCTTCCATGACTTATCACAGCGCCTACGAGCGGCGCTAGAAGCTAGATTCCGCTACATTCGTTGTGCGGTTGCTTTTATGCGGCCTGTTGCGAAAGAGCCCGCGCCATCATCGCTTCGACCTCGGTCGTATCCTCGCGGACGGCGGCAACGCCGCTCAGCTCGCGCCAGGTGATCAGCTCCATCGTACCGTCGTGATGCTCGGCGATCGCCGTGCAGCTTTCCACCCAGTCGCCGGTATTGATGTAGCGGACGCCACCGATATCTTCGATCACGGCATGATGGATGTGGCCGCAGATCACTCCGTCGGCATTTTCCCGCCGCGCTTCCTCAGCCACCACACGCTGGAATTCGCCGATGAAATTGACCGCATGCTTGACCTGCAGCTTTGCCCAGGCTGAGAACGACCAATAAGGCAACCCGAGACGACGGCGGACGGCGGACAGCCCGATATTGACGAGGATCGCCATGTCATAGGCCCAGTCACCAAGATAGGCGAGCAGCCGTGCATTGCGCACGACGACATCGAATTCATCGCCGTGCAGCACCAGGTATTTCTGACCATCGGCGCCCTCATGCATATGCCGTTGGGCAACCTCGATGCCACCGAAATGCACGCCAGGGAAATCGCGCATGAATTCGTCATGATTGCCGGGAATATAGATGATCCGGCTGCCCTTACGGGCCTTGCGCAAAAGTTTCTGCACGACATCGTTGCACGCCTGCGGCCAATACCAGCTGCGTTTCAGGCGCCAGCCATCGACGATGTCGCCGACCAGGATGATCGTCTCGGCTTCGTTGGCACGCAGGAAATCCAGAAGGTAGTCGGTCTTTGCCGCTTTCGATCCCAGATGCACATCGGAAATAAACAGGGTCCTGAAACGGCGAATGGCTGGGTCTTGCTCGTTCTCAGTCATACTGCCTCGCAGATCTATCTGGCCTCTTTTACCCCTGTCAAAAACAGACTCTTGTTTCAGGAGAATGACAGCCTGTGGATCGGCTATTTTCCGGTTGCGACAGCTGCATCGGAAAACCACGGACAATCGAATGGTTCGAAACTGTACGGGGCGTTCATTTCGTGCAAAAAGATCCGCGACGAAAAGGTAAGGATTCACGAAAATGAGCACCGGCGACAAAGCCAAGACCCCAACGGTTCCAGCCAGCGGCGATCTCGATGAACAGGCGCTGTTCTTTCATCGCTATCCGCGTCCCGGCAAGCTCGAGATTCAGCCAACCAAGCCGCTCGGCAACCAGCGTGACCTGGCACTCGCTTATTCCCCCGGCGTCGCGGCCCCTTGTCTCGCCATCCGAGACGATCCGTCGACTGCCGCCGATTATACGGCCCGCGCCAATCTGGTCGCTGTCGTCTCCAACGGCTCGGCCGTTCTGGGCCTTGGCAATATTGGCCCGCTCGCTTCCAAGCCCGTCATGGAGGGCAAGGCCGTCCTGTTCAAGAAATTCGCCGGCATCGATGTGTTCGACATCGAGATCGACGCACCCGCGATCGACCAGATGGTCAATGTCGTCGCGGCGCTGGAGCCAACTTTCGGCGGCATAAATCTCGAGGACATCAAGGCGCCCGAATGCTTCGAAGTCGAGCGCCAGTTGCGCGAGAAGATGGACATTCCGGTCTTCCACGATGACCAGCATGGAACTGCGATCATCGTTGCCGCCGCCATTCTCAACGGCCTCGAACTCGCCGGCAAGGATATCACCAAGGCAAAGATCGTCACGTCCGGCGCAGGGGCCGCGGCTCTCGCCTGCCTCAACCTCCTCGTCACGCTCGGCGCGCGGCGCGAAAACATCTGGGTGCACGATCTCGAAGGCCTCGTCTATGTCGGCCGCGAAGTGCTGATGGACCAGTGGAAGTCGATCTATGCGCAGGACAGTGCCAACCGGGTGCTCGCCGACAGCATCGCCGGTGCCGACGTCTTCCTCGGCCTGTCCGCAGCCGGTGTCCTGAAGCCGGAACTCCTGGTGCAGATGGCTGAAAAGCCGCTCATCATGGCACTTGCCAACCCGAACCCGGAAATCATGCCGGAAGTCGCCCGCGCCGCACGGCCCGACGCAATGATCTGCACCGGCCGGTCGGACTTCCCGAATCAGGTCAACAACGTCCTGTGTTTCCCCTATATCTTCCGCGGCGCGCTCGATTGCGGCGCCCGCACGATCAACGAGGAAATGAAGATGGCCGCCGTGCGCGCCATCGCAGCCCTGGCCCGCGAAGAGCCGTCAGATGTCGCCGCGCGCGCCTATACCGGTGAAACGCCGGTCTTCGGCCCGGACTACCTCATCCCCTCGCCCTTCGACCAGCGGCTGATCCTGCGTATCGCGCCGGCTGTCGCCAAGGCTGCCGCCGAAAGCGGCGTTGCCAACCGACCGATCACCGATTTCGACGCCTATCTCGACCAGCTCAACCGTTTCGTCTTCCGTTCCGGCTTCATCATGAAGCCGATCTTCGCCGCCGCCAAGAACGCCCAGAAGAACCGGGTGATCTTTTCCGAAGGCGAAGACGAGCGCGTGCTGCGCGCAGCCCAGGTGCTCCTGGAAGATGGGACGGCTCGCCCGATCCTGATCGGGCGTCCGCAGATTATCGAGACGCGGCTGAAGCGCTACGGTCTGCGCATCCGGCCGGATGTCGACTTCGAAGTGGTCAATCCGGAAGGTGATCCCCGCTTCCGCGACTATGTCGACGAGTATTTCTCGCTGGTCGGCCGCCTCGGCGTCATTCCGGAAGCCGCCCGCACGATCGTCAGAACCAACCAGACCGTCATCGGCGCCCTCGCCGTCCGGCGCGGTGAAGCCGACGCGCTGATCTGCGGTGTCGAAGGCCGCTATAGCGCCCACCTGCGTGCCGTGTCACAGATCATCGGCAAACGTGAAGGCGTGCTCGACTTTTCGGCGCTCAGCCTCTTGATCTCGCAGCGCGGCACGACCTTCCTTACCGATACTTACGTGACCTTTGACCCGACAGCGGAGGAGATCGCCCAGAAGACGATCATGGCGGCCCAGGAAATCCGCCGCTTCGGCATCACGCCGCGCGCGGCCCTCGTTTCCCATTCGAATTTCGGCTCTAGGGATTCAGACAGCGCCGCCAAGATGCGCAAGGCGATGCAGATCGTTCACGAGCTCGCGCCGGACCTAGAAGCGGATGGCGAAATGCACGGCGATTCCGCGATCTCGGAAACTCTGCGCAAGCGTGTCATGCCCAACAGCACGCTGACCGGCGAAGCCAACCTGCTTGTCTTCCCGAATCTCGATGCGGCCAATATCACGCTCGGCGTCGTCAAGACGATGACCGACAGCCTGCATGTCGGCCCGATCCTTCTCGGCACCGCTTTGCCCGCCCATATCCTGTCGCCGTCGGTTACCTCGCGCGGCGTCGTCAACATGGCAGCACTCGCCGTGGTGGAAGCCTCGCACCCAGCGTGAGGCGGCCAGCGATTGAGCCAGGTTGCCTGGCTCAATCAAAACAACAGAATTGCGCAAAAATGCAACTTTAGATTGATACCATAAGAAAGACTTCATTAACCAAAGATTGCACTGGACAAAGAGTAAAAACCGTTATCATGGTAAAATACCTTTAAATCACAGGGTATTTGCAACATGACTGACCAACGGGCATTCTTTGACCTGCTGGACATTATGGAAAACGAGAAACTCGTTGAAGCAAAACGGTTTTTCTCCCTGATGCGCAGCACCTTCAGTATTGCAAATCTGCTTTATGTCGACGTTGACATCTTAACGTCGGGATTCGTAGTACATAGACTACACCATACCTACAGAGCGAACGCAGTCAGAAACTATATCGATGAAGGATTTCTCCGGATCGACCCGATCCTTCGGTCGGCGATGGGCAGCATCAGGCCGGTCGACTGGGCGACCGCTCGCAAACTGTACCCCGAAAGCGAACCACTATTTTCCGCGGCCGCCCACCATGGACTTGGCGTCAATGGCATCACGCTGCCGCTTGCCGCACCGACCCGCCGGCTGGCTTTCTTGGCGATCCATGCCGATGTCCCTGCCGAGGAATGGCCGGCTTATAGACGCTGCCATCTGCGTGATTTCCAGTTGCTGGCCAATCTCTTTCATGCCTCCCTCCTGGAGAACGAAAACAGGGTCGGGCTTTCGAACCAGGACGCCGGGTCGCTCACCAATCGTGAGACCGAAGTCCTTGGCTGGGCCGCTGCCGGTAAAAGCTATTGGGAGATCGGCACCATCCTCGGCATCTCCGAACGGACCGTCCGCTTCTTCATGACCAATGCCCGGCGCAAGCTGAATGTCGTGTCCAACGCACAGGCCGTCGCCCAGGCCGTCCGGCGCGATCTTATCCCGACCTTCTGACTGCGCGCCGAAGCGGCTTCATCCAAGCCGCCTCCAACCCATTTCTTGTCCCGCAATCGCCAACTCGGTGCGTCCAAAAGGACGCACTGGATTTCATCGCATATTGGCGTGCATTTGAAACCTGTCACTACCGACAGTTTTGCCGATCGCCAATCACTGACAGCATTTGCTCCTCGCTTTCGAGATCACAGGAGCAAAAAAATGATCAGGATTTTCAACCGCAACAGCCGCAAGCAATATCCCCAGGATATCGACGCCATGTTCAGGCTGCGCAAGCGCGTCTTCCATGATCTCCTGAAATGGGATGTGTCGGTACGCGGCGATTGGGAAATCGACCAGTACGACGACGCCAACCCACTCTATGTGCTGTCCTATTCCGACCAGACCGGGCGCCTGCGCGGCTCCTTGCGGCTGCTTCCGACGCTCGGCCCCAACATGCTCGACGACACCTTTCCCATACTGCTCGGGGGTAATCCCGAAGTACGCGACGCTTCGGTCTGGGAATCGAGCCGTTTCTGCATCGATCCGGAGATTTCGCAGGATCGCGGCTCCAACCATGTGACGATCGCCGCTGCGGAACTGATGTGCGGCGTCGGCGAACTCGGGCTGTCGTCCGGCCTTAGCCACATCGTGACCGTGACGGATGTTTTCCTCGAGCGTATGTTCCGCCGCATGGGTTGCCCCGGCGAGCGCATCGGCGAACCGCAGCGCATCGGTTCGGTCTATGCGGTCGCCGTCGCCTGGGAAGTGACGCGCGAACTGTTGGAGACCATGAGAGCCGTCGCCGAGATCGGCGGATCGGTGCTCGAACGGCCGATGTCGCTCGAAACCGCCCGCGCCGCCTAGCGCCAGCTTCCGGAGGGCTGCGACCGCGGCTCTCCGGCCACATCGGACGAATTTCCAGGGTTCGCGTTAACGCTGGCAAGCGGACTGCGTTGCACCTCTTTCGAATGGCGGTATGATAGGCACGTGGCTGGGAGCGCGGCAATAATCTGCCGCATCCGATAGAATGCCGGTTCGCTCAGACGAGAGAAAACAGTGATTTTCCGTTCGGTTCGCTTCGCGGCGCTTATCGCTCCGCTACTTATTGCTATGACGGCCACTGCCGACGCCTCGACGGTGTGCGAACGGCTAAATGCGCGTCTGTCGAACCTGCCGAAGATCGTCGCCTCCACTGCCAATCTGCGCGACTACACCGGCGCAATCGCACGGCAGAACCTTGATCTGCGCAAGGCGCGCAGCGACCGGCGGCGCCTTGGGTGCAGTTCCGGCAGCGTGATCATCGTCGGCGATCCGAACGAGGAGATCTGCGAGGCCCTCGACGGCGAAATCTCACAGATGGAGATCAAACTCGAAACGCTGAAGGCCCGCCGCGAAAACCTTGTCACCGGCGGCGACAGCGAAATCAGCCGTCGGCGGATCCTTACTGCGCTCTATGTCAATCGGTGCTTCGAAGAACAGGACGAAACGGTAGCCGCGGCCGACGAGCCGGAAACGCACCGCAACATCCTGGAGGACCTGCCGCCGATCAGCGAAAGTGACCCGCCCCTGCGCGGCAGTGCCGATGTCTCCGATTTCACCCATCCGGGTGGCGACTATGGCGGCAGCCTGCGGACCTTGTGCGTTCGTACCTGCGACGGCGCTTTCTTTCCGATCTCGTCGCGCGCTACGCCCGCCGATTTCCAGCGCGATGCCGAGGCTTGCCAGCGCCGATGCCCGGGTGCGGAAACGGCGCTCTACTACCACGCGCTTGAGACCGAAGAGACGGACCAGATGGTCTCGGCGTCGACCGGCGAGCCCTATAGCGAACTGCCGACGGCTTTCGCCTACAAGACCCGTGACCTCAGCCAGCCCGGCCAGTGCGGTTGTGCACTTCCCCGACAGACCGCAACGAACCAGAGTCTGCCGGACGACGATAGCGGCATTCGTGAGATCGGACCGCGCAAGGCTGACAAGACGGAGGCAAAGGCTGCCGTCGCAGACCGCCCCTACGATCCGCAGAACAACAAGGTGCGCGTTGTCGGGCCGAGCTTCCTGCCCTCTCGGGAATCGTCGATCGACCTGAAGCACCCGGCCGGCCCCGGATACCAGCCGCAACAGACCAACTGATCGGAGCCTCTACAGCGCCGCGCGTCAAACCTGACGCGCAAAGGACGCTGTAGCACTTTGAAACTGCTGCATAATTTTATCCTTCAATCGATTCCGATTTAAGGAATCATGCAGTAGCTGCCGGCTTGACACCCCAGGCGTCGGCGAAGACCAACTCGTCAAGTGGCAGGCGCTGCCGCCAGCCCTTGACAGCCAGTTCGGGCTCCGCATAGAGCTGATCGACATAGCCAAGGCAAAGCCACGCGATGATCTCGACGTGATCGGGTATGCCAAAAACGGCCTTGATGTCGCGCTCGTGGAAAATGCTCACCCAGCCGACGCCGACGCCCTCCGCCCGCGCGGCAAGCCACAGGTTCTGCACCGCGCAGACGGTCGAAAACGCGTCCATGCGCGGATTGTGCGTCCGCCCAAGAACGACCTTGCCGGCGCGCGTCGGGTCGCAGGTGATGCAGACACTCACCGGAGCCTTGCGGATCCCTTCGAGCTTGAGCGAGCGATATGTGTCGCGCGCGGCGCCATCGAACATCAGCGCCGCCTCCTCATTGGCCTGCTGAAAGGCCTCGAACACCTTTTGGCGCTTGTCTTCGTCCCTGACGACGATGAAATTCCAGGGTTGCATGAAGCCGACCGAAGGCGCGCTGTGGGCGGCGGCGAGCAGCCGTGCGACCAGTTCGTCCGGCAGCGGCGTCGGAAGGAACTGATCGCGCACGTCGCGGCGCGTCTCGATGGCGCGGTAGACGGCGGCGCGCTCGTCCGGTGAAAATTCTTCCGCCCTGACAAGGCGGTCTTGCGGTTCAGTTTGCATCGTTTGATCCCCAACAATGCGAAACCTCCCGCCGTCCGCGCGGGGCTGGTCTATCTCGTCAGGCCGGTCTTCTGACTGCGGATCAACCGGCCTTGCCGCCTTCCCAAGTCAGATGAGGACTCAGTGGCAGAACTCTGAAAATACTCAGAAATTCATTGTAGCAAGGCCGTCCCCGTTACAGCGTTGGGCACGTCCCGGATTTTCACCGGATTCCCGATTCTCCCGTTTTCGCGGGCACCTGAACCAAACCGATAAAGGCATAGCGGGCCGCCGAATGCAAGCGGCCCACCTGTTCTCTTCACAGGGCGGCAACAGGATGCGGCGAACCGTCGTAGGCTCCCCAGATCGACTGGTCGAAGCAGATGACCGAGCCGGTCATCAGGCCGGACTCCGCCGACGACAGATAGGCACAGGCGCGCGCCACTTCGGCCGGATCGACCAGCCGGCCGAAGGGTTGGCTCGCCGCCGCCTTTTCCAGCCAGTCGCTGGCAGCGCCATGAAATTCGCGCTGGATGCGATCCTCGCCTTCCGACGCCATCCAGCCGATGTTGAGCCCGTTGACGCGGATGCGGTTGCGCAGCACGGCATAGGCGGTGTTCTTGGTCAGCGTTTCAAGCGCGCCCTTGGAGGCGCAATAGGCGGCGATGAACGGCTGCCCGGCCTTGGCCGACATCGAGCCGATGTTGACGATCGTCCCTTCTGTTCCTTCTCGGCGCATCACCTTGATTGCTTCCTGCATCAGGAAGAACGGCGCGCGCACGTTGACGGCGAACATGCGGTCGAACAATTCCGGACTTGTGTCGAGGATTGTGCCGCGATCGGTAATCGCAGCCGCATTCACCAGCGCATCGACACGGCCGAACTGTGCGTCACAGACGGCGACCACGTTGCGGGCGTCTTCCACCCTTCCTAGGTCGGCCTGCACGTACACCACCCTGGTGCCCGCGTTCCTACCGATCTCGGCCGCCTTGGCCTCGCCTTTCGCGGCATTGCGACCGCAGATGACAACGCCGGCGGCGCCCCGGTCGGCAAACAGCGTCGCGATCGTCGCTCCCAACCCTTGCGTACCGCCGGTCACAATCGCGATCTTGCCGTCAAGGCTGCCATGATCGTTGCTCATTCCGTTTCCTCCGTTTCGGATAATGACACTGAAGACTTCCGCCCGGAAACCGGACGGAAGTTTTGAAGATTCGGGTTGCCGACGTCAGCTCAGTTTCTTCTCCGACTGTGCTGCAAGTGCGGCAGCGAAGGCGTCCACTTCCCATCTGCCAGCCAGCGCCTCATGCATCAACTGAGCCTGCGTCTTCGGGGCCAGACCGCCGAGTGGCGGATCGCGGTCCAGGTTGGTGGGGAAGGAATAGCCCTCCGCGCAGGACGCGATCGCATTCCGCGCCTGCGCATCGGTTAGCCGTCCATCGACAAGCATGGCTTTCAGGGCCGGATAGAGTGTTGCGCTCATCCGCTCGCGGTTGACCGTCTCCATCGCCCGGCCAAAGGCCGACGAAACCTGCAGCAGATTGGCGACACGCTTGATGTCGACCGAACGATTGGTGCCGGCAGCGTGGAAAAGCGCCGGATTGAAGAACACCAGATCCCCCTTCGACAGCGGCAGTTGCACGTGGTTTTTATCGAAATAGTCGCGAAACTCCTCTCGTTTCAGCGCGAGATAACCGGGGACGTAGGTCTGGCTGAAGGGCAGGAACAGCGTCGGCCCGCTTTCGAGCGGCATATCGCAATGGGCAACCGCCCCCTGCAGGGTCAGCACCGGCGACAGCCGATGCACATGGGCGGGAAACTGCTCGATCACGGCTGACGCCTGGAAGCCGAGATGATAGTCGCGATGCGCCGATTGCGCCGCGCCTCCCGGATTGACCCGGTTGACCTGCGCCGTCATCTGGTAGCTCGGCCCGAGCCAGGCCTCGCTGACCAGCGCGATCAGCGCGTTGCCGTAATAGGCCGCGAAATTCTCCGGATCCTTCAGGCAGTGCTTTTCCAGCGAGTTCCAGATGCGGTCATTGGCGCCGGGCTTGGCAAAATGGTCGCCGCCGCCGGTATTGGTGCGATGCTGCTCGTTGATGATCTCGTCGAAGACACGGCTTGCCGCATCGATAACGCCCGTATCTTCGAAACCCTGCTTCAGGACGATGACGCCCGGCCCGGTCGCGAAAGCCTCGCAGATCTCGGCGAGCACCGCGCGACGTCCATCATCTGTCCCGGCTGTCTTCAGTACTCTGGAGGCGTCATAGATCAGCACATTTTTCTCGACGCTTGCCGCATGCGGATAGTCGCTGAGCTGCGTCGTCCGCTCCACCTCGACACGGAAATCCTCCAGATCGCAGGCAGCTTCCGTCAGCCAAACCCGATCGGCGCGCTGCCTCAGAAAATTGTCGGTCTTCATCCTTTTTTCCTCCCACTGGATGCCGTTCGATGGCCCGACTATACGCGGCGGAGAATTGTGATATAGAGCAGGAATCCATCAAAAAACCATCAGAACGGAACCACGATGGCGCATGAATTTCTGGTCAAGGATATCGCCTTCCAGGCTGGCTTGAGCACGGCGACCGTCGATCGGGTGCTCAACGGTCGGGAGGGCGTGCGCAAGCAGACCGAAATGCGTGTGCGCTCCGCCATCCGGGAACTGGAGAAACAGCAGGCCGGCATGGAGGTTCAGGGGCGGAAGTTCGGCATCGATATCGTCATGGAGGCGCCGCAGCGGTTCACCAACACGGTCCGGGACGCCTTCGAAAGCGAGGCTCTGACTTTCTTGCCGACGATTTTTCGCTCGCGTTTTCATTTTGCCGAATCCATGCGGCCGCACGAGATCGTTCAGCTGCTCGATCGTATTCGCCTGCGCGGTACCGACGGCATCGTCCTGAAGGCGCCCGACGTTCCCGATATCAGCGCCGCCGTCGCCCGGCTCGAACAATCCGGCATTCCCGTCGTGACGCTGGTCACCGACCTGCCGAACGCACCGCGCATCGCCTATGCCGGAGCAGACAACAGGGCCGCGGGAGAGACGGCTGCCTATCTGCTCGGCGAGCGGCTCGCTGGGCAGCCGGCGGTCGTCTTGATGACGCTTTCAAGCAGTCGGTTCCGGGGCGAAGAGGAGCGTGAGATCGGTTTCCGCCGAACCTTGCGCAACCGCTACCCGTCGATCGGCGTCGTGGAGATCAGCGAAGGCCTCGGGCGCGACGAAGCGACCGGCGCCCTTGCGGCAGGGGCGTTGTCCGCCAATCCGAGCATCAACGCGGTCTATTCGATCGGCGGCGGCAACCGCGCAGTGCTTGGAGCTTTTGCGGCGGCCGGCAGGCCCTGCACCGTTTTCCTGGGGCATGATCTCGATGCGGACAATCTCGATCTGCTGCGGAGCGGGCAAATCCATTTCATCCTCCACCACGACCTGAAAGCCGACGTGCGCACGGCCTTCCGCGCGATCATGAGTCGCCGCGGAGCCCTTGCCAGTTCGGGAGGACCGCAACTATCGGCTGTGGAAGTCATCACCCCCTACAACATACCTGCATGGGTGCGTTAGGCCGCCTAGACGCGATTGCGGCCACGGTACCAGCGGCACAAGTTCGCGGACGATGCGGCCTTAAGCAAAGCAGCCTCGTATCATGCGGAAATGACTGCGATCGTGGGTCCCAGGCGGACGACGATCTTGTTTGCACGCGGTTGCCATTCGAGTGACGGTTCCTGAAGAAGAAGTTTTTTCAAGCTGGCTGAGCCATACGACTTCACTGTGAAGTTTGGCTCAACCTCGCGCAACGCCACTCCCAAGGTGGAAAGTGAAACCCATCCGTCGCCTTCGCCAGCACCAAGTCTTTTGAAGGCCTTGCTTAAAAGTGGCAGCGATATCTTTTGTTTTGCCGGCTGCTCCTGCGGTTTCGCTCGAGGCTTCGAGGTCGTGGCAACCACCACCGGAACGGTCGTCGGTTGGCTGACAATGTGGAAGGCATCGCAGCTTTGACGAAACGATGTGGATGCCTGCTTCGTGCCGATGCCGACGACGCGCTTGCCGGCTCCACGCAGATGTATGGCAAGCGGCGTGAAATCACCGTCCGAGGATACCAGGCAGAAGACATCGGCCCTGTTGGCAAACATCAGTTCCACCGCGTCGATCGTCATGCGCATGTCACTGAAATTCTTGGCTTTGTTCGGGCTTGAAACCTGGATGGTGTCAACCGCATGGGCGGCCGCCGCGACAAGCCAGCCGGTGCCCCGCCCTTGGGCAAAATCGCCGTAAGCGCGCCGCGCAACCGTCGCTCCATAGGCGCGAGCTTCACGCAGAACAGGCTCGGCCATATCGCCCGGTACATTTTCTGCATCGATCAGCACGGCAACTCGGTGATGAATGGCCATTCCTGCCCCTTGTTTTAGCAAGAAACAAAACAATAGGGGGCGGATTGATTGCGCGCAAGCCTCAACGCAACCCTAGAAAGAGGTATCTTATTACTTACTAAATACGATCAGGGCACCGGCTGATATCGCACGAAGGCGAATTCCCTGCCATCGGGCGACCAGTTGGGGACGTTGATCGTCCCCTGCCCACCGAACAGCTCGAACAGGACGCGCGGGTTGCCACCGTCCGGATCCATCAGTCGCAGCCGAACGTCGAGGTCGCGCGGATGATCGAAGACGTCGCCGTCATAGGAGAGCACGAGCAGATGTTTTCCGTCGGGTGACGGATGCGGGAACCAGTCACCGAATTCGCTGTCGGTGATACGCGTAACATCCGAACCGTCCGGGCGAATCCGCCAGATCTGCATCCTGCCGGAGCGGCTGGAGTTGAAATAGATCCATTTCCCATCCGGGCTGTAGTCCGGACCGTCATTGCGTCCCTCGCCAAACGTCAGGCGCGTTTCATCGCCGCCATCGACCGGGATCGTAAAAATATCGAAGACCTGGTCGCGGATGCCGCAATAAGTCAGCGTCCTTCCGTCCGGCGACCAGCCATGCCAATAGGACGGCAGGTTGCGGGTCACGAGCCGCGGCGCCCCGCCTTCCGCCGGCAACAGGTAGATCGCCGACTTTCCGAATTCTGTCTTGTCGCTGATGACGATCGTCTTGCCGTCGGGCGAGATTCCGTGATCATTGTTGCATTGGCGCGCAAAGCCGGTGTCGATCAACACCGGCTCCCGGCCCGTCAGAGGCAGCCGGTAGAGTAGACCGTCCCCGTTGATAACGAGCGACTGTCCATCGGGCGACCAATTCGGCGCCTCCACCAGTTGCTCCGTCTGCCAGACGACCCGGCTCGTGCCGGTTGCGAGCGTGTAGATTTCGACCGAACTGCGCATATCGCCTCCTTCGGCTCGTTGTTCTACCGGTCGCGAAACCGGTTGGTGATCGGGTAGCGACGGTCGCGCCCAAAGTTCTTCTTGGTGATCTTCACGCCCGGCGCCGACTGGCGGCGCTTGTATTCGGCGATATAGAGCAGATGCTCGATCCGGTGCACCGTCGCCTCGTCATGACCGCGCTCGACGATCTCCTCGGTGCCCATTTCCTTTTCGACCAGGCATTCCAGGATATCGTCCAGCACCGGATAGGGCGGCAGGGAATCCTGGTCGGTCTGGTTCGGACGAAGTTCCGCCGACGGCGCCTTGTCGATGATATTCTTCGGGATGACTTCGCCGGAGGGCCCGAGCGCACCGGGAGGCACGGTCGTATTGCGCCAACGCGACAGGCCGTAGACCTGCATCTTGTAGAGATCCTTGATCGGATTGAAGCCGCCGTTCATGTCGCCATAGAGGGTTGCGTAGCCGACCGACATTTCCGACTTGTTACCGGTTGTCACCACCATCGAGCCGAACTTGTTGGAGAGCGCCATCAGGATCGTCCCGCGCGTGCGGCTTTGCAGGTTTTCCTCTGTGATGCCCGGCTCCGTCCCCTCGAACATCTCCGAAAGCGCGTTCATGAAGCCCTGCACCGGCTCCTCGATCGGCACGATGTCATAGCGGCAGCCGAGCGCCTTGGCGCAATCCTCCGCATCCTTGAAGGAATCCGACGACGTATAGCGATAGGGAAGCATGACCGTGCGCACCCGCTCCTCGCCCAGCGCATCGACGGCGAGTGCTGCGCAGATTGCCGAATCGATGCCGCCGGAGAGGCCGAGCACGACGTTCTTGAAGCCGTTCTTGTTGACGTAGTCGCGAAAGCCCAGCATGCAGGCGCGATAGTCCGCCTCTTCCTGCTGCGGCAGGCGCGACATCATCCCCGGCTCGCAAACCCAGCCGTCGCCGTTTCTGCGCCATTCGGAAATGGAGACGCTCTCTTCGAACTGGCTCATCTGGAAGGCCAGCTTCCTGTCAGCGTTAAAGGCGAAGCTGGCGCCATCGAAGACCAGTTCGTCCTGGCCGCCGAGCTGGTTGGCAAAGATCATCGGCAAACCGGTCTCGATCACCTGACGAAGCACGACCTGGTGGCGTACGTCGATCTTGCCGCGATAATACGGCGAGCCATTGGGCACGAGCAGGATTTCCGCGCCGCTTTCCGCCAGCGTTTCGCAGACCCCCATGTCGTTCCAGATTTCCTCGCAAATCGGGATGCCGAGCCGCACGCCACGGAAATTGACCGGCCCCGGCATCGCACCTTCGGCGAAAACACGCTTTTCGTCGAATTCGCCATAGTTCGGCAGATCGATCTTGTCGCGAACGACCAGCACCCTGCCACCGTCGAGAACCGCGACGGAATTGTGCCGTCCTGCCTCGCCCTGACGCGGAAAACCGACCACGACCCCCGGCCCGCCATCGGCTGTATCCGCCGCGAGCGCATCGACCGCCTTCTGGCAGGCTCTGAGAAAGGCGGGCTTCAGGACCAGGTCTTCTGGTGGATAACCGGAGATGAAGAGTTCCGTCAGGAGAAGCAGGTCGGCGCCGCTGCGGGCGGCGTCAGCGCGCGCTTCACGCGCCTTGGCAAGGTTGCCGGCAATATCGCCGACAGCCGGGTTGAGTTGGCCAATGGCGATGCGAAACGTGGTTGAAATGGTCTTTTGCGAGGTCATGAAAAAGGCCCGTGCTTATCTTCTGTCGCGGATGCGGCTGCACCCTGGGAGATATTTAACGCATTCGGCGCCAAAAAAACCCGTGCCTGTCGTCAAAACAGAAAAAAAGCATCCGCTCGGGATATGCAGCCCGAGACAACCGCAGGAGTGCTCCAGCGCTCCCGTTCGCACGTTGGTACTCACAGAAAAAGCACTGGAAAAGCCTTATCCGACTTATTCATCCTCCATTCAAGATGACGTCTGTATGACATTAGGACGACAGTTTTATGAAAATTGGAGAAGGCCTTGGCCAGTTTTGAATCGGCAGTACATGCTGCCACCGCCACCGAGGTCTACGGCCCCCCAATCGCTTTCGGCGCCCGTAACAGCAAGCTGCTGTCGATCGCGGGACGTCTCTCCCTGTCGCTGCTCCTGTCGATCGCGCTCATTTTCGCGGTTGAATGGATCACGCGCGATTCGGTCTCTGAGGCCGTCTCGTATTTCCTCGATCCGGTGCGCCCCGCCTGGACAACCGCCGGGGTCTTCTTTTTCGTCTTCCTGGCGCTCGACGCAGCGTTCGGACGCGAGAACTACAGCATTATTTTCATCGCGCCGCTCGCACTGATCCCGGCCCTCGTCAGCCGCCAGAAGCAGATTTTCCTCTCGGATCCGCTCTATCCGACGGACTTTCTGTTCGGGCGCCAGATCATGGAACTCATGCCGGTCCTGGTGCGAGACCGCCCCTGGACGGCCATTGGCATCGTCGTCGGCATCGTCGCCTCGATTGTCGCCCTTGCCTGGCTTGCCCGTTTCGCCTGGCGTCGCTTTCCGCTTTTGACGCGCCGCCAGCGGCTGACCCGTCTAGCGGTGGCCGTGCCGCTGCTCGCCTCCTTCTACCACATCATGGACTACAACAATTTCTCCTGGGTGCGCGACCGGCTGCAGGTGATCCCGATCATGTGGGACCAGACGGAAAACTATCGCCATAACGGTTTCGTCATGGCCTTCGCCCTCAACCTGCCGATGGCAAATGTCACTGCGCCGGGGGGCTACATGTCCGATGCCATCGACAAGATCCCGACGAAGCCGGTGCCGGCCGGCACGACGCATCGCGGCAAACCGGATGTCATCGTCCTGATGAGCGAGTCTTTCTGGGATCCCACCCGCCTGCCCAACGTCAAGCTCACGCCCGATCCGATGCCGACCATCCGTGAGATTCAGTCCGGAAACGTATTTTCGCCGGAGTTCGGCGGCATGACCGCCAATGTCGAGTTCGAAGCACTGACCGGCTTTTCGAACGCCTTCCTGCCCTATGGCAGCATTCCCTACCAGCAGTATATCCGCAATCCGATCCCGTCGCTGGCCACCTTCTTCCGCGGCGAAGGTTATGTCGCCCGCGCCGTTCATCCGTTCCAGAAATGGTTCTGGAACCGCAGCGCCGTCTACAAGGCCTTCGGATTCGAACAGTTCCGGTCGGAAGAGAACCTGCCGGTCATGCAGAAACGCGGCATGTTCGCATCGGATGAGGCGCTGACCAAGGAAATCATCCGCCAGGCCGATCAACTGCGCGACCCGTTCTTCTTCTTCACCGTTACGCTGCAGGGCCACGGCCCCTACGAAGCGAACCGCTATGCCAAGAACACCATCAAGGTGGAAGGTAACCTGCCGGAAGCCGACAGGCAGGTCCTGGCAACCTATGCGCAAGGGATCAAGGAGGCCGACGATAGCCTGAAGATGCTGATGAATTGGGCGAAGAAGCGCGACCGTGAGACGATCATCGTGCTGTTCGGCGACCATCTGCCGCCGCTCAACACGGTTTATCCGAATACCGGCTACATGAATGACGTCACGGCTTCGCGCAAGGGCTCGGTCGAGCAGATGAAGGCACAGCACGAAACGCCGCTGGTCGTCTGGTCGAACAAGACCGGGCCGGTCAAGGATATCGGCACGATCAGCCCGGCCTTCCTGTCCTACCAGATCCTCAAGCAGGGCGGCTTCGAGCATCCCTACTACACGGGGTTCCTCGGCAACGTCTTCGACCAGTATCACATTATCGATCGCTACATGCTCGTCGACGCCGCCGGCAAGGACACGTCCGCCTGGAGCCGCAAGAAAACGGTTCCCTCGCTTATTCGGGACTATCGGTTCCTGCAGCATGATATGATGTTCGGCAAGCGTTTCGGGACAGACCGGTTCTTCCAGTCGCACGCGGATCTGTTTGCGAACGCAATGGAGAGTTCCGCTACTGATGTCACGCAGCCCGGAGTCTTTGTCACTCTTGCTCCCTAACCCATGTCACGGCGTTTTTCATAACCTAGGTGCCGAGCTTTGATCTGGTGGACCGAGAGCGGCTTCAACAGCCGGGAAAAGCCGGGATTGTCGCGTGTCGGTGACCTCTGCGGATCCCCCTGAAGAAGTCCTCCAGGGACGCGATACGTCGATGCGTTTTTCAGCTCAGTGCCACCCCGGACGCACTTTCGAAATCGAAGAACTTCTGGATCGCTAGTGCTGAAGCGCCGCGCGACCAGATGTTGTTCTCCCAGTCGATCTCGATCGGTGGCGGCACTTCGAAGCTGAACCGTTTAACCGCTTCGATCATCGGGTCAATCAGCGCCCTGCCAAAACGAATGGCCTCGCCACCGACAATGACCACTTCGGGATCGACAAGGTCGATCATGCCGACGAGGCGAAGGCCGATATCGCGGCCGATCGATCCAAGAAACGCAACGGCCTGGGTGTCGCCGGTTTCCATTGCTTCCTGCAAGCCGGCCGGTCCGTGCACGGCATTCGTGGCGCACAGTTCCGCCCACTGCCTTTCGATAGCCGGTTCCGAAAACCGATCGCCCCAGTTGGAAAAACCGTCCGTTTTCAAACGGCCGCCATCGACGGCAAAACCGATTTCACCGGCCGCGAAGCGCGCGCCGCGATGGATTTGTCCGTGGAAGATCAGCGCCGACCCAACACCCGTGCCGATTATCAGCACAAGCGCCGAAGAACGCCTGCGCGCCGCGCCAAACAGTTGCTGGGCGATCGCAAAAGCATTGACGTCGTTGTCCACCCAAACGGGAACATGAACCCGCTCGGCAAGGAGGGACGCGATCGGGACATTGTGCCAGTCGAACCGATGAGAGACCCGACAGACACCATGCTCGACGTCAATCAGTCCCGGCATTGCAAGCCCCACGCCAATCAGCTTTTCACTGCGCAGAGCGGAGTCCGGCATCAGTTGTTCGACCGCCTGCTTGGCTGCTTCCGCCACGGTTGCAGGCTCCACGTTTGACAGCGCGATCACCGTGTTGGCCAAGGGTTCCGTCGAAAGATCCGTGAGCACAGCCTCCAGGCGGTCAGACATCAGCTTGAGGCCGATCGAATACCGCGCGGCGTAGTCGAGATCAACCAGCACCGGCTTGCGCCCGCCCGTGCTCTGGGTGCTCTCTCCCTCCTTCAGAAAGCCTTCCTCGATCAACTCGGAGACGAGGCCCGTTATCGCGGCATTACTGAGGCCGGTCTTTACGGCGAGCTCTCCGCGGCTCAAGCCCCCTTCCCGGCGCAGGACATTGAGGGCAAGTCGCCGGTTGAGAGCCTTTGCTGTGCCTTGATCGACTTTGAGGGCCATTGGTCCATCTTATTTCATTAAGTGAAAAAAGTATTGCCATAATCCGCGAGATCCATTAGAAGGCTTTGCGAGGATCAATCTCCTGTGCTGTAGCACAGCCGATTGGCGTCTGGGAGGCGTCCAGACAGTCTTCCAGCAAATCGCGGGTTCTCCTGCTGACACAAACATATTCAGGCACGTATGCGCCGGAAGTGGTGTGCGATCCCTTTCGCACGCCATGGGTTCCTGCGCCCCCAGATGGACGAGACAATGACGATTTCTTGGATTTCAACATCTCCGGCAGAGCACTGGGTCGCCAGATCAATCGAACAACCGCTCAACGCCATGCATGGTCCCGCGCTGACCACCGGGAAGACAATCGTTGACAATTTCAAAGGCTTTGGCGGTTGCTTCAATGAACTCGGCTGGAAGGCACTCCAGCTTGTCGACGATAATGCGCGCCAAACCATCCTTGCGGACCTGTTTTCCAAGAATGCCTGTGCATTCAACTACTGCCGCCTGCCGATCGGCGCGAACGACTATTCGGAAAACTGGTACAGCCATAACGAAACGGCTGGCGATTTTGCCATGGCCGATTTCTCCATCGCGCGTGACCATAAGTATTTGATCCCGTTTATCGAAGCGGCCAGGAACGCGCGGGGCGAGGACTTTTCCCTCTTTGCGTCGCCGTGGAGCCCGCCGACCTGGATGAAATTTCCGCAGGCCCACAACTACGGCACGCTTGTCTGGGAACCCGAATATCGCAAGGCCTACGCGGACTATTTCGTCTGTTTTGTCCAGGCTTACAGCGACGCCGGCATCGCAATCGATGCCGTGCATGTCCAGAATGAACCGAATTCCGACCAGAAATTCCCGTCCTGCGTCTGGACCGGAGCCAAGATGCGCGACTTCATTCGCGATGATCTCGGGCCGGCTTTCAAGGCTGCCGCCCTCAAGACGGAAATCTGGGCGGGTACGATTGAACGAGGCGATTTCAATGCCTGGGCGGGCACGATCTTTTCTGATGCCGAGGCGTCCGCCTACATCACCGGGGCCGGATTTCAATGGGCCGGAAAACATGCCGTCCAGCGGACCCGCCAGGCATTTCCGCACCTGCCGATCATCCAGACGGAAAACGAGTGCGGCGATGGGACCAACACATGGGACCACGCCCACCACGTCTTCGACCTGATCCAGCACTATATTTCAAACGGCGCGGAAGCCTATGTCTACTGGAACATGGTCCTCGAGTCGCAGGGCGAGAGCACCTGGGGCTGGCAGCAGAACTCGATGATCACCATCGATCCTGAAAACCTGGCCGTGATCTACAATCCCGAATTCTATGTGATGAAGCACTTCAGCGCCTTCGTCCGTCCGGGTGCCCAGGTGCTTGCGACCATGGGGCCAATGGCTGCGAACACGCTGGCCTTCCGCAATCTCGATGGCACGAACGTCCTTGTCATCCAGAATCCAAGCGATGCGCCGCGCAACGTCCCGCTGTCTCTCGGGGAAGAGACGGTGACGCTCACCCTGCCCGCACTCTCGATCAACACAATCCACTTTTGACCGTTCTGGCGGACGATTCCCGTCTGCCTTGCTTGAGGAGGAAGTACATGAACATATCAATGCGCGTGCTCAGGAACACCGCGCTTTTCCTGTCTCTGTCAGCGTCCACGGTTCTGGCGCAGACGACCGTCGACATTTTGCGCCCGGAAGTGCCGGCCAATGAGAAGGCCTATTACGACCAGGTCGTCAGGGAATTTGAGAAGGCGCATACCGGCGTCGACATATCCTTCGAATACCTCGCCAACGAAGCCTACAAGCAGAAGCTAAGCACGCTTCTGCAATCCGACCAGAAGCCGGACTTGATCTATAGCTGGGCGGGTGGCGTGCTGGCGCAGCAGGCGGAAGCCGGCGTCTTGCAGGACATCGATGCGATGATGACGCCGGAATGGGCGGATAGTCTGTCGGCGGCAAGCCTTGCCGCGTTCACCATCGACGGCAAGGTCTATGGAATCCCCACCAATGCCAATGAGATCGTGTTCTGGACCAACACGGACCTCGCCGCCAAGGCCGGAATCGATCTGGGTGCGATCAAGACTTGGGACGACTTCCTGGCTGGAGTCAAAAAGGCGAAGGAGGCCGGCATCACGCCGATCGTCGTCGGAGGCAAGGACAAGTGGCCGCTGCATTTCTACTACGGCTATCTGATGGTGCGCGATGCCGGCAAGGACGGCCTGACTGCGGCCATGGCCGGAGAAGGCGATGGCTTTGCAGCCGCACCCTTCGTCAAAGCTGGCGAGGATTTCAAGGCGCTTCTCGATCTTCAACCGTTCCAGCCGGGCTTCATGGACACGACCTTCGAGCAGGCGACCGGCATGTTCGGCGACGGCAAGGGCATTTTCCACCTGATGGGCGACTGGGACTACGGCACAGCGAAGCAGAACTCCGCCACAGGCAAGGGTATCTCTGACGAAAAGATGGCGACCGTCCGGTTCCCGGCAGTTGCCGGTGGTGCTGGGCAGCCAACCGATACGTTCGGCGGCATCAATGGTTTTGCCGTCGTCGCCGGTGCGAAGCCCGAAGCGATCGAATTCCTGAAATATCTCTCCAGCAAGGAAAACCAAGCGGTAGCTGGTGCCGAGGGCCTCTTCATTCCCGTTACCAAGAGTGCGGATGAACGGATGAGCAATCCCTTCTTCAAGCAGATGTCGGCCGCCCTAATCGCGTCCAGCTTCCACCAGATCTTCCTCGATCAGGCACTGGGGTCGGACGTTGGGGCGACCATCAACGATGCTGCTGCGGATCTCGCACAAGGCGCGGTGACACCGGAAGAGGCCGCGACAACTGTTCAGGACGCGTGGTCCGTTCGTTGAATTTCGCATCTGGCCGGCAGGCTTGACCTGCCGGCCCCATCCAGTGGAGCGAAGCCATGTCCAACGCAGCAAGCATACGAGCCTCGAAGTCCAATTCAATACTTGCCGATCTCATGTCGAGCAAAGGCCAGGCGGTCCTTCTCATGTTGCCGCCCGCCTTCCTGCTCTTCACCCTCTTCGTCGCTTTGCCGCTTTTCGATGCGGCATACTACAGCCTGTTCAAATGGAACGGCTACGGCACCCCAACCGACTTTGTCGGGCTCGACAACTTCCGTCAGGTCCTCAATCACGGCATCTTCTGGCAGTCCGTTCGCAACACCCTGATCGTCCTGGCTGTTTCGCTGTTCATCCAGTTGCCACTCGCACTCGGCCTTGCGCTGATGGTCTACGAGAAGACGCCCGCGAACACGTTGTTCCGGCTGGTCTTCTTCCTGCCCTACATCCTGGCCGAAATCGCCTCTGGATTGATCTGGAGCTTCGTTTTCGATGGCAATGCCGGCGTCGCGAGTGCCCTGTTCAAGTCGCTGGGGATGAATCCTGTTTTCATTCTTGCCGATCGCCACTGGGCCTTCCTCGCCATCACGCTTGTGGTGCTGTGGAAGTATTTCGGGTTCCATATGATGATTTTCGTGGCCGCCTTGCAAAGCGTTCCGAAGGAACTTCTGGAGGCGGCACGACTCGAAGGCGCGAAGCGCTGGGAAGTCGTTCGCTTTGTCCAGGTGCCGTTGATCGGAGCGGCAATCGGCGTCTCCGCCTTTTTCGCCGTCGTCGGGTCGCTACAGCTCTTCGACGTGGTCATTCCGCTCACCAATGGCGGGCCGTCCAATTCGACCCACACCATCGTCACCTATCTCTACACGTTCGGCCTCACCCGCACGAGGATCGGATTCGGCAGCGCTGTCGGCGTCCTGCTCTTCATTGCCGCCGTCGGGGTTTCGATCTTTTACCAGCGTCAGACCAACAGGGGGAGCAAGTGATGATTTCCGCTCGTTTAATCCCACAGCTCGCGCGCCTAGCGATCCTGCTGATTGTCGTGACGTTCGTCATCGGCCCTTTGACAGTCGCCGTGTTCGGCGGCTTCAAAACGAATGGCGAACTACTGGCCAACCCGTTCGGCATTCCGTCGCATTGGAACACCGAATTCTATTCGGCGCTGCTCAACGATCCGGGCTTCTGGAAATATCTCGGTAATTCGCTGATCATCTCGCTGTCCACGGTTGTCCTGACGCTGATCGTCGCGGCCGCCGCCGCATACGTTTTCGCGCAGATCCGATTCTTCGGCTCGAAAATGCTGATGTCCTACCTCCTGGCAGGGCTGGTGTTTCCATTCGCGACGGCGATCCTACCACTGTTCATCAAGGTGCGCGACTTCGGACTGCTCGATAGCTACTGGGCAGTGATCCTGCCGCAGACGGCGTTTGGTCTGTCGCTGTCCATCCTGCTCTTCAAGACATTTTTCGAACAGTTACCGAAGGAGCTCTTCGAAGCAGCCTACGTTGAGGGGTGCGGCTATATCCGTTTCTTCTGGCGGTTCACCCTGCCCCTTTCGACACCCATCCTCGCCACCGTCGGCGTCTTTGCATTCGTGCAGAGCTGGAACAACTTCCTGCTGCCGCTCGTGGTGATCAACTCGCGCGACCTGTTCACCTGGCCGCTCGGAATGATGCAGTTCCGTGGCGAATTCCTCGTCGAATGGAACAGGGTTCTGGCTTTCATCACGCTCACCATCCTGCCGGCCGTCGTGTTTTTCGTCGCCGCGCAGAAATACATCGTTGCGGGCCTGACAGGCGGTGCAGTCAAGGGCTGAAGCTTAATTTTGGGAGGATCATGACATGGCAAATGTAGAACTTAGCAATATCAACAAAACCTTCGGCGCGATCGAGACGATCCCCGATTTAACGCTGTCGGTTCCGGACGGTTCGTTCACGGTGCTCGTCGGTCCCTCCGGCTGCGGAAAATCGACGTTGTTGCGCATGGTGGCAGGACTCGAGGCCCCCAGCCGCGGCAAGATCTCGATCGGTGGCCGGGATGTCACCCGCGAAGAGCCGTCCAAGCGCGGCATCTCGATGGTTTTCCAATCCTATGCCCTTTTTCCGCATATGACGGTCGAGCAGAACATCGACTTCGGTCTGCGGCTTTCGAAGACGCCAACGAAGGAACGGCAGAAGCGCGTAGATGCGGCGGCCGAGATCCTGCATCTCCAGCCGCTTCTGAAGCGCAAGCCGGCGGCGCTGTCCGGCGGTCAGCGGCAGCGCGTTGCGATAGGTCGTTCGATCGTCCGCAACCCTGACGTGTTCCTTTTTGACGAACCCCTTTCCAATCTCGACGCAGCACTCCGCAATCAGATGCGGGTGGAACTCGCCGATCTGCATGAGCGGTTGAAATCAACGATGATCTACGTGACGCACGATCAGGTCGAGGCGATGACGCTCGCCGATCAGATCGTTGTCATGAATGCGGGACGAATCGAACAGGTCGGTGCGCCGATGGAGCTCTACAACCGTCCGCAAACACTGTTCGTCGCCGGATTTATCGGTTCCCCCCGGATGAACCTGATCACCGGTGAGGCCGCCGCAAAGCTAGGTGCTACAACAATTGGCGTGCGGCCCGAACATATCGAGCTTGGCGCGCATGGGCTCTGGAAGGGCCGGTTGCGTGTTGCCGAACATCTCGGCAATGAAACGATCGCCTACATCGACTCCGAACTTGGGGAACTGATCGTTCGCATCAATGGCGACCAGAAGATGAAAACGGGGGAAGTGCTGCAGTTTCAATTCCTGCAAGAGCATCTACACCGCTTTGATGAAAGTGGGCGACGCATTCCGTGAGTAATAGGCTGGTGCTAGCGTTCGCATCGGTCGTAACAGAATCACGCGCTCCGCCCGGATGCCCTAATCTTTGACGCCCGCTCAAAACGACGGCGAGCTATCCCCCATCCTTGCATGGGCTCGTGCCAACGCCACAAGTCCATGTCCTTCTCGGCCAACAGCCCAATCAGATCCACGGCTACGTGGTTCGGATCAAGCTAACCCGCTTGAGGAGGCACGATCCGTGGTATCTTCCGGACATCGGACAACCGGCGAACCGCGCCGGCCTCGACCGGCATGAGTATCCTCTGGCGGAAAGCCGGTTTCGGATTGTTTTGCCCGTCCCTTTCGATGACAGCAAGGCTCATCAGATCGATCCTAACGACCGCGCCGGTGACGGTGATTTCACCGATGCCGTCTGCGTGGAGTTCGCTGCTCATCGGTATTCTCCCGCCATAGCGCGGCCATCACATCAGTTTGTCCTTGCGCCCCGCCCTACGCCGCCAACTGCGGTCTGAACGCCACATCCACATAGTAGTTCGTGCTGCTGTAGGTGCTGTTCGGGAACAGCCCGGCTGCCCCATAGGCATAGATGCCGTTGCCGCCGCTGAGCGCCGACGACAGCGCGTGCAGATTGCCGTTGTCTACACCGGAACTGAAGAAATTGCTCGTTGCAGAATAGAAGCCATTGCTGCTGTAGGAAACGACATAGGTCGTGTTTGCCTGGATCGCCACCTGCTGGGCCAGATTGACGGACTGCCAACCGCTGGCGCTTTCGTTGGTGAAAGTGGCATTTGCGAGCAGCGTGCCGGTCGACGTCCAGAGATATCCGGTATGCGGGCCGGTATTGCTGGGGCCCTTGTAGAAACGGAATCCGGTAATCGAGCCTGCCACGTCTGCCTGGAACTTCATGCCGAGATTGACGTCGGCGGAGTCGTTTTCTGTAACGGACGCGGGCGTTGCAGACGCCGAAAACAGGTTCTGCTCGTCCTGGGGTACGACGTTGAGCGACACTTGGGCCGTGTCGGTTCCGCCCTGCCCGTCGGCGATCGAGTACGTAAAGCTCGCAGCGCCGGAGTAGCCGTTCGTCGGCGTGAAGGTGACGGTATTCGACGGGGTGTCGAAGGCGACGGTGCCGTTCACCGCGTTTCCGACACCGGTAATGACCATCGGATCGCCATTGGGATCACTGTCATTGGCAAGGAGTGTGCTCGCCTGTACGGAGAGCGCGGTGTTGAATGGCGTCGAGTGCCCGGAATCGTCGAGCGCTACCGGGCTGAGGTTCCCCGTTGCCTGCTCGTAGAGGACATCCACCCAGTAGTTCGTCGCGCTGTAGGTGGCCGCCGGGAAGAGGCTGGTCGTACCATAGGCAAAGACACCGTTTCCGCCACTTCCCGCACTGGACGGCGCCGTCAGCGGGCCGTTCGTGTAGCTGGTCGCGAAGAAGTTCGGCGTCACCCCGTAAAAGCCATTGGAATGATAGCTGGCGACATAGGTCGCCCCCGCGGAAATCGAGACAGGTTGGGTGAAAGTCACCGTCTGCCAGCCACTGGCGCTCTCGTTGGTGAAGGTTGCAGACGTGAGCAGATTCCCGCCGCTGGTCCACAGCGAGCCGGTATGCGTACCGGTGTCCTGGGCGCTCTTGTAATAGCGTAGCCCAGTGATGATGCCGGCGGACGAAGCGATAAATTTCACGCCCAGTTCCACGGACCCGGGGTCGTTGACGGAAGTCACGCTCGGCGCGCTGGACGGAGAAAACAGGTTCAGTGTGGTCGCCGATTGGCCGACCGTCAGGCTGACGACGGCAGACGCCGTTCCGCCGCGGCCGTCCGATATGGTGTAGGAGAAGTTTGCCGGTCCGATATAGCCTGACGTCGGCGTGAACGTGACCGTGCTGGTCTGGCTGTTGAACGCCACCGTGCCGTTGGTGGCGCCGGCTACGCCGGTGATCGTCAGGGGATCGCCGTCAGGGTCGCTGTCGTTGGCAAGCAGTGTGGATGCAGCAATCGAAATCGAGTTGCTGTTGGAGACCGTGAAGCCGTTGTCGTTGCTGGCAATCGGCACGGTGTTGACGGTCGAGCGTTTGTAGACGACGTCGACCCAATAATTGCTGGCCTGGAAACTGGCAGTCGGAAACGCGGTGCCCGATGAATAGACATAGAGGCCGTTTCCGCCGCTTGTCGCTGAGGAGGGAGCCGTCAGCGACCCATTGACCTTCGCGCTGTTGAAATAGTTCGCGGTGGCCGCATAGAACCCGGTCGTGTGATAGGAGGCGACATAGGTCGTCCCCGCCGTGATGGCAACCGGATTGGAGAAGGTGGCTGTTTGCCAGCCGCTGGTGGATTCGTTGGTGAAGGTGACGGTCGCCAGCAGCGTGCCGGTCGATGACCACAGCGAGCCGGTATGCGGCCCGGTGGCATTTGCCGGCTTGTAGAAGCGTATGCCGGTGATCGTTCCCACCACGGATGCAGTGAACTTCATCCCGAGTTCCAATGGCTGGGTGTCACTGGCCGCCGCCCCCGTCGGCCCTTCGGTCCACTGGAACAGCGATACGCCGGCAGGGTCTTGCTCGACCGTCAGCGACACGTTGGCGGTCGCGGTGCCGCCGCGCCCGTCCGAGGCCGTGTAGGTGAAGCTTGCCGGCCCGCTATAGTCGGCATTCGGCGTGTAGATGACATTGCCCGTCTGCGTATCCAACGTCACGGTTCCGTTGGTGGCATTGCTGACCGCACTGACGGTCAGCGGGTCGTTGTTAGGATCGCTGTCATTGGCCACCAGTGCGGTGAAGGAGATCGGCAGCATGCCGTTCTTGCCGACCGTAAACCCGGAATCGGCGGTCGCCGTCGGCGCCTGGTTGGGATCCGGCGTGAAAACAACGTCGACCCAGTAGTTTGCGTTGGAACTGTTGCCCGGGAACACGCCGTTGCTGTTGCTGGTATACGCGTAGACACCGCCGCCAGCCTGAACATTGAGCAGGCCATTGGCGTAGGACGACGTGAAATAGTTGTCGTTCGACGAATAGTATCCACCCGTGTGATAGGACGCGACATAAGTCGTGCCGGGAGTAAGGCGCACCGGATTGGCGAACGTCACCGTCTGCCAGCCCGTTATGGGTTCGCCGGAGGACGTGCCGGTGGCAATTTGCGTGCCCGTGGACGTCCACAGGCTGACGATGTGCGCGCCGACGTTGTAGAAACCCTTGTAGAACCGAATGCCGTTGACAACGCCATCCGTCGCCGCCTGGAAGCGGACGCCCAGTTCGACGCCGTCCCGATCGAGATTGGTTTCGACTTGCGGTTTGCTGGCAAGCGTCCAGAGGCTCGATGTCGAAGGCAGATTGACCGAGACCTGGGTGCTGGCGGACGGATTGCCGAGGTTGAGGCTGTCGTCCACCGCGCGCGACATGATGTTGTAGGTCCCGGACGCCTGCACGACCCAGCTGTAGCTCCAGGCCTCGCGGCCCTGCGCCTTCCACCAGCTCTGGCCTCCGTCAAGGGACACCTCGACCCCCGCGACAATACCGCCACCGAGATCCTGCGCGCTGCCGGTGATCGTGACCTTCTGTCCCTCGACGAAACTCGCGCCCAGGGTGGGAGAGGTGATGGTCGAGGTCGGCTTGATCGTATCGGTCGATTGCGTCGCCAGGATCAGGCTTGCGTCGAGCGTGCCTGGCTGAATGCCCATGTCGGCGAACATGTTGACCATCGCCTGCTGGACATTCGGATCGGTTGGTGTCGTCGCACCCTCATGGTTGGCATCCAGGCCCCAGGACCAGAAGACGGTCCCCGCTCCGAAGACGAGCGCGCCGCTTTCGGCCCGGTACATGGTCAAGCTGTGCGTGACATCGGCGGGACCGATGGTGGTACCGTAGTCGCGCAGATAGGTGGCGACCGAAACCGTCGACAGCGACATGTTGATCAGCCCGGCGGGCCGGTAGCCATTTTCGACGTCGGAGTCCCACTCATAGCCGAGCAGGTTCTGAACGAGAGAGAAGGTCTGGCCCGGCTGCAGCTCGGCAACGTCGGTGTTGCGCCAGAACCGCAGGTTGGAATAGTCGTAGGGGATGGTGATCGTGTCCAGCCGGTAGCTGTCAACCGTGAACATGGTGCCGGTCAGCGAGTTCTCCGGCTCCTGCCCTGGATCGGCAAACCGCGGGTCTCGCCAGGTGCCAGTACCCGTGGAGCTCGGATCGGGGGTTCCACCCCAGGTTTCCTTGTACGTGACCATCGTCCGGTACGGCGTGCCATTGCCGTCGATGCTGGTTTCCCAACGAACCTTCCAGTAGACTTCATTGCCGCTCCAGAAGGCGAGATCGACGCCAGCGTCGCGCGCCGCTTCAACGTTGGCGCGCTGTTCAGCCGACCAGTACTCGTCATGCCCCACCGAAAGAAAAGCCTCGTGATTAAGCAACAGGCTGCCGCTCCGCGTCGCGTCGACGCCGGAGATGTAGGAGACATCGTAACCGTTCTGCTCGAGCCAGCGGATCGCCGAATGCTCGACCCCGAATATGAAGTCATGCGTGCCGCCTTTCACGCTCGTGTTGGTGACGAACGGACGATTGTAGCTCACAGCGGTGGCGCGGCCGATCGAGTTTACGCCGCAGCCGCAATTGGGCGGCAGATAGCCGATCAGATTGGCGGGATCGACCGGCACGTCGCCGAAATAGAGGCTCGCTCCACCCCATTCATTATAGGCCTGCCAGGTGGTGTCGGAAGTCTGGAAGACGATATCGCTGGCCGCACTGTCATCGCGGACGATGAAGGGGATGTGGCTGGCGCCTGC
>UCOA01000199.1 GCA_900474095.1 Hyphomicrobiales bacterium | reverse complement strand
CATGCGGCAAGCGCGGAGCTTGCCGCCGATATTCGCGATTGGGTCAAGACGCGGCTGTCGATGCACGAATATCCGCGTGAGATCGAATTCCTCGATAGCCTGCCGCTGACGACCTCCGGCAAGGTCATCCGCCGAATCCTGCGCGACAGGGCGATTTCGGAGGTGACTATTTCGAACGCCCCAGCGATCTGATCTTGTCGCGCAGCAGCCGCGCCATGTTGCGGGTGTTGCGATAGAGGTGGAGCTGGGCTGCGACCTGGCGGACATCGCGGTCGCGGTTCTGGGCGAGGCCGATCACCAGCGTGCCCATTTCCTCCCGTTCCTCCCAGAAGCGGCTCATCACCGGATGATCGGGCGTTGCGCAGCTGTCCGAACGCACGATATTGGCGTCGTCGAGATGCCATTCGGTCAGTTCGGCCATCAGCAGCTTGCCAGGCGAAAATTTCGCATAGCGCTCATCATAGGCTGTCTTCCACGTATAGGCTTCGCCGGCCATCATGAAGACGATCATCGAGGCGATTGCGGCGCCGTCGAGGTCGAGCGTGTGGATGCGCACGCTATCGGCTTCGGCGAGGTTGGTGATCGCCTCGCGGGCAAAGGCGGCGCGGTAGCGGTCGAGCACCATGGCGGTGCCGTGGCTACCCTTCCAGCCGCTCGCTTCCAGCGCCAGGAACTCCTCCATGCGTTGGCGGATGTCGGCTGGCTGGCGGGCGACACTGTAGGAAACAGTGCCGAGTGCTTCCAGGTGGTTCCATTGCCGGCGCAGCTCGCGAAAATGCGCCGGGCGGATCGCGCGCCGCAGATAGGTCTGGCCGTCCTGCAGGCTTTCCAGCATCGGTCGGGTAAAGGTGTCGGTTTCGGTCAGCGGAAGGTTGCGCCCGATGGCGACGGCGCGGGCGAGTTGGGCGAAATTGCCCTTCAGGCGGATATCGGGAAGCACGAGCACGCCGGGCAGCCCGGCCGAAGGGCTGGCCAGGGCCTCATAAAGATTGTCGATGGTTTCTGCCGCCTCTTCGGCATCGACCAGCGGCACGCCGAGCGGCCCGAACGGATTGGACCAGGCGCGGATGATCGGCGCGCCGATCGAGAACCCCGGCTTTTCGATCGAGAACGGCATCAGGAAGCGAATGCGGCTGCGGCGCTCGTCATTGTCGCGGATCAGCGCCAGGCGAATGATCCGGTCTTCCAGGCGTGGCATGGCTGGCGCGAGGAAGCGGCCGGTAAAGAAGACGTTCGGCTCCATCGCCCGGTTGGAAAGGAAATCGAGTTCCGTCTGAAGTTCGTAACCCTGGCGCGCCGGATAAAGGCAGAGCTGCCTGCCGGGGCGGCCGATGGCGATGGAGTTTTCGGCGATCGGACGGTCGGGCACCGGCGGAACCAGTCCGCCGAGAATACGCGCCGACCGGCTGTTGGCATCGTCCGGAATGTGCTGGTTGCCGGTCATGGTCTGCTGGCCTCTGTTTTGATGGTTCTGGCATGCGGATCGGCGAAGGCGAAGAGTACGATGCCGAACGTGCGGCGAACCGCGACATGAAGAAGGATGGCCTCGACCACCATTGCGCCCGTCGTGGCGAAAGCCGCACCCGTCAGGCCGAACATCGGGATCAACGTGACGTTGAGCAGCAAATTGGCAACGAGGGCGCCGGCATAGAGGGCGACGCACAGTTTCTGCCGGCCGGCCATGGTAAGAAACGCCTCGGCCGGACCGACGAGCGCCTTGGCCATGATGCCTGCAAACAGGATCGCCATCAGCGGATAGCCGGAGATGAAGGCGGGGCCAAACAGCGACAGCAGGAAGGTGCCGCAAAGAAGGACCATGCCGCCGACGCCGAGCGATGGCCAAAAGGACCATTTGGCACTTTCGATGGCGATGACAGCCAGTTGCTGGCGATCCGGATTGGCCATGGCCGCCGAAAAGCGAGGAGCCGCGGCTGCCTTGACTGAGAACATGACGAAATGCACCAACGCCATCGTCTTCGCCGCGGCAAAGTAGATCGCCACACTTTCCGGATCGAGATAGAGACCGACGATGACGACGTCGGAATTGGTCAGCATGAAACCGAAACCCTCGATCAGGAAGATTGGCACGGCAACGCGGATCCAGTTGCCGAATTCGATCCGGCGCGGCCCTGCGCGGTAGCGCCTGCGCAGGCGCCAGGTGAGGATGAAGAACTGGGTGACACTGGTGAGATAGGTGGCGGCCATGGCGGCGATCATCGCGGTCTGCGCGGTGTGCGCCTCGCCGATCGCCACGGCAAGCAGCATCAGTCCGAGGATGAGCAGGGGCCGGACGATATAGGTAGGGCTCAGCGCCGAGACCGCCCAGCTGTGCGCGCGCGAGGTCCCGTCCATCACATCGCCGAGCGCTATCATCGGCAGCGTGAAGATACCGAGATAGAGCGGCACGAGATAGTAGCCGTTGATGCGTTCGCCAAACAGCCAGAGGCCGGCAATGCCGACGACGGCGAGCCCTGTCGCCGCGACCAGCGCAAAGATCCGCACCGTCGTCGTCAGCCCGCGGATTTCCGCCAGCGCCTGGCGGGCGTGGTACTGCGGCAGGAAGCGGATGATCGCCGTGTGGAACCCAAGGCATGAGAGATTGCCGAACAGCACGACCAGCACCCAGACGAAGACGAAGATGCCGTATTCGAACTCGCCCATGAGGCGGGCGAGGATGATCTGCGAAGCGAAGGCAATGGCTGCGCTGACGACGCGGATGGCAAAGGCGACGAGCGCCATGCGCTGGGCAAGGTGCTTGGGATCATTGCTCGTCAGGACCGGAGCGAGCATTTCAAGCAGCGGCGACAGCCGGCCCCGCAATGCAGGCGGCAATATCCGTCCAGCCGTTTGACACGCTGCCATGAACAAGGGAGTACCCGAAACTACGCAAAACAGGATGCCAGTCTTGGCAGAACAGCGTTAACAAAGGGTGGAGAACGAGACCGCGGTGGCGCTGCGACAACGACAATCGATATGCTATTGTCGGTTGCATTCGGCGGCAGAAGCAGCGTCCGTGAAACCAGTTCGCGTCACCGGGAAGATGGGCCTCCCGGCTGAGGCAACAGCCTTGCTGTCGAAACTGGAGGTGATCTATGTGGCAAAAGCCATTTAGCATCACGCTTATGATGCGAAAAACCCGGGCGGGCTGGTCGATAGCCGTCCGGGTCAATTTCCAAAAATAAGCAAATAGGTAGGCGGGACGGCAATCCCGTCAACCGCTTCAGAAATAAGCCTTTCGGCTCACAAAAGCAAGGCTCGACCCAGGCTATGCCTCGAAAGCACCGTGGCAGTGCTTGTACTTTTTGCCCGATCCGCAGGGGCAGGGCTCGTTGCGGGAGACCTTGCCCCAGCTTGAGGGGTCCTCCGGGTTACGGTCTGCCGGCGCGATGAAAGCGAGGCTGACGCTGTCGGCAAAATCGTCCTCGCCGGTCAGCGGGTCGATATGGTGGCCGACCATCTGCGGTGGTGCCGGCTGCGGCGCCTCCGCCGCTTCGCGCACCAGTTCGACGCGCATCAGTTGTGCGGTGACGGCCTGACGGAGATTTGTCAGCAGCGCCTGGAACAGTTCGAAGGCTTCGGACTTGTATTCCTGCAGCGGATCGCGCTGCGCATAACCGCGGAAGCCGATGACCGAGCGGAGATGATCGAGATTGACGATGTGCTCGCGCCAGAGGTGATCAAGCGTCTGCAGGACCACGGAGCGCTCGACATAGAGCATGATATCGGGACCGAAACGTTCGGCGCGGTCAGCGGCGGCCTTGTCGGCCTCGGCGGTGATGCGCTCGCGGATGTCGTTCTCGTCGATGCCTTCCTCGGCCGCCCATTCGACGATCGGCAGGTCGAGGTTGAGCGAATTCTGCACGTCGGTCTTCAGCCCGGCGGCATCCCACTGTTCGGCATAGGCCTTTTCCGGGATGCGCTTGGCGACGATGTCCTCGATGACCTCGTGGCGCATGTCGGCGACGGTCTCTGAGATGTCGGTGGCGTCCATCATTTCGATGCGCTGTTCGAAGATCACCTTGCGCTGGTCGTTCAGGACGTCGTCATATTTCAGAAGATTTTTACGCGTGTCGAAGTTGCGGGCCTCGACCTTCTTCTGGGCGCGCTCCAGCGCCTTGTTGATCCACGGGTGGACGATGGCTTCGCCTTCCTTGAGGCCGAGCTTCTGCAGCATCGAATCCATGCGGTCCGAGCCGAAGATGCGCATCAGGTCGTCCTGCAGCGACAGGAAGAATTTCGAGCGGCCCGGATCGCCCTGGCGGCCGGAGCGGCCGCGCAGCTGGTTGTCGATGCGGCGGCTTTCATGGCGTTCGGTGGCGAGGACGTAGAGACCACCGGCGGCTAGCGCGATGTCCTTCAGGCGCTGGACCTCAGCCTTGATCGCGGCTTCCTTCGCTTCGCGCTCGGGGCCGTGCTCCAGGTCGCCGAGTTCGGCGGCGATGCGCATTTCCATGTTGCCGCCGAGTTGGATGTCGGTACCGCGCCCGGCCATGTTGGTGGCGATCGTCACTGCGCCCGGTACGCCGGCCTGCGAGACGATATAGGCTTCCTGCTCATGGTAGCGCGCGTTCAGCACCTGGAAGTTGGTGAAGCCGGCGTCCTTGAGCATCTTTGCGAGAAGCTCTGACTTTTCGATGGAGGTCGTGCCCACGAGAACGGGCTGCTTGCGGTCCTGCGAATCCTTGATCTCGGCGATGATCGCCTTGTATTTCTCTTCCGCCGTCCGGTAGACCTCGTCGTCCTCGTCGAGACGCTTGATCGGCAGGTTGGTCGGCACTTCGACGACTTCGAGGCCGTAGATGTTGCCGAATTCCTCGGCTTCGGTCGACGCGGTACCGGTCATGCCGCCGAGCTTCTTGTACATGCGGAAGTAGTTCTGGAAGGTCACCGAAGCCAGCGTCTGGTTTTCCGGCTGGATGGTGACCTTTTCCTTGGCCTCGAGCGCCTGGTGCTGGCCTTCCGAATAACGGCGGCCCGGCATCATGCGGCCGGTGAATTCGTCGATGATGACGATTTCGTCGTTGCGGACAATGTAGTCCTTGTCCTTCTGGAAGAGCTTGTGAGCCTTCAGCGCGTTGTTGACGTGGTGGACGATCGCGACGTTCTCGACGTCGTAAAGCGTTTCGCCCTTCAACAGATTTGCCTGCCGCAGCATGTTTTCGAGCTTTTCGGTGCCTTCTTCCGAGAAGTTGGCGGAGCGCTGCTTTTCGTCGATCTCATAGTCTTCCGGCGACAGCAGCGGAATGAATTTGTCGATTGTGTTGTAGAGGTCGGAGCGGTCATCGAGCGGACCGGAGATGATAAGCGGCGTGCGCGCTTCGTCGACGAGGATCGAGTCCACTTCGTCGACGATCGCGAAGAAGTGGCCGCGCTGGACCATCTGGCTGCGTTCGTACTTCATGTTGTCGCGCAGATAGTCGAAGCCGAGTTCGTTGTTGGTCGCGTAAGTGACGTCGCAGGCATAGGCCTCTCGGCGCTGGTCGTCGGTCAGGCCGTGGACGATGACGCCCGTGGTCATGCCGAGGAAGCTATAGACGCGGCCCATCGTTGCGCTATCGCGGGTGGCGAGATAGTCGTTGACGGTGACGACGTGAACGCCCTTGCCTGCAAGTGCGTTGAGGTACACCGGCAGCGTCGCCACCAGCGTCTTGCCTTCGCCGGTCTTCATTTCCGCGATCGACTTTTCATGCAGGATCATCCCGCCGATCAGCTGGACATCGAAGGGACGCAGGCCGAGAACCCGAAGGGCGGCTTCGCGCACAACGGCAAAAGCCGGGACAAGCAGATCGTCGAGCGTCTTGCCGTCGGCCAGTTGCTTGCGGAATTCAACGGTCTTCGCAGCCAGCGCTTCATCCGAGAGCGCTTTGGTTTCGGCTTCCAATGCATTAATGGCATCGACCTTGGCCTTATAGCCACGCACGCGCCGATCATTCGATGACCCGAAAATTTTGCGGGCGAGGCCGCCGAGACTGACCATAAGAATGGTCCTTTCCTGTATGTCGCCAACGCGGTGGAATTTCCGCGAAATACTATGAAACGCCCGGAACTGTTCTGGACGCGAGGTTGCGTGACAGATAAGAGGGGGGTCGAATTATGTCAACGGGAGTTGAGGCGCGCCGAGCCTAGAGAACGGCCACAATCTGATGATGTGGAGCGTTTTCAGGCCGGCCGTGACCACGGTTCCGGATACCACAGGTGGAAGGTACGACGATGTTGAAATACAAGATGCTTGCGGCGGTTGCTCTGATCGCTGTCATGGCTGCCCAGGCGCCGGCAACCGCGCAAGATGCCGCCGATCCGGTCATCGCCAAGGTAGGCGACGCGGACATCCACAAGTCGGAGCTGGACCTCGCCGTTACCGGTCTCGATCCGCAGCTCGCCCAATTGCCGGACGATCAGAAGCGTGCCGCTGCCCTTTCGGGGCTGATCGATGTCAAGCTGCTTGCCAAGGATGCCGCCAAGGAAGGTCTGCAGGATGAAGCCGCCTTCAAGCAGCGCATCGCCTACCTGACCGACCGCGAACTGCATAATGCCTTCTTCAAGAAGCATGTCGTCGATGCCGTCAAGCCGGAAGAGGTCAAGGCCCGCTACGACGCGGAAATCGCCAAGATCACGCCGCAGGAAGAGGTCAAGGCCCGCCATATCCTGGTGAAGACCGAGGACGAAGCCAAGGCGATCATCAAGGATCTCGACGGCGGCAAGGATTTCGCGACGCTTGCGAAGGATAAATCGACCGACCCGAACAAGGCCGAGGGTGGCGATCTCGGTTATTTCACCAAGGATCGCATGGTTCCGGAATTCTCCGAAGCCGCGTTCAAGCTCGAAAAGGGCAAGTACACGGAAGCACCCGTGAAGACCCAATTCGGCTTCCATGTCATCCTGCTCGAAGACAAGCGCAAACAGGCTCCGCCGCCGCTGGAGCAGGTCGAGCCGCAGGTCAAGCAGCTCGTCATGCGTGACAAGTACATTGCCCTCCTGTCGACCGCCAAGAAGGAGACCGGTGTCGATATCATCGATCCGGCGCTCAAGAAGGCCTATGACGACGCCAACAAGGCCGAGCCTGCCAACTGATCACATCGGGACGTGATCGTTCGCCTTTGAGCGGTCACGTCTTTCTGATGTAATCCAACGGGAATTCCGCAGATCCCGGAGGCACTACAGCGCGGCGCGTCAAACCTGACGCGAAGGACGCTGTAGCACTTTGAAACTACTGCATATTTTATCCTTAAATCGATTCCGATTTAAGGAATTATGCAGTAGGCTTTTCGGGATTTCGTTTATGGGCCCGCAGGCCGGGCCGTCACGTTTGAGCAGGTTTGATATGTCCGGTTCCGTTTCTCCGCTTGCCCCGAAATCCTTCGCAGACATGCCGCCGGTGCGGGGTGTCCGGATGGCGACCGCCGCCGCTGGCATCAAATACAAGAACCGCACCGATGTCCTGCTGATGGTCTTTGACGAACCGGCCGCCGTTGCCGGCGTCTTTACCCGGTCGCGCTGCCCCTCGGCTCCGGTCGATTTCTGCCGCCAGAACCTGGTGGGCGGTGTTGCCCGCGCGGTCGTTGTCAATTCCGGCAATGCCAATGCCTTCACCGGCAAAAAGGGCAAGACGGCGACCGAACTGACTGCGCGATCGGCTGCGCATGCAGTTGGCTGCTCCACCGGCGACGTCTTCCTTGCTTCCACCGGCGTGATAGGCGAACCGCTCGACGCGACGAAATTCGCCGGCGTTCTCAGCGACATGACGGCTCAGGCGAAGGCCGATTTCTGGTTCGAGGCCGCCAAGGCGATAATGACGACCGACACCTATCCGAAGGTTTCGACCCGCAGCGCCGAAATCGGTGGCGTCACGGTCACTATCAACGGCATCGCCAAGGGCGCCGGCATGATCGCGCCGGACATGGCGACCATGCTCTCCTTCGTCGTCACCGATGCCGATATCGCGCCGGGAGCCTTGCAGGTTCTGCTGTCCGAAGGCACCGGCCCGACCTTCAACTCCGTCACCGTCGACAGCGATACTTCCACCTCCGACACGCTCATGTTGTTTGCCACCGGTGCCGCCGGCAAGGATGGTCAGGCGCGGATCACCGACGCGGCCGACCCGGCGCTCGAAGGGTTCCGCGCGGCGTTGAACGAACTGCTGCGCGACCTTGCCTTGCAGGTCGTGCGCGATGGCGAAGGTGCCCGCAAGATGGTCGCAGTCACGGTCGAAGGCGCCGAATCTGATCAGGCAGCCAAGCGCATCGCGCTGTCGATCGCCAATTCTCCTCTCGTCAAGACTGCCGTCGGTGGGGAGGATGCGAACTGGGGCCGCGTCGTCATGGCCGTTGGCAAGTCCGGCGAAATGGCCGATCGCGATCGGCTGGCGATTTGGTTCGGCGATGTCCGCGTCGCCGTCGAGGGCGAGCGCGACCCGTCCTATTCGGAAGCCGCGGCAACGGCCGTGATGAAGGAAGAAGATATCGCCATCCGCGTCGAGATCGGTCTCGGTTCCGGGAAGGCAACCGTCTATACCTGCGATCTGACCAAGGAATATGTCGAGATCAACGGCGACTATCGGAGCTGAAGCCAAGTGCAAGACGTGATTTCGAAAACCGATCTGCCGAATGTTCGCCGCCTTGAAGCCGTTGGTTTTCGCGCCTGGCCGGCAACATCGGTGCATTATGACGGCAGCTGGCTGATCCGGCTGACGGCGGGGCATGGTTCCAGGCGGCTGAATTCGGTCAATCCGCTCGATCCGTCCGACTACCGCGATCTGGAAGCCCGGCTTGAAAAGGCGGCGAAGCGCTTTTCCGAGCATGGCCGGCCGCTGACCGTGCGGCAGACGCCGCTGACGCCGCCGCAACTGATTGCCCATATGGATGAGACCGGCTGGCAGGTGTTTTCCGAAACGATCGTCATGATGGCCGATATTCCGCCCAACGACACGACGGAAGCGATCGAACACTTGCCTCTTCGCGATGTCAGCCGGTTCGTTGATGCCCGGCTGCAAATCTGCGGCGAAGACGGTCACGACAAGGCAGGCTTGAGCGATGTCATCAAGGCCATCAAGCCCGAATGCGGCCTGTTTCTGTTTGAAGCGCCGGAACATGGCCCCATCGCGGTCTCGCTGGCGGTTCACGACAACGATCTCGCCGGAATTCTCCAGGTCGCCGTCGCGCCAGTCGTTCGGCGACAGGGCGTCGGCGCCTCGATCGTCAATGCTTCGCTGCGCTGGGCCCGCCTGCGGGGTGCCCGAACGGCTTGGCTCGCGGTCGAAAGCGGCAACGAGGCAGCGATTGCCCTTTATCGCAATTTCGGGTTCAGGGACGTCTACCGTTACGCTTATCGGCGTGCAGGAGCTTAAACGATGGATACGGCAAGCAGGAAGATTTTGCTGGTAGCGGCCTGCGCCCTGGTCGACAGCGACGGCCGCATCCTGCTTGCCCAGCGTCCCGAGGGCAAATCGCTCGCCGGCCTCTGGGAGTTTCCGGGCGGCAAGGTGGAGCCGGGCGAAACGCCGGAGGAGACCCTGATCCGCGAGTTGGACGAGGAATTGGGCATCCGCACCAAGGTCGCTTGCCTCGCACCGCTGACCTTCGCCAGCCATACCTATGACAGCTTTCACCTGCTGATGCCGCTTTACGTCTGCCGGCGCTACGAGGGCGTTGCCCATGGCCGGGAAGGGCAGGCGGTGAAATGGGTTCGCCCGAAGGCCCTGCGCGACTATCCGATGCCTCCGGCGGATGAGCCACTTATCCCCTATTTAATGGATTTGCTCTGATCAAATCCCCGAAATTTCGATTTCATTAATCGAACATTTATCACCCTCACGCAAAATCAGCTTCAGTGAAGTGCCGGTGTCGACCGTTGCGGGATGATTCCCGCGACTGGCACCGGTTGGTATCGGCGCGGACATGGATTGGAGCGGTGAGAGTGAACCGTTTTCAGGTCAGCGCAGGCATTCGAGAGGCAGACGATGGTTGACGACGATTTCTGGAGAACGGTTCAGGACAAGGACCTGGCGATGAGCCAGAGCCGCCGGACCGGTGTGCTCAACCTGTCACTGCTGTTCGGAACTGCCGTGATCGCTTTGACGCTCATCCTGACGCCGATGCTGGCGTCGAAGACGGATACGAAGGTGCTCGCGGATGCACCGATCGATTACGACAATATCTCGACCGGCTCCATTCCGAACAGCAACGCGGCCAAGCGCTATACCGTGCGCCGGAGCGTGTTGCAGGAGATGCCGGGCGCCGTCTGCATCATTGATGGCGACGGGAACAAAAGCGGCTGCTGATTGCTCTGTGGGCCGGCCCGGCTCGCGTTCGCTGCCAGCCTGGGTCGATACCGGCCCGATAATGACGTGTGCATTCCTGTCCTTTTCGGGTGACCTCATCCGCGGGATGTGCGCCAACCAGGCTGGGAGCACATGAAGACATTCGCTCATTTCCTCACCGACAAATCCGGCGCAACGGCGGTCGAATACGGTCTGTTGGCCAGCCTCATCTCGGTGGGGATGATCGTCGGTCTTGGAGGGTTTTCAGACTCGTTGCTGGGCGTCCTCGACAAGATCAGCACAGCCATCAAGGACGCGCCCAAATAACGCAGGACAGGCTTACTCCTTGAGCGACAATTCGCGTGTGCTCAGCGCATCGGAAAGCCGTTGTTTCGCCGAGCCGGGCCTGAGCGGCTTTTGCTGGCTTTCATGCGGCGCCCAGCCGGAAATGTAGATGATCGAGAAGGTCGCGCGGATACGGCCGTCCGGGTCGGAAAAACGTTCGGCGTAGATTTCGGCCGCCCTCAGGAAAAACTGGCGGGTGAGGGGCTTGCGGCTGCGAGCGGCGAGCGGGTTGGTCATGCCCATGGCCCGGAGGTCTTTCAGCAGCGCAAACAAGCTATCGTAGCGTACGGTGTAGGTCTCGGTATCGGCGACCGGCAGGGTGAAGCCGGCACGCTGCAGCAGCGCACCGATATCGCGGACATCGGCAAAGGGAATGACGCGGGGGCTGGCGCCGCCGGTCATTTCACTCTCGGTCGCAAGCAGCGCTTCCCGCAGTTCCTGCAAAGTGCCGCTGCCGGGAATGGCGGCAAGGAACAGCCCGTCCGGCTTCAAGGCGCGGCGGATCTGGATGAAGACGCCGGGCGTGTCGTTGGTCAGGTGCAGCGATAGCGGCGAGACGATGAGATTGGCCGATTCCGGTGCCAGCGGCACCGTCTCGAGCGAGGCGACCGAGACGGTATCGTCGGCCTTTGCGAAGGCGTCGTCGGTCTCGACGCGCTCGATGGCCGAGACCTTGCCGGTTTCGGCGAGGAACCCGGCGGTCAGCCCGGTATAACCATGCAGCTCGACGGCCTTGTCGAAGTGGCGCTCGACGACGCTGAGGCGCTCGGCCAGTTCGCGGCCGGCGATCTCCAGCAGGAATTGCGCCTTCGGGTCGCCGTTGCGCAGCGCCCGTTTGCGGCGGGCTTCGATGAGCATCTGGTCGAACACGATATCCATGGTGGCCCTCCAAAAATCTGATCGCCCAAAATCTGATCGCAAAGACCTCCGTGTGGTCGTAAAGTCAACCTCATGAGGGGTGATGAGGCGGAAAATCCGGGATGGCGGCTGGTCAAAGCCCTGCGCGGCCTGATGGCTGCGGCAGTCGATGCCGTCTATCCGCCGGTCTGCCCCGGATGCGGGCGGATGGCCGGCCAGCATCGCGGCGTTTGTCCGGCCTGCTGGGCGACCTTGCGGTTGATCGAGCGGCCCTATTGCGAGGTCCTCGGCGTGCCGTTCGCCCACGATCTCGGCGTCGGCATTCTGTCCGCCGATGCCATTGCCAATCCGCCGGTCTTCGAGCGGTTGCGATCCGTTGCCATCCACGATGGCATTGCCCGGTCACTGGTCCACGGCCTGAAATATCGCGATCGCACCGATCTCGCCATCATGATGGCCGCCTGGATGGTCCGTGCCAGCGATGGCCACGTGCAATCCTGCGATGCCGTCGTCCCCGTTCCGCTGCACGCCTTCCGGCTCTGGGGACGCCGGTTCAACCAGTCGGCCGAGCTTGCCCGCGCCATCGCGCGGCTTTCGGGCAAGCCTTATCTGGCCACCGCCTTGATCCGCACCAAGCGGACCGAGCGGCAGGTGGGGCTTGGTGTTCAGGCACGCGAGGACAATGTGCGCGGGGCGTTCGCCGTGACCGGGGCCGGCAAGGCAGCGGTGTTCGGAAAGTGCATCGTGCTGGTCGACGACGTCTATACGACCGGTGCGACGGTTGCGGCGGCGACGCGGGCGTTGAAGAAGGCAGGGGCCCTGGATGTCACGGTTTTGACCTTTGCAAGAGCCATGTCCGGCCTTATATGACACGATATGTGACGCTGGCACAGGGCCGGCGAAGGAGCAGGTCAAGCATGGCTTCGGTCGTCATTTATACCCGTCAGTTCTGCGGTTATTGTTCCGCGGCGAAGAAACTTCTCGAAACCAAGGGCGTGACATTCGAGGAACATGATGCGACCTATGCGCCCGAGGTACGGCAGAAAATGATCGAGCGGTCGAACGGCGGTACGACGTTCCCGCAGATCTTCATCAACAACACCCATATCGGCGGCTGCGACGACCTGCATGCGCTCGATCGCGCCGGCAAGCTGGACCAAATGCTTGCCGCATAAGGAGATGCTTCTATGACCTTCAAGGCTGCAGCGATCCAGATGTGTTCCGGTGTCGATCCGGCGAAGAATGCCGAGACGATGGCCGGGCTGGTTCGCGAAGCGGCGGCCAAGGGCGCTCGCTATGTGCAAACGCCGGAAATGACCGGCGCGCTGCAGCGGGACCGTGCGGCGATGAAGGCTGTACTGCGTGGGGAGAGCACCGACCTCATCGTCGCTGCCGCCTCCGGGCTTGCGGCCGAACTCGGCATCCATCTGCATGTCGGCTCAACCGCCATCGGTCTTGCCGACGGCAAGATGGCCAATCGCGGCTTCCTCTTCGGTCCCGATGGCAGGAAGATCTGCCACTACGACAAGATCCATATGTTCGACGTCGATCTCGACAATGGCGAAAGCTGGCGGGAAAGCTCGGCCTATACGCCGGGTGGCACGGCGCGGCTGGTAAACC
>UCOA01000200.1 GCA_900474095.1 Hyphomicrobiales bacterium | reverse complement strand
AAGACCAAGGGCGGCATCATCATTCCGGATACCGCCAAGGAAAAGCCGCAGGAAGGCGAAATCGTCGCCGTCGGCACCGGCACCCGTGACGACAAGGGCGCTCTCATCGCTCTCGACGTCAAGGCTGGCGACCGCGTTCTGTTCGGCAAGTGGTCGGGCACCGAAGTCAAGCTCAACGGCGAAGACCTTCTAATCATGAAGGAAGCCGACATCATGGGCGTTATCGGCTGATCCTAGCCGGTTCCCTTCTCTTCAATTCCATAAAACCAATTGGGCACCAGCCCGGGAGTTTTTAAAATGGCAGCCAAAGAAATCAAGTTCGGCCGCACCGCGCGCGAAAAGATGCTGCGCGGCGTCGACATCCTCGCTGACGCAGTCAAGGTAACGCTCGGCCCGAAGGGCCGTAACGTCATCATCGACAAGTCGTTCGGCGCACCGCGCATCACCAAGGACGGCGTTTCCGTCGCCAAGGAAATCGAACTCGAAGACAAGTTCGAGAACATGGGCGCCCAGATGGTCCGCGAAGTTGCTTCGAAGACCAACGACATCGCCGGCGACGGCACGACGACGGCAACGGTTCTCGCTGCCGCTATCGTTCGTGAAGGCGCAAAGGGTGTAGCCGCCGGCATGAACCCGATGGATCTGAAGCGCGGCATCGACCTCGCAGTCACCGCCATCGTCAAGGACATCGTTGCCAAGGCAAAGAAGATCAACACCTCGGAAGAAGTGGCCCAGGTCGGCACGATCTCCGCCAACGGCGAAAAGGAAATCGGCCAGTACATCGCTGACGCGATGCAGAAGGTCGGCAATGAAGGCGTCATCACGGTTGAAGAAGCCAAGACCGCCGAAACCGAACTCGAAGTCGTCGAAGGCATGCAGTTCGACCGCGGCTACCTGTCGCCCTACTTCGTGACCAACCCGGAAAAGATGGTCGCCGAACTGGACGACGCCTACATCCTTCTCCATGAGAAGAAGCTTTCCAACCTGCAGGCGATGCTGCCGGTTCTCGAAGCTGTCGTACAGACCGGCAAGCCGCTCCTCATCATCTCGGAAGACGTCGAAGGCGAAGCCCTTGCGACCCTCGTCGTCAACAAGCTGCGTGGCGGCCTGAAGATCGCTGCCGTCAAGGCTCCGGGCTTCGGCGATCGCCGTAAGGCCATGCTCGAAGACATCGCCATCCTGACCGGTGGCCAGGTCATTTCCGAAGACATCGGCATCAAGCTCGAAAACGTCACGCTCGAAATGCTCGGCCGTGCGAAGAAGATCTCGATCACCAAGGAAAACACGACGATCGTCGACGGTCATGGCAAGAAGGCCGAGATCGAAGGCCGCGTTGCCCAGATCAAGGGTCAGATCGAAGAAACCACTTCCGACTACGACCGCGAGAAGCTGCAGGAACGCCTTGCCAAGCTCGCTGGCGGCGTTGCCGTCATCCGCGTCGGCGGTGCGACTGAAATCGAAGTCAAGGAAAAGAAGGACCGTATCGACGACGCTCTCAATGCAACGCGCGCTGCCGTTCAGGAAGGTATCGTTCCTGGCGGTGGTACGGCTCTGCTGCGTGCCTCGATCGTTCTCGACATCAAGGGCGCCAACGACGACCAGACGGCCGGCATCAACATCGTCCGCCGTGCGCTTCAGTCGCTGGTTCGCCAGATTGCTGAAAACGCCGGTGACGAAGGTTCGATCATCGTCGGCAAGATCCTTGAAAGCAACACCGACAACTACGGCTACAATGCCCAGACCGGCGAATTCGGCGACATGATCGCCATGGGTATCGTCGATCCGGTCAAGGTTGTCCGCACGGC
>UCOA01000202.1 GCA_900474095.1 Hyphomicrobiales bacterium | reverse complement strand
AGCGCCATCGGCTCCTCCTCCGCCCGCCTCGTTCTGTCGCTGGTGCTGCAACGCATGGACGACACTTCCTCCGATACCGCTTGGCTGCTCGACCAGGCCTCGGAAGCGCTGCAGTACAATCAGGACATGCTGCAGACAGCACTTTCGCAGATGGATCAGGGCATCGCAGTCTTCGACAGTTCCAACAACTTGATCATCTGGAACCGCCGCTTCCGGCAATTGCTCGATCTGCCGGAAAGCGCCGGACAGGTCGGCTTTCCGCTGGCTGAGATCGTCTCCATCCTCACCAAGCGCGGTGACATCCGCAAGGAAGACGGCAAGGTGCTGATTGCCAACTTCCTGACGCTCGACAAGCCGTTCCTGCTCGAACTCTCCGGCGGCGAACGGATCATCGAGGTGCGCACCAACGCCATGCCCGACAAGGGCATCGTCACCACCTATACCGACATCACCCAGCGCGTCGCCGCCGACATTGCACTGAAACAGGCGAACGAGACGCTGGAGCTGCGTGTGGCCGAGCGCACCGGAGAACTGACGCGGGTCAACAGGCAAGTGGCTGAAGCCCGCGCGGCGGCAGAGGAAGCCAATATCGGCAAGACCCGCTTCTTCGCCGCCGCCGGCCATGACATCCTGCAGCCTCTCAACGCCGCCCGTCTCTATTCCTCGTCGCTGGTCGAACGCCTCGGCGATTCCGAAAACAGCGTGCTGGTCCAGAACATCGATTCCTCGCTGGAATCGGTCGAATCCATCCTCGGCGCCGTGCTCGATATTTCCCGGCTCGATACCGGCGCAATGAAGCCGCGCCTTCAATCCGTGCCACTCAACGATCTCCTGCGCCGCATCGAAACGGACTTCGCCCCAGTCGCGCGCGCGGCCAATCTCATGTTGACGGTCATGCCGACGTCACTGACGGTGCGCACGGATCCTAATCTTCTGCGCCGCCTAGTGCAGAACCTCGTGTCCAATGCCATCAAGTACACGCCCAGAGGCAAGGTCCTTGTCGGCGTGCGGCGCGAGGGAGGCAATGCCGTCATCCAGGTGCTCGATTCCGGTATCGGCATTCCCCCGTCGAAGTTTCGCACGGTTTTCAAGGAGTTCGCTCGCCTCGACGAAGGCGCCAAGACCGCCTCCGGCCTCGGGCTCGGCCTATCGATCGTCGATCGCATCTCCCGTGTGCTCAACCACGCCGTCGACCTGCAGTCGAAGCCGGGCAGGGGCACACGCTTCCGCGTGACCATGCCGATCGACCGCGCTGCCGGCACCATCAAGACCGCCTCTGCGGCAACCGTTGGAACCGCCGAACCGCTCCACGGCCTGCGCGTCCTGTGCATCGACAATGAGGCCCAGATCACCGAAGGCATGAAATTGCTGCTCGAAGGCTGGGGCTGCACGGTTTCAACCGCGCTGTCGCTCGCGGCCTGGCAGGCCG
>UCOA01000203.1 GCA_900474095.1 Hyphomicrobiales bacterium | reverse complement strand
GTTGGGGAGGGGTTTTTTCCGAGCAAAACATATTTAAACCAATCCCCCTGCAACACCCGCAAACCCCGTCATCCGCAATTCCCTGGCCTCAACACCCAGCGGCTGGTGCGTCGCAGCCACGACGATGCCGCCCGCGCCGAGATGCCGGATTACCAACGCCGCAAACAGCCTGTCGGCACGGGCATCGAGCGCCGCCGTCGGTTCGTCCAGAAGCCAGACCGGGCGGTAGGCGACCAGCAGTTTCGCCATCGCCATCCGCCGCTGCTGGCCCGCCGAGAGATAGCCAAACGGCAGGTGGGAAATGCCGCCGAGCCCGAGGGCTTCAGCAGCGTCCTCGACGGCCATTCCCGAGCCGCCGGCCGAATCACCCATGAAGGATTTCCAGAAGGAAAGATTTTCAGCGACCGTGAGTTCGCGCTTCATCGCATTGCGGTGGCCGAGATAGTGGCAGAGTTCGCGCGGCTGGCCGGTTTCCGCCGCCACTCCGTCCAGTCGCACCGTGCCGGATTCCGCCGCCAGAAGGCCTGCCAGAACGCGCAGCAGCGTCGACTTTCCGGACCCGTTCGGCCCCGTCACGACAAGGGCTTGTCCGGCATTGAGTATGAACGAAATGTCGTGGAAAATCAGGTCCTCGCCGCGCTTCGCACTGAGGCCCTCGACGACGAGGCTGATTGGCATTCACATTCCCTTTACGACGTTCGTCGCAACGCGAAAAAATTGTCTCAAATTGGTTGCCGTTGGTCTGGCACGTTCCGGAGAAATTATCTATAACCGCCCCAACACGCCAGCGGTCGGCGTGAATTTCATCCTTGCGCCGAACATGGAATGATTTCCACGTACGGACAGCGGAAATGGCCGTACCCGCATCCCATATCGCGCATGAAATGCGCTCGGGCGTTCGTACGTCAATTTTGGCGATCAAACGGAACGGGGTATCCAGTGTCCAAATCCCTTGACAGTTTCAATTGTCGTTCGACGCTTACGGTCAACGACACAGACTATGTCTATTTCAGTCTGCCGAAAGCCGAAGCGAACGGCCTTGCCGGCGTTTCCAGGCTCCCCTATTCGATGAAGGTTCTGCTTGAGAACCTGCTGCGGTTCGAAGACGGCCGCTCGGTCACCAAGGAAAACATCTTGGCCGTCGCCGAATGGCTTCAGAACAAGGGCCTTGAAGAAAACGAGATCGCCTATCGCCCCGCCCGCGTGCTGATGCAGGACTTCACCGGTGTTCCGGCCGTCGTCGACCTCGCAGCGATGCGCGACGCGATGGTCTCGCTCGGCGGTGATCCCGAAAAGATCAACCCGCTCGTTCCTGTCGACCTCGTCATCGACCACTCCGTCATCGTCGACGAATTCGGCACGCCGACCGCCTTTGCCAGGAACGTCGAGCTCGAATACGCGCGCAACGGCGAACGCTACCGCTTCCTGAAGTGGGGCCAGCAGGCATTCAAGAATTTCCGCGTCGTTCCTCCGGGCACCGGCATCTGTCACCAGGTGAACCTCGAATATCTCGGCCAGACCGTCTGGACCAAGGAAGAAGACGGCGAGATCCTCGCTTATCCGGATACCTGCGTCGGCACCGACAGCCACACGACCATGATCAACGGTCTCGGCGTCCTCGGCTGGGGCGTCGGCGGCATCGAAGCGGAAGCCGCCATGCTCGGCCAGCCGGTTTCCATGCTCTTGCCCGAGGTCATCGGCTTCAAGCTGACCGGCAAGCTCAAGGAAGGCGTGACCGCCACCGACCTCGTGCTGATGGTCGTGCAGATGCTGCGCAAGAAGGGCGTGGTTTCGAAGTTCGTCGAATTCTTCGGCCCCGGCCTCGACAACATGACGCTCGCCGACCGCGCGACGATCGGCAACATGGGTCCGGAATACGGCGCGACCTGCGGCTTTTTCCCGGTCGATTCCGAAACCATCAACTACCTCACCATGTCAGGCCGCGACGAACAGCGTATCGCGCTGGTCGAAGCCTATTCGAAGGCGCAAGGCATGTGGCGCGATGGTGATGGCGCCGAGCTCGTCTTCACCGACACGCTCGAACTCGACCTCGGCGACGTGGTTCCCGCCATGGCAGGTCCGAAGCGTCCGGAAGGCCGCATCCCGCTGGAAAACATCGCTTCGGGCTTCGCGACCTCGCTCGAAAACGACTACAAGAAGCCGGGCCAGCTTGAAAACCGCTACGCGGTCGAAGGCACTGATTTCGACCTCGGCCACGGCGACGTGGCGATTGCCGCCATCACGTCGTGCACCAACACCTCGAACCCGTCCGTCCTGATTGCGGCCGGCCTTCTTGCCCGCAATGCCGTTGCCAAGGGGCTGAAGACCAAGCCATGGGTCAAGACCTCGCTTGCGCCGGGATCGCAGGTTGTCGGCGAATACCTCGCCAAGTCCGGCCTCCAGACTGATCTCGACAAGCTCGGCTTCAACCTCGTCGGCTTCGGCTGCACGACCTGCATCGGCAACTCCGGCCCGCTGCCGGGCCCGGTCTCCAAGACCATCAACGACAAGGGCCTGATCGCTGCCGGCGTGCTGTCCGGCAACCGCAACTTTGAAGGCCGCATCTCGCCGGACGTCCAGGCAAACTACCTCGCCTCGCCGCCGCTGGTTGTCGCCTATGCGCTGGCAGGCTCGGTGCAGAAGGACCTGACCAAGGACCCGATCGGCGAAGACCAGAACGGCAACCCGGTCTATCTCAAGGATATCTGGCCGACCTCGCAGGAAATCCAGGAATTCATCCTGAAATACGTCACCCGCGCGCTCTACGCATCGAAATATGCCGACGTCTTCAAGGGCGACGAGAACTGGCAGGCGGTTCAGGTTCCGGCGGGCCAGACCTATGCGTGGGACGACAACTCGACCTATGTCCAGAACCCGCCCTACTTCGTCGGCATGGGCAAGACCGGCTCGGGCATCTCCGATATCAAGGGCGCCCGCGTGCTCGGCCTGTTCGGCGACAAGATCACCACCGACCACATCTCGCCGGCCGGCTCCATCAAGGCGGCCTCGCCGGCCGGTGCGTACCTCATCGATCATGGCGTCGGCGTTGCCGACTTCAACCAGTACGGCACGCGCCGCGGCAACCATGAAGTGATGATGCGCGGCACGTTCGCCAATATCCGCATCCGCAACCACATGATGGGACCGAACGGCAAGGAAGGCGGCTATACGATCCACTATCCTTCGAAGGACGAGATGTCGATCTACGACGCGGCCATGCAGTACAAGGCCGAGGGCGTTCCGCTCGTCATCTTCGCCGGTGTCGAATATGGCAACGGCTCCTCGCGCGACTGGGCGGCCAAGGGCACCAACCTGCTTGGCGTCAAGGCCGTGATCGCCCAGTCCTTCGAGCGCATCCACCGCTCCAACCTCGTCGGCATGGGGATCGTGCCCTTCGTCTTCGAGCAGGGTACGACCTGGGAATCGCTCGACCTCAAGGGCGACGAGCTTGTCACCATCGACAATCTCACCAATGTCCAGCCGCGCGAGAAGCGGGTGGCAAAGATCACCTACAGCGACGGCACGGTGAAGGACGTTCCGCTCATCTGCCGCATCGATACGCTCGATGAGGTGACCTACATGAACAATGGCGGCATCCTGCAGACCGTTCTGCGCGATCTCGCCGCCTGACCGGACCGTTCTGAAATAGAAGGCCGGGGCTGCAAGGTCCCGGCCTTTTTGCGTCTCACGCGCGAGAGGCTTGTGATGCCGCCCGCCTCACTCCAACGTGACTTTCTGTTGAAAGACGAGCGGCGTATGAAGAGGTTACGATTGCTTCGTCGCTCTCTGCCTCCTTGAAATGGAACTCCCGATGTCTGGACCACTGAACCTTCGCCGCATCATGCTTGCCTGTGGCCTTGGCCTTATGGCGCTGCCGGCCGTTGCCGGCGAACCGGCAGGTGTCGTCGAACTGTTCACCAGCCAGGGCTGTTCCTCCTGCCCGCCGGCGGATGCAGCGCTGAAAAAACTGATCGACGACGGCAAGGTGGTCGCGCTTTCCTATCACGTCGATTACTGGAACTATCTCGGCTGGGCCGACACGCTCGCCACCAAGGACAACACCGCCCGGCAATATTCCTATGCCAGGATGCTCGGCCGCAGCGGCGTCTATACGCCCCAGGTCATCCTCAACGGCCGTGACCACATCAACGGCGCCGATCTCGAAGGCATTAACCGGCGGCTGGCGGAAATGAGCGCCAAGGGCAAGGGCTTGGTGGTTCCGGTCAACGCGACCGTGCGCAAAGACGAGGTCGATATCAACGTCGGCGCCGGCAATGGCAAGGCCAATGTCGTCGTCGTCTATTTCAACCGCGAGCAGATCGTGGACGTCAAGAAGGGCGAAAACAGCGGCAGGAAGATCTCCTACTGGCACGCCGTGCGGGACGTCCAGACGATCGGCATGTGGGACGGCAAGCCGGCCAATTTCGTGCTGCCGGCCTCGGTCCTCAATGAGGGCGACAATAGCGGCTGCGCCGTGCTCCTGCAGAAGATGAAAGACAATGAAACGCCCGGTGCGATCCTCGGCGCGACGACCGTCATGGCGGACAAGCCCGCAAACTGACAGCCTCAAATTGGTTCGGCCCGGCAGCATCGAGGGGCTGGGGCTGAGGGTTCGAAGATACCGGACCGAACCGACCAAATTTCTTGGCAACGGGCGTTGCCAGAAAACATGGCGTTTGGAGTGGCCGCGCCCGATGGGCGCTAGATGGCCAACCACCCCAACTGCTTCCGCTCGAAGAACGCATTCCTCGAACGACATGCAGACCGGACACTTCGGAGGACTCCCCTAATGTCGGCGAGCGCGAGTGTCGTTGCGAATTGGGGCACGGTTTGGGCTGAAATGCGGCACACTGAAGAAAGTCTGTGGCAATCAGGAGCGGCTTGCGGCTTGCATTTCAGCGAAGGTCAGGCAAACTGTAACGGTCCTGTCACAATTAAAGCCGGGGTACAGATGACCGATCAGCCGGATTTGCCGCAAGGCGAGACCCGTTCCGAAAGGCAGCCAACCTCCAATGTGGTTGTCCACCTGCACGAATACCGCAGCAGCAATCAGGATCCGCCCCCCATCACCTTCCACCGCAGGGAACTCGACCTGATCCTCAGGGTCTATGGCCGCATGGTCGGCGACGGCGAGTGGCGTGACTACGCGATGGACCACCTGCGCGACAGGGCGGTCTTCTCCGTATTCAAGCGGTCGGGAGAAATGCCGCTGTTCCGGATCGAGAAAAACCCGAGACTGGCAGCAAAACAGGGCGCCTACAGCGTCGTCAACACTCAGGGGACGATCCTGAAACGCGGCCATGACCTGCAGCAGGTGCTGAAAGTCTTCGACAAGATGCTGAAGCTCATCAAGACCTGATTCAGCCGCGGTACAGCGTATCCGGATAGATGCCAGGTTCCGGATCGGTCGTCAGGCCCTCGCCGAGCGGCAATTGCATGATGATCGTATCGAGCCAGCGGCCGTGCTTGAAGCCGGTCGCCTTCATCAATCCGCCATGTTCGAAACCGGCCGCGCGATGCACCGCCACCGACGCCGGATGCGCGCCACCGATGACCGCGACCATCTGCCGAAAACCGAGCTGCGTGCAGCGACTGATGAGTTCGGCCAGCAGTGCCTTGCCCACGCCCCGCCCCCTTGATTCCGGCGCCAGGTAGATCGAATCCTCGACCAGAAACCGATAGGCCGGGCGTGTGCGGAATGCTGAGGCATAGGCATAGCCAAGCAGAACGCCATCCGCATTGACCGCGGCGATATAGGGGTAGCCATTGTCGATGATCGCCGAGAACCGCGACGCCATTTCGGCTTCGCCCGGTGGCGTCATCTCATAGGAGGCAACACCGTTGAGCACTGACTCGCGGTAAATAGTGGTGATCGCCGGAATGTCGGAGAGGGTGGCATCACGCAAAGTGAAAGACATGGGGAAGGCCTGATGTGGATGGAGATAGCTTGTTCTCTCTCATACCGGTATGGGGCGATCAAGCAAACGTTGAAAATGGAGCAACAAAAAAGGCGGCCGAGGCCGCCTTTTCGAGTGTCCGCAGGTTCCGGTTATTCGCGGTTTCCAAGGAAACGCAACATGAAGAGGAACAGGTTGATGAAGTCGAGGTAGAGCGTCAGGGCGCCCATGATGGCCTTGCGGCCGGCGACTTCGGCACCGTCTGCTTCGAAGTACATTTCCTTGATCTTCTGGGTATCCCAGGCGGTCAGGCCGGCGAAGATCAGAACGCCGATAACGGAGATCGCAAAATCCAGCGCCGACGAGGCGAGGAAGATATTGACGACCATGGCGATGATCAGGCCGAACAGACCCATGATCAGGAACGAGCCCATGCCGGACAGGTCACGCTTGGTGGTGTAGCCGTAAAGCGACAGGCCGCCGAACGAAGCCGCCGTGACGAAGAACGTCTGGACGATGCTCTGGCCGGTATAGATCAGGAAGATCGACGACAGCGAAAGACCCATCAGGCCTGCATAGACCCAGAAGGTGGTCTGCGCGGCAGACACGCTCATGGAATTGATGCGGAAGCTCATGTAGAACACCAGGGCCAGCGGCGCGAGCATGACCACCCACTTCAGCGGGCTCACATAGATCGCCTGACCGAAGGCGGTCAACTGTCCGTCCGCAAACGCGAACTGGAACGCGGCGTAGGCGGCGATGCCGGTGATCGCCAGACCGAGGGCCATGAGGTTGTACACCTTGAGCATATAGGTGCGCAGACCTTCATCGATTACGGCCCCCGCCTGCGCACCAGTCTGCGCCGTCCGGGTTTGGTAGTTTCTAAGATCAGCCATTGTTTCCTCTTTATAAGCCCCGGTTAGGTTTACGGTGTCGGGCCTCAGGGGCGCATCTTTTTCGAGATGCCAGCCACACGGCCCGGGCGCCGCTGCGGGGCTCCAGCATGCCTCCGTAGAATATGATGTCGAAATATGACTTGCACAAGACCGGTGGGGTCGCGAATCGCTCGAAAAGCCGCTCTGAACGCCTTTTGCGTCATAACGTTAACGGTTAACTGCGCGATCAGAGTTCCCGCAGGACGGGCGCAGCCTTCTGTCCGAGCACCCGCCAGGTGCCTGCAAGACCGAAACCGACCGTAACCACCAGTGCAACAGCCATCGTTGCGAGGGCGACGTCGGGCAGAAAAGAAGAGGGCAAGGTCATGATGCGGCTCACCACGTACCAGGCCGCCACTCCGCCGGCAAACAGGGCGAACACAGCGGTCGACAGCCCGAGCATCGCATATTCATAGCAGAAGGCGCGGATCAGCGTCGAACGAGTGGCGCCGAGCGTCTTCAGGACGACGGCATCGTGAGTGCGGGCCCGGTTGCCGGCGGCAAGAGCGCCGGCCAGGACCAGAACCGAGGCGACGAGCGCGACGGCCGCGGCAGCGCGGATCGCCGTCGCAAGCTGCCCGAGCAGTTGATTGATGATGTCGAGCGCATCCTTGACCCGCACGCTGGTGATCGTCGGATAGCCATTGGTCACGGCCTTCAGCGCCGCCGCCTCGTCCGCAGCTGTGGCGTTGGGATCGATGACCGTGGCGAGCCAGGCATGCGGGGCACCGGCAAAGGTGTTGGGCGAAAACACCATGACGAAATTGATCGACAGTGATTCCCACTCCACCGTGCGGAAATTGGCGATGCGGGCCGTGATGTTGCGGCCGAGCACATTGACGGTGACGGTATCGCCGAGCTTCAGGCCGAGTTCGCCGGCTTCTTCCGCCGAGAAGGAAACGAGCGGCTCGCCGGAATAGTCCGGCGCCCACCAGGTCCCCTGCGTCAGAGACGAGTTCTCCGGCCGGTTTTCAGCATAGGTGATGCCCCGATCGCCGCGCAGGACCCACTGTCCGCCCGGCGGCACGTTCATCTTGCTGACGTCCTGCCCGTTGAACGCAAGGATGCGGCCGCGCAGCATCGGCACCTCGACGATCTTGCCGTCGGGCAGGCTTTTCTGCAGCAGCGAACGGAAGCCATCGACCTCGGCACCCTGAATATCGACGAAGAAGAAGTTCGGCGCCCGCTCCGGCAGGCTGCCGGTGAGCTCGCGGCGCAGATTTCCGTCGATCAGCGCGAGCGTGACGAGCAGGGCAAGACCGAGGCCGAGCGACAGGACCACCGACGGCGTCAGCGCGCCGGGGCGATGGATATTGCCGATGGCGAGCCGGAACGCCGGCGAGCTGACACGAGGCGCCCGGCGTGCCAGCGCGGCCACCAGAACCGCGACGCCGCGCAATACGACGAAGGCGAAGGCGATGGCGCCAAGGAAGGTGAGTGAAATTTTGCGGTCATAGGCCGTCAGGATGGCAAGGCCGGCAAGGGCTGCAAGGCAGAGGGCAGCGGCAAGCAGGTAAGGCCAGGACGGCAGGCGCGACCGTTCGAAGCTCTGCTCTCGGAAGAGCGCTGTCGCCGGCACTTCGCGGGCATGGCCGAGCGGCAGGATGGCGAAGGCAAGTGCCGTCAGCAGGCCAAACAGGGCGGCAAGGCCGAGCGCTTCGGGATAGAGCTGGAATGCGGTGGACACCGGCAGCATGTTGGCCAGGAATTGCGCGGCGACGAACGGAATAAGCGCGCCGAGCGCAAGACCGATGACGATGCCGATCAGCGCGATCATCAGGATCTGGATGAGATAGATGGCCGTGACCATCGCGGCAGGGGCGCCGACGCATTTGAACGTCGCGATGACGCCGCGCTTGGAATCGAGATAGGAGCGCACCGCATTGGCAACGCCAACACCGCCAACGATGAGTGCGGTAAGACCGACGAGGGTCAGGAACTGCGAGAAGCGGGTGATGTTCGCCGTCAGCGCCGGTGCCGCGTTCTGGCTGGTCCGGATAGACCAGCCGGCCTGTGGAAATTTCTCTTCCGCCTGCCGCCGCAAGGCGGGAACGCTGGAAGGGTCGTCGACCTGCACTTTGTAAACATGTTCGACGAGGCTTCCGGTCTGCACCAGCCCGGAGGCGGCAAGCGCATCTGCCGACAAAAGCAGGCGCGGCGCGAAACCGAATCCGTCCGACAAAGCGTCCGGTTCGCGGGCGATCACGCCGGAAATTCGGATACGCGCCGTGCCGAGCAGGATTTCGTCACCGGTCTGGATGCCGAGCCGCTCCAGCAGCAACGGCGCCGCCAGCGCATCATAGACATCGCCATGACTGGCGATGAGGTCGGCGAGCGGTGCCGTGGGCTCGCTTTCGAGCTTGCCGTAGAGGGGATAGGCCTCGTCGACTGCCTTCAGTTCGACCAGCGCCTGATTGGACCCATCGGGAAGCCTCGCCATCGAGCGCAGGCCGGCAGACACCGCGACCGTGCCCATGTCGTCGATGAACGCCTTTTCCTCAGGCGTCGCGACGCGGTTGTTGAGTTCGAAGCGGATATCGCCGGCCAAAAGCTCGCGGCCCTGGCTGGCGATCGAACCGGTGATCGACTGCGACAGCGAATTGACCCCGGCGATGGCGGCCGTGCCGAGCGCGACGCATGCGAGAAAAATGTAGAAACCCTTCAGACCGCCGCGCATTTCCCGCAGCGCCAGACGAAAGGCGAGCCCAACCCTAAAGCGACCGGCAGCACGGGGCGTCATGCGGAGACGGCCTTCGACAGCGACGCGGCAACCGATGCGTCAAGGCCGGAACCGGAGACGATCTCGCCGGAACGGACCCGCACCTGCCGCGAGCAGCGGGCGGCAAGCGATGCATCATGGGTCACGAGGACCAGTGTCATGTCGCGCTCGGCCTGCTTGGAAAAGATCAGATCGGCAACCTGGCGCCCGGTCTCGGCATCGAGATTGCCGGTGGGTTCGTCGGCGATCAGCAATTTCGGGGCCGGCGCCAGCGCCCGGGCGATCGCCACGCGCTGCTGCTCGCCGCCGGAAAGCTGGCCGGGATAATGCGACAGCCGCTCGCCGAGGCCGACGGAGGCAAGCTCCTGGCGGGCGATCTCGAAGGCGTTGCGGACATTGGCAAGCTCGAGGGGCACGGCGACGTTTTCAAGCGCCGTCATGTTGGGGATCAGATGGAAGGACTGGAAGACGATGCCGATGTTGCGGCCGCGGAATTCGGCCACACGGTCTTCGCTCAACCCGTGCAACGGCGTGCCATCGATGGTGATTTCGCCCCTGTCGAGGCGCTCGAGACCGGCAAGAACCATCAGCAGCGTCGATTTGCCGGAACCTGAGGGGCCGACGATGCCGACCGATTCGCCGGCGTCGATCGTCAGGTCCATGCCCTTTAGCACATGAACGGACGCAGCGGCCTGGCCGAGTGTCAGATCCGCATTTTTCAGTTCGATCATGGTTGCCAAAGAAAACTGCCCTATATGTAGAATATGGAGATTGCCGGAGCGGCTGACGTTTACCGATTTAAGGGCGCATTGATGCGATTAAAAGGTTTCTGCACATTTTTGTTGGCGATCACGGCAATTGTGATCACCGCGTTCCCTGCTCATTCCACCACTCTCAACCTCGTCGGCTTCGGCGACAGCCTGATGGCCGGCTACCAGTTGCCTCCGGGAGATGCCTTTCCCGCCCGCCTGGAAAAGGCCCTGCGCGAAAAGGGCCATGACGTCTCCATCGCCAATGCCGGCGTCTCTGGCGACACGACCTCGGGCGGTCTGGCGCGGATCGATTGGTCGGTTCCCGACGGCACCAAGGGCGTGATCCTCGAACTCGGCGCCAATGATGCCCTGCGCGGGATTGCGCCGGAGGAAAGCCGCAAGAACCTTGTCGCCATGATCGAGAAGCTGAAGTCGCGCGGCATCGCCGTTCTTCTCGTCGGCATGATGGCGCCACCGAACATGGGCGGCGACTATGCCGGGCGGTTCAATCCGATCTATCCGGAACTTGCAAAGACCTATGGCACGGAACTCTATCCGTTTTTTCTTGACGGCGTGGTGGAGAATGCGAAGCTCAAGATCGAGGACGGCATGCATCCGAACGGCGACGGCATCGGCGTCATGGTCGAGCGCTTTCTGCCGGTCGCCGAACGCTTCGTACAATCGCTTTCAACGGGAGGCTGAGGGAACCGGGAAAAAATAAACTGTTGTTCAACGACTGTTAATCGCGTTGGATAAATATTGCAGGTGCGAAATTGTAGTTGCGTGCAGATGTCAGGCGTGATTCGCTGTCGATCTCTGCCAGAGATTCGGGGAGCTCGTCATGCCGAGACTTTTCACCGCCCTCGAGATTCCGCGTAATGCCGCAATGAGCCTTTCATTGTTACGTGGTGGTCTTCCCGGTGCCCGTTGGATCGATGTGGAGAATTACCACATCACACTCCGCTTCATCGGTGACGTCGACAACCGGACCGCCGACGAGATTGTCGACCGGCTCGACCGCATCGAACGTCCGGAATTCCAGCTGCAGCTGACCGGGACCGGCGCCTTCGGATCGAAGAAACCGCATTCCGTTTGGGCCGGCGTCACCAACCCGCCGGAACTCTACGCCCTCCAGGCTGAAATCGAGCGCATCTGCCAGCGGCTTGGCCTGCCGGCC
>UCOA01000204.1 GCA_900474095.1 Hyphomicrobiales bacterium | reverse complement strand
GGCTTTGTAAGCGGGTGCAGGGGTGACTGAATTCCGCCCGGTCTTGCAGCGATTTTCCACGTTTCATGAATATTTTGGACGGAGGATTGTTATCGGCATTGAGAGTGGACTGGGCATGTCTCGCGGTGTTAGCCGCGACGCGCCTTTTGGTACTCGGCTGTGTTGCGTCAATCGAAGAAGAATATTTCGTATCGAAAGCCGGCTTTGGCAGATGGTTGTCAGAGGCATCGGTAGTCGCCCGTCCTCTCGAGGCCCGCCCTGGTGGCTCCCCGTGCCAGCAGAAGATGCGGCGGCCGATGAGGCGAAAGCGATAAGATACCGCTCAGCACGCCGTCTTCAGATGATCTGCCAACCGGCTTTCCTGCAAACTTTGGCTCAGCAACTTAAGGAAGTGCCATGCAGACAAGTCAGATCGATATTGCCGCTTTCGTCCCCGAACATCTGGACGCCGCCGTCGCCCTCTCGCGGCAAGTCGGTTGGCCTCATCGCCCCGAGGACTGGCAGATGGCGCTTGCCTTGAGCGAAGGCGCGGTCGCGATCGAGGACGACAGGGTGGTAGGCACCGTGCTCGTGACGCGCTACAAGGAAGAAAGCGCTACGATCAACATGGTCATTGTGGACGAGTCAATGCGTGGCCGCGGTCTTGGCCGGCGGCTCATGGAAGCCGCGCTCGGCCTTGCCAACGGGCGCCCGCTGCGGCTCATAGCGACAGAAGACGGCTTGCCGCTCTATGAAAAGCTCGGATTTCGCGAGACCGGGCGGGTGCTGCAGCACCAGGGCATTGCCGCGAAGATAGCCACTCCGCCGATCACGTCTGCGGCGACGTCGGCCGATCTTTCCGCCATTGCGGAACTTGACCGACAGGCCTTCGGTGCCGATCGCAGTGATCTGATCGCCTATCTGGCCAATGTGGGCACATTCGCCGTCATCCGGCGCGACAACCGCATCGCCGGTTTTTCAGCCCTTCGCTCCTTCGGCCGTGGCGAGGTCATCGGCCCCGTCGCCGCCGGGAACCTGGAGGACGCCAAAGCGCTCGTCGCTCACTTCATCGCCCTGCGACCCGGCAGGTTCCTCCGCGTGGATATTCCAGCCGTCGCCGACCTGTCGGACTGGCTCGCCGAGCGGGGCCTCGGCCACGTCGGCGGTGGCATTGCCATGATGAATCCACCGATTCCCAATGCCGCTTCCGTCCCTACCATATTTGCCCTCGCCAACCAGGCGCTCGGCTGATCCGGAGAGTATCATGTATAGCAATTCCCTTGTCGAACTCGACCGCGCCCATCTCGTGCATCCGGTCGCCTCCTATCGCAATCACGAGAAGCTCGGTGTTCGCGTCCTCGCGTCCGCCAAAGGCGCGTCGGTTACAGACGCCTCGGGCAAGCAGCTGATCGATGGCTTCGCGGGCCTCTGGTGCGTCAATGCCGGCTACGGTCAGGAATCGATCGTCGAGGCGGCAACCCGCCAGATGCGCGAACTTCCCTATGCGACGGCCTATTTCGGCCTCGGTTCGGAGCCGGCAATCCGGCTTGCCGCAGCATTGGCCGAGCGCGCTCCGGGCGATCTCAACCACGTTTACTTCACACTCGGCGGATCGGATGCGGTCGACAGCACAATCCGTTTCATCCGCTATTACTGGATCGCCCGTGGTGAGCCGAAGCGCGACCAATTCATCTCGGTCGAGCAAGGCTACCACGGCTCGTCGACCGTTGGAGCAGGCTTGACAGCGTTGCCCTTGTTCCACGCAGGTTTCGGAATTCCCTTCGACTGGCAGCATAAAATTCCCTCGCACTACGCCTATCGCAATCCCGTCGGCGATGATCCACAGGCGATTATCAACGCCTCGCTCGCGGCCCTGCGGCGCAAGGTCGAGGAAATTGGCCCCGAGCGCGTCGCCGCCTTTTATGCTGAACCGATCCAGGGTTCGGGCGGCGTGCTGGTCCCACCGAAGGGGTGGATGAAGGCGATGCGCGAACTCTGCCGCGAACTGGGCATCCTCTTCGTTGCCGACGAAGTGATCACCGCTTTCGGCCGTACCGGTCCGCTCTTCGCGTGCGAGGAGGACGACATTGTGCCGGACTTCATCACCACGGCAAAGGGTCTGACCTCCGGCTATGTTCCGATGGGTGCAGTATTTATGGCCGACCACGTCTATCAGACAATCGCGGATGGAGCCGGTGCTGCAGCCGTGGGCCACGGCTATACTTATTCGGCCCATCCCGTATCCGCGGCTGTCGGTCTCGAAGTGCTGAAGCTCTACGAAAACGGTCTGATCGCAAACGGCAGGAAGGCGGGCGCAAGGCTGATGGAAGGGCTCGAGAGCCTCAAGGACCATCCGCTCGTCGGTGATGTCCGCGGCCGCGGAATGCTCGCCGCCGTGGAGCTCGTGGTAAACAAGGAGAAGAAGACCCCGCTGCCTGCAGCCGCCGATCCGGCACGCCGCATCTTCGACCGCGCCTGGGAAAACGGCCTGGTCCTCCGCGCTTTCGCCAACGGCGTACTTGGCTACGCGCCGCCACTCTGCTGCACCGACGCCGATATCGACGCGATCATTGAGCGCACCCGCAAGACGCTGAACGATACCCTGGCGGACCCGGATGTGCGCGCGGCTATAAAGGACTGATCACGGCGTGCGATAGAGGCACCAAGCGTCAAAATCGGTATTCTGACCGAGCCATAACCTCGATCCGGAGGTTACGGTTCGGCACAGGCTTGCAACGTGATTGGCCGATTGCCTTTATGACATGAGTAAGCGACGCTTCACAAAGTGCGATATTGCCTCGAAGAAAGCTTAAGGGCTTCAGGCACGCTGGCGTAGTTGGAATGCGCAGCCATGAGCGAAGAGTTTCCGGCGCAGAAGTATGCCGAACTTTAAAGGGGAAAGAGGCTCGTCAATGGCATGTGCGACTTGACGATGGGCGACTTCAGGACGACGAAGCTGAAATACTTATCGATGCCGATCTCCATGTCGGTAAGGCGCTCCATGATCGCCTGATATTCACTAATGCCGGCGGCGACGAATTTCACGAGATAGTCGTAGCCGCCAGATACCAGGTGGCATTCCATCACCTGGTCGATCTTTTCGATCGATGTCAGGAAGCGGGCAAAGTCGATCTGCCGGTGGTTTTTAAGGGTGATCTCCGTGAAAACCGTCAGTGTTTGCCCGAGCTTGTTCACGTTGATCTGGGCGGAGTAACCGTCGATATAACCCTCCGACTGCAGTTTTTTTACGCGCATCAGACATGGGCTCGGCGAAAGATTGACCAACTCGGCCAGTTCCACGTTGGTGACGCGGCCATTCTTCTGCAGTTCATGCAAAATCTTTATATCGATACGGTCGAGTTTCAACAGCCTGCTCCGTTTATCGACGACGATCATGGCCCAGCATATCGTGCCGTTATGTTCCCACAGTCAGAGTAACATGTTGCAGTATCGTGTCGATGGCGTTTCGCGTGTCTGCGAGGCACGAACTTACTGCGGCGGCCGGTCCGACGGAATTATATGCTGCGGTGGGAACCAAAGGGTGACGAACCTAACCCTACGGCGACTGCAGTCCATCTGTTCTCCAAGCTCAGATTGACACGATCCTACTACCGAAACAGGCCGTCAGAATTAAGTGTCTTTTGGTCAGCGGCGATTTCAGCACGACGATGCTTACATGTCGATTTCGATCTCCAGCGGGCTTGAATACCCGCATTTCCCAGCTCGCGGACTCGACGCAAATCATCACCAATGCGGTTGCCGCCGGGGTCTCGCAAACGTACGCGGTGGACATCTTCGCTTTCAGAAACGGGTGGTGCCTTTTTTGCCGCTAAACGGCGAAGCCAGTCCAAGCCATAGCCTGGATGAAAGCCATACATGATCGGAACAGAGCCGCCGCCTAAATCTCTACCACGCCATCTCCCCCAGACATCCCTTGCTCGATCCGGTTGCCGACACCGAGATCAGTCCCGATGTCTTTGCCGGCATGAGAACGGGATTTCGCGCGAAGTTGACCAGGTTCGAAAGCTCGAAATTTGGTCATTCGGCCGTTCAGGCGCTTCATCGCTGCAGAGTCCGGTTCATGACGTTGGTCAGGCATACAATGGTCACTCATCCATTCTGGATGGCGCGGCCGCCATGCCGGTCGCAAACGCGGCCATAGCAGCGACGAAGTGGCAGATTAGAAATTCTTGTTCGGCCTGCATCATCGGTCATGCCGAGGGGCGGCTCAAAACGAATGATTCCGCCGAATTGAAGGGGCAGAACAGCACGGAAATCTGCTTTCCCCGCGCAACTATAAATTCGACCTTTAACCAAGAGACAGTATTTCACCTATGGCCATAGACCTCGAGAGCGACGCCGTCAGTGCCCAAATCGCGCTGATGAAATTCGAAACCCGGCATCTGCAGGGCGCGCTCAGGCTATCGCAGGAGATGGGCTGGCCTTATCGCCGTGAGGATTGGGAATTTGCCGCGACGGTCGGCGAGGGTCTGGTCATTGAGCGGGCAGGCGAAGTGATCGGCACGGCCATGTGGTGGAACTACGGACAGGCCTATGCCACCGCTGGAATGATCATCGTCACCGCATCCGCACAGGGCGGAGGCTACGGCTCGCGGCTCTTCAATGGGTTGCTTGAAGCGACGGACGGTCGCAACGTGCTGCTCAACTCAACCGAAGAGGGATTTGCGCTCTACAAGCGACGCGGCTTTACTACATGGGGCACCGTGCATCAGCATCAGGGCCTGCTGACCGTTACGGTGACTCTGAATGCCTGCGACGACATCCGTCCGGCGACTATCTCGGACCTTACGGCGATCCAAGCCTTTGACGAGCGGGCCACGGGCATGCCCCGGCAGTCGATGGTGGCCGAGCTCGCCGACGTGGGAAACGTGGTGGTCATCGAACGCGCGGGACGGGTTGCAGGCTACGCCATCGCCAGGAAGTTCGGTCGCGGCTACGTGGTCGGCCCTTGTGCAGCCGAGTGCGCACAAGACGCGCGTCTCCTGATCCTGGCCCAGCTTTCGAAGCTTCATGAGCAATTCGTTCGAATCGATGTCTATGCGGAAGATGAATTGGGCGATTGGCTGGAGGGCCTCGGCCTCAAGCAGGTCAGCCATGCGACCGCTATGGTCAAGGGGCAGCGACCCGAACCCAACGGGCCGGCCCATATGTATGCCTTGGCAAACCAGTCGTTCGGTTAGGAAATCAGGATATGGACAAGATGGGGGCAAACCTGCAAGGGCCAGAGACGGCTAAAACGATCGACGCCCTGGTCACCCCAGCGCTGCTTGTGGACCGCGGACGGCTTGAGCGCAATGTAGAGCGCCTGGCCGAGCACGCCAGGAAGCTTGACGTGGTGCTGCGCCCGCATATGAAAACGGCCAAGAGCATCGACGTCGCCCGACAGGTGTTCCCCCGCGAGCCCGGCCCGATCACCGTCTCGACCATCGCCGAGGCCGAATATTTCGCGAGCCACGGCTTTCGGGACATGACCTATGCGGTCGGGATGTCGCCGGCTTCTGCCATCCGCGCCATGGAGCTTTGTCGCCGCACCGGCGTCGAATTGAAACTGCTGCTTGATACGGTGGAGCAGGCTGATGCTTTGGCCGGCGTGCGCGAGGTCACCGGCGTGACACCGTCCATCTTCATCGAACTGGACTGCGATGACCATCGCGGTGGCTTGAAGCCGGACGATCCCAGGCTGCTTGAGGTGGCCAACAGGGTCGTCGCAGCGGGCGCCAACCTCGTCGGCGTCCTCGCCCATGCGGGCGAGTCCTATGCCTTGAGCACGCCCGACGCGCTGGTTAAGGCAGCTGAGAACGAGCGTTCGGCCACCGTGCACGCCGCCAAAGTTCTGCGGGCGCATGGCCATACCTGTCCGATCGTCAGCGTTGGCTCGACGCCGACGGCACACTTCGCCGAGAGTCTCGAAGGCGTAACGGAGTTGCGCGCCGGGGTCTACATGTTCTTCGACCTGGTTCAACATGGGGTAGGGGTCTGTGGCATCGACGATATAGCGATTTCCGTGTTGGCCACCGTCATCGGCGCCAAGCCGGAAAAAGGATGGGTGCTGGTCGACGCTGGTTGGATGGCGCTTTCACGCGACCGTGGAACCTCAAACCAGCGCGTCGACCAGGGTTACGGGGCGGTCTGCGACGAAAAGGGGCGGGTGCTCAAGGATGTCGTCGTTTCCCAGGCCAGTCAGGAACACGGCATCCTCGCGATCCGCGCCGGTTCCGACGAGACAATGCCCGAGCTCCCAGTCGGTACGCGGATCCGGATTCTGCCCAACCATGCCTGCGCGATGGCCGCCCAGCATGACGTCTACAATGTGATCAACGGTCAGAGCCCCGACATTAAAGCACGGTGGCCGCGAATCCGCGGCTGGTAGGAATTCCGATGTTTCCGCTTTGCATGGCGCCCATGCAAATTAACGCGCTGGTGTTGCAAAATGAAGCTTACCTCTTACTGGCTGGATACGTCTCAGCCGTTCAATGATGGATCATCCAAACCCCTTGAAGGCCAGTACGACGTGGCCGTGGTGGGAGGCGGTCTGACCGGATCTTCCGCCGCACTGGCGCTTGCCAAGAAGGGCGCCAGGGTCGCCCTGCTCGAGGCCGAAACAATCGGCAACGCCGCATCCGGACGCAACGGCGGTATGTGCAACAATGGTTTTGCCCAGAACTATGCGATCATGGCCGGCAAGTACGGCAAGGATGCCGCAAACGCGCTTTACAAGGCTTTCGATGCCGGCGTCGACATGGTTGAGCGGATCGTTGGGGAGGAGCAGATCGACTGCAGCTTCTCCCGAGTAGGCAAGCTCAAGCTTGCCGCCAAACCCGAGCACTACGACATGCTGGCGCGCAGCCAGGAGCTTTTGGCGGCCAACGTCGATCCCGACGCGAGGATGATTGCCCGAAAGGACCTGCAAAGCGAGGTTGGGACCGACCGTTACCACGGCGGTCTGCTCTTTCCCAAGAGCGCCAACATGCATGTCGGCCGGTTCGTCCGGGGCCTGGCGACCGCAGCTGCGCGGCGGGGCGCGGAGGTCTATGAACGCGCGCCCGTCCTGGCCATGCACAAGGTTCCCGCCGGGCATGAGGTAACCACCTCCAGAGGCAAGATCGTTGCGCGGCAGGTTCTGCTGGCCAGCGGCATTTCCCAGGTTGGACCACTCGGATGGATCCGTCGGCGCATCGTGCCGGTCGGCGCATTCCTGATCGTGACGGAGCCGTTATCACCGTCGGAGCTTGAGCGCCTGATGCCGGCCCGTCGCAATGTCGTCGACACGCGCAATCTTGTTGTCTACTGGCGGCTGACACCGGACAACCGCATGTTGTTCGGCGGGCGGGCACGCTTTGCGGCGTCCAATCCACAATCCGACGAAAAAAGCGGCCGGATCCTGAAAGCTGCGATGGTCGACGTTTTTCCGGAACTGGCCGGCGCCCGGATCGACTACTGCTGGGGCGGCATGGTCGATATGACCCGCGACCGCCTGCCCCGCGCCGGGGAACGCGACGGAATCTTCTACTCTATGGGCTATAGCGGCCACGGCACCCATATGTCGACGCTGATGGGCAGTATCATGACCGACGTCATGGACGGTCGTCCCGACCTCAACCCCTGGAAGGATTTCGACTGGCCAGCGATCCCTGGATATTTCGGGCGTCCCTGGTTCCTGCCGATCCTCGGTGCCTATTACCGCCTGAAGGACCTAGTACAATGATCGCGCCCCTCGAACACCTGTCCCGAAACGGCCACCTGGAGAAGTTCTTCATCGACGGCAAATGGCTTGAGCCGAGAGGCACAGCCAGGGGCGTTGTGGTAAATCCGGCCACGGAAGAGGTTGTGACCCAAATTAGGCTCGGAAACAGCGAGGACGTGGACGCGGCCGTTTCAGCGGCCCGTCGGGCGTTCGCCACCTGGAGCCGTACCAAGCCGGAATACCGCGCGGGTCTGCTTGATCGCCTGCATACGATTCTTGAAGCGCGCAGCGAACTGCTTGCACAATGCATCACCCTCGAGATAGGTGCGGCGATCGGATATGCGCGCACCGCGCAGGTGCCCCTAGCGATGGCCCATGTGGAGGTCGCTCGCGATGTCCTGGAAGCCTTCCCCTTCGTCAAGCAGCGCGGCCGCACAGCCGTCACCCACGAACCGATCGGCGTCTGTGCAATGATCACCCCGTGGAACTGGCCACTTTACCAGATCACGGCCAAAGTTGCGCCGGCGCTCGCAGCGGGCTGCACCGTCGTGCTGAAGCCAAGCGAGCTTTCTCCTCTAAACGCCCTTCTGTTCGCTGAGGCGATCGAAGAGGCTGGATTCCCGGCCGGGGTTTTCAACCTTGTCAATGGCGACGGCCCATGCGTCGGCGCAGGTCTGGCCGCCCATCAAGATATCGACATGATCTCCATTACCGGCTCTACCCGAGCGGGCATCGCGGTGGCCGAGGCAGCCGCGCCGACTGTCAAGCGTGTCGCGCAGGAGCTCGGCGGCAAGTCGCCGAACGTGATCCTACCGGACGCCGACCTCGATCGCGCCGTTTCTTTGGGTATAGCCGCTGCGTTTCGCAATCTCGGCCAGTCATGCAGCGCGCCGACGCGTATGATCGTTCCGCGCGCGCTGCTTTCCGAGATCGAGTCACTTGCCAAAAGGGCCGCAGATGAAATCGTCGTGGGCGATCCTCTCGCGGAGACCAGCACCCACGGCGTGATCGCGAACCGAGCCCAGTTCGACCGGATCCAGACCATGATCAGGGTCGGCATTTCAGAAGGCGCAAAGCTCATTGCCGGCGGAGAGGGCCGTCCGGACGGTCTGGATGTCGGGCTCTACGTTAAACCGACGATTTTTTCAGAGGTGCGTACCGGCATGCGCATAGCCCAGGAGGAGATCTTCGGGCCGGTTCTGTGCCTCATCCCCTACGACACGGTGGAGGAGGCCGTCACCATCGCCAACGATACCGTTTACGGCCTGGGCGCGCATGTACAGGGCAACGATATGAACATCGTCAAGGATGTTGCGTCGCAGATCCGCTCCGGTCAGGTTCATCTCAACTACCCGGCCTGGGATCCACACGCGCCGTTTGGCGGCTTCAAGCAATCTGGAAACGGACGCGAATACGGCATCGAAGGCATGCTGGAGTATCTTGAGGTCAAGTCCATCCTCGGCTTTTTCTAAACGGCATCTTCGCCGTGGCTGAACGCGCAGCCAGAATGGCGGCGGTTATTGTGCCTGTATCGTCCCTGCCGGACACGGTGCTGGTTCAGCCGCCGTCACCTGGTTCGCGCGTCGTCATCACGCACACGCGGCGCGGTTTCCCCGAGCCGCCGATCAGTCATCTGAGGACACGTCGTCTGAATTCCGAATTGCCATTGGAGTGTCGTCGCAGAGAATCTGCGGCCCGTCATGCTGGATCCGAATAATGCTCTGCCGTGCCGGGCGAGTTCAGAAGAATCTATCGGTCAAACGGTCATAAGCTTCAGTGTCAGCAGCGACCAACTTGGAGAAGTTGCCATGGAACTCATCATCAGCATGCCGATCCTCCTCGCTTTTGCCACTCTTCTTCTGACGCGAATGCCCGGATCCGAGATGGTGTTTTCGGTCTGCCGGGCCGATCAAGGAAGACGATCATCTAGACCCTGCGAACCGTTCACTCGCGCGCCAGGTGGAATGGCCATTATGGAATGAGGGAAGCATGAACGAAAAATTCTACGTTGCGTCGCGCGATAGCAAGAACCGCACGCTTGTCGACAACGAGACCTATGTCAGATGGTATGCGGAGAGTATTGCAGACCCGGCTAGTTTCTGGGGCGAGCATGGCAA
>UCOA01000217.1 GCA_900474095.1 Hyphomicrobiales bacterium | reverse complement strand
CTCGCCGGCCGCCAGCCGCGGCAGCGATGCGAAGATGCACGCCTGCTGCCGCCAGGTGACGAAGCTGACGCCGGTCTCGGCACGAAACAGCCGGGTAAACGAGCGGCGGCTCATGCCCACTTCCCGCGCCCAGTCGTCTATGCCGGCATTGGCTGCCGGCGACTTGAGGAAATGGCGGCAGAGGCGGCTCAGCCGCGCATCGCCCGGAAACGGCAGGCCGAGCGGCCGCTCCGGCAACTGGCCGATCTCGTCCAGCAACAGCTCCATGATCAGGCGTTTACGCCGTGGCGAGAGTGGTTCTTCATTCGAGTGCACCAGTTCCTCGATCAGGCTGCCGGCCAGCGCCGTCACTTCAAGCACACGCGGACCACGCGGGCCGATGACCGATGGATCGACGTAGATGGAATGCATGTGCACTTCGCTGATCATCTCACTGAAATGTTCGAGACCGGCCGGAATGAGCAGTCCGTGACCGGGCGGTATCATCCAGCGACCGCCGGCCGTGCTGACCAGTACCACACCACCGCGGGCGCACCAGAGTTGCGTCTTGGTGTGGCTGTGTGGCGGCCCCCGGAAGCCGGCGGGATAGACCCGGCCGAGTGCAAGGACGGGTTCCTCGGCGCTTTCGATCCAGGAAAGGCTGGCGAAATGCTCGTCGTCGCCCTGGCTGTCCTGTCCGGTGAGATCGACGACGCGCATTTGGCCCACTCTCGAAAAAATGCGACCAGAGCACAAAAGCAGGCCAGACACAAGCGAGGTACAGAGGGCGATAAACGCAAGATACGGTATTCGACGGAGAGGAAACAACATGGCGACGGTATCATCGGCCAAGGACATCAGCGCCGAGAAGACGGCGTTCTCCGTCATCGTCGCCGTCAGCTTCTGCCACATGATGAACGACATCATGCAGTCGCTCCTAACCTCTCTCTATCCGCTGCTGAAGGCCAACTACGCGCTCGATTTCGTGCAGATCGGCCTTCTGACCTTCGCCTTTCAGGTTACGGCCTCGCTGCTGCAGCCCGCCGTCGGCGTCGCCACCGATCGCTGGCCGATGCCTTTTTCGCTGCCGGCGGCGATGCTTTCCACCTGCGCCGGGCTGATCACGCTCGCCAATGCTGATCACTTCCATGTCCTTGTTGCGGGTGCCTGCATGATCGGCATCGGCTCCGCCATCTTCCATCCCGAGGCGTCTCGTGTGGCGCGGCTCGCCTCCGGCGGGCGGCATGGCCTTGCCCAATCGCTGTTTCAGGTGGGCGGCAACACCGGCACCGCGATCGGGCCGCTGCTCGCGGCCTTCATCGTCATTCCGCGCGGCCAGGAGAGCCTGAGCTGGTTCTCGGTCATTGCATTGACCGGCTTCATGGTCTTGTCCGGGGTCAGCGTCTGGTACGCGCGCCACCGGCGCAGCTCTGCAGGCCGCAAGACCGTCAGCCGCACCCTCCCCCTGCCGCGCAACCAGGTTATCTGGACGCTCGTCATCCTCGTCATCCTGACCGCGACGAAAAATGCCTATCTTGCCAGCCTTTCCAGCTATTTCACCTTCTTCGCAATCGAGAAGTTCAGTCTCGGCGTCCAGGATGCGCAGCTGCTGTTGTTCCTGTTTCTCGGCGCATCGGCGGCGGGGGTTATCTTCGGCGGGCCGATCGGCGACCGTTTCGGCGCGCGCTTCGTCATCTGGTTCTCGATCCTCGGCGTCATTCCCTTCGCGCTGATCCTGCCCTATGCCAACCTGTTCTGGACCGCAGCCCTCGTTGTCCTGATCGGTTTCATCTTCTCCTCCGCGTTTTCCGCGATCGTGGTTTTCGCGCAGGAGCTGGTTCCGGGGCGCGTCGGGCTTATCGCCGGCATGTTCTTCGGCTTTGCCTTCGGCTTCGGTGGCATCGGCGCTGCCGTGCTCGGCGTCGTTGCGGATCACAAGGGCATATCGTTCGTCTATACGATCTGCTCATACCTGCCGCTGCTCGGCCTGCTGACGATCTTGCTGCCGAAGTTGCCCCGCCACCGCTAGAGCCGGCTGATTTTAGGTCGAAGCGACCTAAAATCTCGGCTTTACATCAAAGAAGTTGGAGCATGATGTCGTCCAAAAAAACCGCTTAAACATTTCGGCATCGTGCTCTAACCGAAGATCCAAACAGCCACCCCTGCGACATTTCATGGCAACCGCGTCCAGCGCATCCCCTTGTAAGTATTCATCAAGCATTGCGGGTTAAGGTTCTGTCTGGGGACTGTCGGGATAACTTCAATGCGCAAGACGTTAATTGCCGTTTCCATCGCGCTTGGGGCGCCGTTTTCGGCCTCGCCCGGGCACGCGGAGACGCTCAACCTGTTGATCTGGGAATCCTATATCGACCAGAAAATCCTTGACCGCTGGACGGAGAAGTCCGGCGTTGCCGTCAACCAGATCTATTACGACAGCGGCGATGCGCGCGACGAGGTTCTGGCCGATCCCAACAGCAACATCGATCTTGTCGTCGTCGGCGAGAACGGCGCAGAACTTTTCGGAAAACGCGGCATTCTGGAGCCGCTGACGGAAGAGAACGTGCCTTCGCTGAAAGACTACCAGCCCCAGTGGACGTCACGATGCGCCGGCTACGCCATGCCCTATCTGTGGGGGACGATGGGCATCGTCTACCGCTCGGACATGGTCAAGACAGTGCCCACCTCCTGGAACGACCTGATGTCGCCGGCGCCGGAGCTGAAAAAGCACATCGCCATGTATGACGACCACAACGAGGCGTTCATCGCGCCGCTGGTGCTGCTCGGCAAGTCGATCAACGCCAACGACAACGAGACGCTGAAGCAAGCTTTCGAAGTGATGAAGAAGCAGGCGCCCTTCGTGCTGACCTATGACTATGTCATCACCTCGATCCAGAATCCCGACCTCGGCAAGGACATCTACATGGCGATCGCCTATAGCGGCGACCAGCATGTGCTCAACGACAAACGCGGAACGCCGGGCGTTTGGCGTTACGCGGTACCGGAGGAAGGCACGTTCTCCTGGCTCGACTGCATGGCCGTGACCACAGCCACGCCCCGCAAACAGCTCGCACTGCAATTGCTCGACTTCATCGCCTCGCCGGAAAGTGCCGCAGCCAACGCCGAGGCGCTGACCATGCCGACGGCAAGCGAAGCGGCGCTGAAACTCATTCCGGCCGAGATGCGTTCGAACACCGAAATCTATCCGCCCGCCGAAATCCTGGCGAAGAGCCAGTATCAGAAGGAACTCTCAGTCCAGTCGATCCAGACCCGCCGGCGCATCATCAGCTCGATGGCAAATTTCCAGTGACGCTCGGAAAACGTGCCTTTTTCCTGATATTTCCTGTCGTGCTGACGGGATATCTGCTCGCGGCGCTGTCGGTCTATATCGCGCAAAGCCATTCGGTGCTGGCGCTGGAGCGGGCGCGGCTGTCGCAGCAACTCGACCATATCGCCGCCCTGTTCCGAAACGAGGTCAACCAGAGCCGCAGCTTCCTCTATTCACTCCTCGAGGGCAACGCAGTCCGGCTGTTCGTCTCCGAAACCGATGAAGCCTACCGCAACAATGCGCTTGGGATCAGGCTGCAGCAGAGCATCCGCTCGCTCTCCGACGATCCGAAGAAGTTCATCTCCTTCGCCATTCTCAATCCGGATCTGACACCGGGCTATTACTTCGAAAACAGCGAGGACCCTTTTGCGGAGATCGGCGAGCCGCAGCTTGCACTGGCGCGCCGGCTGGTCGCCGGCAGCCAGTTGCGGGACTCGACCTATCTTCGCGAACCTCAGATGCGGTCGCTGATCGTCTATTCGGAATTCATAGACCCCGTCACCTTCAGCCGGCCGCTGCCGAGCGCCAAGAAAAATGCGCTTCTGGTTCAGGTAGCAGTCGAACCGACGCAGTTTCTCGGTATGCAGAGCAAGCTGCAAAACGAGTATAAAACTGCGATCGACTTCGATGTCGTGCCCCGGCAATCGATTCGCGACGACGACCTTGCGGCGTCCGTGCGGCTGGCGCCATCGCTGTTTGCCACGTTGACCGTGCCGCCGTCTCACAATGCGGGTGATATGCATCAGTTGAAGCTGCTTTTGAGCCTCGGGGCACTGGCCATGAGCCTCGTCTCCGTCGGCCTGATGATCATCCTCATCCGCCGCTTCATCACCAATCCGATCTCAGCACTCGACCAGCAGGTGACGGCCGTGATGAGCGGCGAGCACGATGGCATCACGGAAACCGGCGCCGCCGGCGAAATCGGCCGATTGACCGGAAACATCAAACAGTTGCACGATCAGTCCCGGCGCGCGCTGCACCTGGTTCAGCACACATCGTGGACGGATACGCTGACCGGCATCAGCAATCGTGGCCATTTCAACACGCTCGCGGCAGAAGTCGTCTACAAGGTTACGACCAAGAGCGGTCACTGCAGCCTGCTGTTCATCGACATCGACAACTTCAAGTTCGTCAACGACAAATACGGGCATGAGGTCGGCGACGAGCTTCTGAAGACGCTCGCGGTCAGGATCGAAGGTGCGGTCGGCGAGATCGTCACGCGCCGATCCCTGCCGCCGGTCGTCTTTGCACGTCTTTCGGGCGACGAATTCGCCGTTCTCGTGCAATCGGCGTCCGGGGACGGCACGATCCGCGAAATGTGCACCATCATCCTGGCGCTATTTTCCGGTGGCTTTGAAGTGCGCGGCAAACATTATCCGGTCACCGCCAGCATCGGCGTGGCCCTATGCCCGACGGATGCAACGAACCTGGCCGAGCTTGTTTCGAATGCCGATGCGGCCATGTATCAGGCCAAGACCAACGGCAAGAACCGCTCGTCCCGCTTCTCGCGCGCGCTCCAGGACAAGCGCGACCGAATTCGCCACATCCAGGAGGAACTGCGGCTGGTCGATCCGGACGAGCAATTCCACCTTGTTTACATGCCCATCGTCGACACGCGCGGCAGAGTGACCGGCTGTGAGGCGTTGCTGCGCTGGGTTTCCCCGACGCTTGGCAACGTCACGCCGGACGAATTCGTACCGATCGCCGAAAGCACCGGCCAGTTCACCAAGATCGACTGGTGGGTGATCAACCGGGCAATGTCGGACCACCAGCATCTGAAGGCGTTGTTCGGGCCGGAGACGGTTCTTGCCATCAACATCTCGTCGGCGGAACTGCACTCGAAATCGATCGGCGACTATTTCAGCGATTGCGTGGAACGGCACCGGCTTGATGCGCGGACGATCGAGATCGAGCTGACGGAGACCTATGCCGTCAAGCTCGGTGACCAGTTGCACCGAAATATCGAGGCCCTGCGTGAAAAAGGTTTCCGCATCTCCATCGACGATTTCGGCGCCGGCTATACCTCGGTGCAGCAGATCATCGAATATACCGCCGATACCATCAAGCTCGACCGGGCATTGGTGGAAACCCTTGCCAACGAGGAATCGCTGCCGGCGCTAAAGGCAATGATCGCGCTCTGCCACGCGCAGGAGATGTCGGTGATCGGCGAAGGCGTCGACAGCCGTGAGAAACTCGCTTTGCTGACGGCAGCGGGCTGCGACCATTTCCAGGGCTATCTGATCAGCAGGCCGCTGGCTCTGCCCGACCTCTCGATCTGGGCGCTGAAGCAGGCGGCGGAATTGGCTGGCCGCGATGCAGACCACGCGGTCGTCAACGGCGGCAGACGCCGCGCCGGTTCCTCAAAACTGCTCTGAACGACCCGTCACCCGAGGCACGGCCCAGATTTTGCCTTGACCTTAAGCCGCCCTCACCTTAACCGCACCTCAGCAACGCGGCAGCGGGAGTGGGCAATGAGAGTTCTGTTGATCGGGTCGGGCGGGCGTGAGCATGCGCTGGCATGGAAACTAGCGCAATCGCCGTTGCTTTCGGCACTCTACGCGACGCCGGGCAACCCCGGCATCGGCGAAGAAGCGACGCTCGTCGACCTCGATATTACCGACGACAGCGCCGTGCTCGGCTTCTGCCGCAGGGAATCAATCGACTTCGTCGTGGTCGGCCCGGAGGCGCCGCTGGTGGCGGGGCTTGCCGATACCCTGCGCGCGGGCGGCATCGCCGTCTTCGGCCCTTCGGCGGCGGCGGCTCAGCTCGAGGGCTCCAAGGGTTTCACCAAGGACATCTGCGCCAAATACAATATCCCGACCGGCGCCTATCAGCGCTTCACGTCTGCCGAGCCGGCCAAGGCTTACGTGCTCGAACAGGGCGCACCGATCGTCATCAAGGCCGATGGGCTTGCCGCCGGCAAGGGCGTCACGGTGGCGATGACGCTGGACGAGGCGCTGGACGCCATCGACAGCTGTTTTTCCGGCACCTTCGGCGCGGCTGGCGCGGAGGTCGTCGTCGAGGCTTATCTCGATGGCGAGGAGGCGAGCTTCTTCTGCCTCTGCGACGGCAAGACCGTCTTGCCGTTTGGCTCGGCGCAGGACCACAAGCGCGTCGGTGACGGCGATACCGGGCCGAACACCGGCGGCATGGGCGCCTATTCGCCGGCGCCGGTGATGACGGCGGAGATGGTCGAGCGGACGATGCGCGAAATCATCGAGCCGACGATCGCCGGCATGGCCGACAGCGGCCATCCGTTCACCGGTGTGCTTTTCGCCGGCCTGATGATCACCGCCAAGGGTCCCGAACTGATCGAATACAATGTCCGCTTTGGCGATCCCGAATGCCAGGTGCTGATGATGCGGCTGAAGAGCGATCTGTTGCTGCTGCTCCATGCCGCCGCTACGGGGACGCTGGCATCCGCGCGCGCAGAATGGCGCGACGAGGTGGCGCTGACGGTGGTGATGGCATCGAAGGGCTATCCAGGCTCGTACGAGAAGAACACGCCGATCCGGAAATTGCCCGCTGAAGACAGCGCGACCAAGGTCTTCCATGCCGGCACGGCACTGAATGACGGGCAATTGGTGGCGACGGGCGGCCGCGTACTGAATGTCACCGCCATGGGCCGGACCGTCAGCGCAGCCCAAAAAGCGGCCTACGCCGCTCTCGACGGCGTCGAGTGGGATAACGGCTTTTGTCGCCGTGATATCGGTTGGCAGGCAATCGAGCGCGAGAGGGACTGACGCGGGGCCGCTAGAAATCGAAACACTCACTCAATTTTTACCAATTCTCCTGACGGGAACGTAACGGAGAATGAATAATCTCCGCGCACGGATTATCGAGGAGAATGCCGATGCGCACCCTGTTGTTCACAGTCGCCAGCCTGCTTACCGCCGGTTCGGCCAGCGCGTCGTCGGTTGAAGTCGTGAAGGCAGGACAGGACGCAAACAACAGCGTCTCGCAGCTTTCCTGCACCCATTGCCCGCCACCGGTCGTCACCAAGAAGACGAGCTATGTCGTTCCCGACGTCGCTCCCGGCACTGACCGGGTGGAACTCAAGCAAATTGACGGCGAGATGAAGCTGGTGCGCACCGAGGCCTGGCTCGGCGGCTCCCCGGTCGTCTTCATCACCAAGGCTTCAGAGGAAGCAGTCAAGGCGGCGCAGCTCGAAATGGCTCCGCCCACAGAGCATCTGGCGAAGGCTCCAGCGGATGCACAGCCGGCCGAGACCGGAGCAACGGCCACTCTTTCCGTCATCGACGGCACGGTGAAAACCGGCGCGGTCTCCGCCGCATCGATGGCCGGCATCGCCGCGGTAACGCCGCGAGACAGCCATTCACAAGAAGTTGATCTGGAAAATTTCCAACTTCGGCTAAAATAGTGCGGGAGTTCCCTGTCCCTGCCCTAGCCAGCCACGCTGAAATGGCTGAACGGGCATTCGCCTTCCAAGGCGAGAAATTGCGCCCCTGAGAGAAGCAGGGGCGTAATTTTTTGCGCAGCAAGAAAGTAGCATTCGTCAGCTGACGCATACAGCGCCGCGCGTCTTTTTCAGACGCGCCCAGGTCACTGTAAAGCTTTGATCTGCTGCATAATTCCTTAAATCGATCCCGATTTAAGGAATTATGCAGTAGGCTTTTCTTAAGCACGTTCAGATTAACATAGTCTCGGAAATGATTTCCGGTGGCCGCGGCGTGCGACCTGCCCTTACCCCTGCATCATTAAGTGGATTTGCCGGCGTTCCCTTGGCTGCCGGTGTTTGGATCGCGTGAACACCATGAAGAACCTCAGGATTTCGCGGCAACTGCTGCTGCTCGTTATCGGCCTGTTCGTTGCTTTCGCAGCGGCCGTCCATTTCCAGATATCTGCCTCGAGCGACGCGCTCTACCAGGCCCGCTACGACACGCTGCGCACCCAGGTGCAATCGGCCGTGTCGGTGCTCAAGGCTTTCCACGAACGAGAAACGGCGGGTGAACTGACCCGTGAAGAGGCACAGGCGCAAGCCTTCAAGACCTTGACGGCGATGAAGTTCGATCCGGACGGATACTTCTTCGGCTACGACTACGATGTCGTCATGAAATTCCACCCCGACGCCCGCAAGGTCGGCAAGAGCGCCAAGGGCGTTGCCGATCCAAAAGGCTACAAGTTCCGCGACGAACTGGTCAGGCTTGGACGCGCCGGCGGCGGCCAGACAAACTTCTATGCCAGCAAGCCCGGCGAGCCGGACGACGCCTTCTTTCGCAAGAGCGGCTATGCCGAAGCTTTCGAGCCCTGGCAGGTGGTTGTCGTCACCGGCCTTTACATCGACGACCTCGATGCGCAGGTCAGCGCCACCATCTGGAAGGCTCTGTCCATCGGCCTGATCGTTTTCGGTTTCGGCATCGGCGCCGCCTGGTACGTCATCCGCGGCATCACCAAGCCGCTGCAGGCGATCCACACGGCGCTCCAGGCAGTTGCCGACGAAGATGTTTCGATCGACATCCCGCACACGAACCTGCGCAACGAAGTGGGCTTGATGGCGACGGCAACGCAATCATTGCAGCAGAAGGTCCGCGAACGGCACGAGATGACGCGCCGTCAGGCCGAACAGCAGGCCGAGATCAACGCCGAGCGCCAGCACAATCTCGACCTTCAACGCGAGGAAGCGGAACTGCAGGCGCATGTGGTAGCGACGATCGGCGAGGCCATGGAAGTTCTGGCGACCGGCGACCTGACCATCCGCTGCGGCGATCTCGGCCCCAGTTATTCGACACTGCGCGAACACTTCAACAATGCGCTGGTGCGGCTCGAGGCGGCCATGTCGAGGGTCAACGGCAAGGGAGCCGATATCGGCGGCAGCAAGGAAGAAATCCGCAACGCATCGCTGGAACTCGCCCGCCGCACCGAGCAGCAGGCTGCCAATCTTGAAGAAACCGTCGCCGCGGTCGACGAACTGTCGGCCTCCGTGCGCCACACGGCCGAGGGTGCCAGCGAGGCGAGCAAGCGGGTGCAGGCGGTCAGCGCCGATGCGTCTCGCAGCGAAGCCATCGTCTCGCAGGCGATCGAGGCCATGAGCGGCATCGAAAAATCCTCCGACGAGATCTCCAAGATCATCGGCGTGATCGACGAAATCGCCTTCCAGACCAACCTGCTCGCCCTGAATGCCGGTGTCGAGGCGGCGCGGGCGGGCGAAAGCGGCAAGGGTTTCGCCGTCGTGGCGCAGGAAGTGCGCGAACTGGCGCAACGCTCTGCCGCTGCCGCCAAGGAGATCAAGGAACAGATTTCCCGTTCCTCCGGCCAGGTGGTCAACGGCGTCAAGCTGGTGGGCGAGGCCGGGGAGGCGTTGAAGCGGATTGCGAGCCAGATCCAGGCGGCAAACGAAATCGTCGCCAAGATTGCCTACAGTGCTTCGGAACAGGATACGACCCTGCGCAGCATCAACGGCTCGATGAACCAGCTCGACGTCGCCACGCAGCAGAACGCCGCGATGGCGGAAGAAACGACGGCGTCGGCCCAGGTACTGGCCGACGATACGGAAGAGCTCCTGAACCTCATTCGCGGTTTCCGCATCTCCGATCGCGGCGCACCCACCGAGACCCGCCGGCAGCCCCAGTGGCGCAAGGCGGGCTGATCGGCCCAAGATACAACAGGCCCAAGATACAACAGGAAAGGCAGCGTTTGCGGGCGCTGCCTTTTTTATTTCGTGCGGTCCGGCAACGTTCAGTCGGAACGCGCTACCGCTTCGACGAGGGCGTCGATATCGCGATCGGAAAAGACCTGGATGCCATTTTTCCGGAGCAGCGCTGCCGTCACGCCCTCGCCCGGCCGGCGGTCACCGGAAAAGCTGCCGTCATAGACGAAGCTTGAACCGCAGGACGGGCTGCCGTCGATCAGGAGTGCATAGGCGCAGCCGGCCTCGATTGCCAGCGCCAGGGCATTTTTCGCCGCCTGCCGGAACTCGGCCGTCACATCGCCGCCGTTGCTCTCCAGAACGCGGCCACCACTGGCGAGAACGTCGTCAGCTATTTTTCCCGGTTCGATCTCCGCCGGCAGCCGCGGCACCGGCATGCCCGCCGACATCTCCGGACAGATCGACACCAGCCGCCCTTCCGCGCGCCAGCGATCGAGCGCCGGATGCGCAAGCGGCTTTGCCCGCCCGTCATAGCGGACGGCATGGCCCATGAGACAGGCGCTGACGAGGATTTTTATCCCCATCGGCCGTTCCCTCAGCCGCTGATCTTCGAGAAGTCTGCGACCGTCCCCGTCACCGCGCGGATCATACCGAGCAGGGCGAGGCGATTGGCGCGGATGGCCGGATCTTCGTCGTTGACGAGGACGTCGTTGAAGAACTGATCGACGGGGCCGCGGAGCTTCGACAGGGCCTCCATGGCCGAGCGGAAATCTTCCTGCGCAATGGCCGCGGCGGCTTCCTGCGACGCCTCGGTGACGGCCTTGTAGAGTGCCTTTTCCTGATCAAGCCGGAAGAGCGCCGGATTGACGGTCTCCGCGACTTCCGTGCCTTTCTTTTCCTCGGCCGCCAGCAACTGCGTGGCGCGCTTGGTGCCGGCGAGCAGGTTTTGCCCGTCTTCCGAGGTGATAAAGGCGGTCAGCGCCTCGACGCGGCGGGCGACCATCAGGAGGTCGTCGTTTGCGGAAAGCCCGAGGACTGGCTCCGGGCCGGATGAGGGTGTCTGCCCCGAGGCCAATACGGCGTCGATCAGATCGTAGCGGGCGCCGAGATCGCGGAGGTAAACTTTCAGACGGTCGTGGAAGAAGGAGAGGAGGTCGACCTGAAGAGCGTCGATGTCCGGTCCACTTATCCCATCGGGATTTCCAAGCAGTAGAATCGTTGCCTGCCTAAATGGTTTGGCAAGCGGCAGCCGCACTTTCCGCTCCAGCATGATACGAACTACTCCCAGAGCAGCACGGCGCAACGCATAGGGGTCCTTCGAACCGGTCGGCTTTTCATCGATCGCCCAGAAGCCAACCAACGTATCGAGCTTGTCGGCAAGCGCCACGGTGATGGCGACCTTGTCGTCCGGCACCCGGTCCGAAGGGCCCTGCGGCTTGTAATGGTCCTCGATCGCCGCAGCAACAGAGGCGTCCTCGCCCTGCAGGAGCGCATATTTGTGGCCCATGATGCCCTGAAGCTCGGGGAACTCGCCAACGGCCTCGGTGCGCAGATCGGCCTTGGCAAGGATGACGGCGCGATCAACCAGGGTCGGATCGGCGCCGGTCACCTTCGCCAATTCGGCGGCGAGTGAGCGGATGCGCTGAACCCGCTCGCCTTGCGTTCCCAGCTTGGCATGGAACGTCACGACCAGCGCATCGAGCTTGGCCATGCGCTGGTCGAGCGGCTTTTTCAGGTCGAGGTCGAACTTCTTCGCCGAGGCTCCCAGCGTTTCGAGGTCCGGCAGGTTACCCTGATCGCGGGTCCAGAAATGCTTGGCATCCGACAGGCGGGCGCGCACGACCTTGCCGTTGCCGTGGACGATTTCCTTGCCGCCGTCCTTTGCCTCGATATTGGCAACGAGGATGAACTTGTTCGAGAGGGTTTCCTCGCCCGGGCGGCGCGTGACGAAACACTTCTGGTTGGTCTTGATCGTCAGGCGGATGATTTCCGACGGGATCGCCAGATAGTCCTCCTCGAAAGTGCCCATCAGCACCTGCGGCCATTCGACGAGGCCGGAGACCTCCTCCAGCAGGCCCTCGTCCTCGACCAGCTCAAGGCCGTTGGCAAAGACGATATCACGAGCATCGTGGAGGATGATATCCTTGCGCCGATCGCCGTCGAGCATGACATAGGCCTTTTCCAGCTTCTCGGCGTAATCGGCAAAGCGGCGGACGGTGATCGCTTCCGGCGCATGAAATCGGTGGCCATAGGTGATGTTCGAGGCCGTAATGCCATCGACCTCGAACGGAATGACGCGGGTTTCCTCGTGTTCCGGGCCGAACAGGCAGATGATCGATTGCAGCGGTCGCACCCAGCGCAGGGAACCCGGCTTCGCCGAAGCGACGCCGGAGCGCATCGGATTACCCCAGGGGAAGTTGCGGATGATGCCAGGCATGACCTCGGCGATGATCTCTTCCGCCGGGCGGCCGGGCTTGACGATGTGGGCGACGTAGAAATCGCCTTTTTTTGGGTCGCTGTGGACATGCGCCTGATCGATCGATGTCAGTCCGGCGCCGCGCAAAAAGCCTTCGATCGCCTTTTCATTGGCATCGGTGCGCGGGCCCTTGCGCTCCTCGTGGACATCCGCCGAGCGGGTGTTCAGGCCGCGGATATCGAGCGTCAGCCGCCGCGGCGTCCAATATTCCCTGGCGCCCTCATAGGTCAGCCCCGCCTCGACCAGCGCATCGGTCAAGAGCCTCTTCAGGTCGCCGGCAGCCTTGCGCTGCATGCGAGCCGGGATTTCCTCGGAGCGGAGTTCAAGCAGAAGATCGGGCATCAGATTTCTTCCTCACCCTCTCCGTGGCGGAGAGGGGCGGCACGCGGTGCCGGGGTGGGGTGAAAATGGCTGGCTTCTGCTAGCAAAATTTGACGTTGCTGCACAATGGCAAAAATGGTGTCTAGCACTGCGTCGAGTTCGTTGAACACCTCCGAATTCCAAAAGCGCTGGACTTGGTAGCCCTGGCTTTCAAGAAAGGCCGTTCGTTTCTCATCATGCTGCAAGCCCCTTTCCGATGAATGCTGGCTGCCGTCAAAGTTCGATCACAAGGCCGATCTGGTGGCAGGCGAAATCGGCAAAATACGGCCCGATCGGCACCTGCCGGCGGAAATGAGTCCCTTCGATAGGGATGCGTTCGAGGTGGCGCCACAATCTTGCTTCCGAGTCGGTGGCGCCGATGCGAAGGCGGCGGCTGTTGACGATTTTGAAGCGATCGAGTTTTGAAGGCCTTTTGCCATTGCGCTCTCCTCCCGCTCAGATTGCAAGCGAGGCTGCCGGATGGCAAGACCCTCCCCTTGAAGGGGAGGGTCGGCACGCAGTGCCGGG
>UCOA01000208.1 GCA_900474095.1 Hyphomicrobiales bacterium | reverse complement strand
CAAATATGTCTGCCTCGGCGGTATCGCATGAACCGAAACCTCCGAATCAAAAGGCGGCTGGGATATCCCAGCCGCGGAGGTCGAAAAGCGACACTGACGTCTGTGCGGCGTATCAGCCGTGCGAGTTCTTCGACGGGGGGCGTTCGGCCGGCCGCCAAGTCTGTTCGGACGATGCGCACCTTGTCGATAATCTTGGTAAGTTGACGGACGTGGCCTTCGAGCATCGTCTGGTGTGCGGTCAAGGCGGGCCCGAGGCACTCCGGATCGCCCTTCAATACCCGTCCCACCTGAGTGAGGCTTAGACCAAGGTCGCGCAGAGCAACGATTTCCTCGGCACTGGCCATCTCGACGGGACCGTAAGCGCGCCATCCAGCCGCGGTGCGGATTGGCACTATCAAGCCGCGCTGTTCGTATAGGCGCAGCGCCTTCGTGGAAACGCTGAGCCGCTTGGCGGCCTCGGATGGATTTAGGAATTGAGCGGAAGGACGCACGAATCACCTCGTTTGTTGTTGGCCGCTTTCCTTATGGGAGTGTACCCAAGGGCCAGGTCAACTGCGTGGTCGGCCAATTCGATATTAAGCAGGCATCCGCTGATAAACCGCTTCACAGTTGGTGCGTCACCGTTTTAACTACGTCGGCAAAGCCGCAAGGAGAGATATCGATGCCCGCCCCGAAAAACACTTTCAAGGCCGCGATAGGCGAGGATCGGTTCCAACTCGGTTTGTGGGTCGCTCTGGCAAGCCCCTATGCAGCTGAAATCGTCTCGGGCAGTGGTTATGACTGGCTGCTGATCGATGGGGAACATGGCCCGAACGATATCCCGCTCCTGTCTTCGCAGGTGCAGGCGGTGGCGCGCTCGGCAAGCCATCCGATCGTGCGCCTGCCGGTCGGCGAAACCTGGATGATCAAGCAGATCCTCGACGCGGGAGCGCAGACGCTGCTGATCCCGATGGTCGAGAGCGTCGAACAGGCGCAGGCGCTGGTGCGGGCGGTGCGTTACCCACCGCATGGCGTACGTGGCGTCGGTGCTGCGCTTGGCCGGGCATCGCAGTTCAGCCGGATCGGCGATTATCTGGAAACCGCGAATGCGGAAATCTGCCTCATCGTCCAGATTGAGAGCCGGGCGGGGCTGGCGGCGCTTGACGACATTGCCGCGCTCGACGGGATCGACGGGTTGTTTATCGGTCCATCCGATCTTGCCGCCGATATGGGACAGCTCGGCCAGCCGGGCCACCCAGAGGTGACTGCCGCCATCAAGGACGCGTTCGCGCGGATCAGGAGAGCCGGCAAGGCGCGCGGCATCATGACCCTCAGCCTTGAGCAGGCGCGTCTCTATCGCGACATGGGCGCGGACTTCATGGCTATCGGAACCGATGTGACGCTTCTCGTCAGCGCCACGACCAAGCTGCGCGAGGATTTCCTGACCGGCGCCGAGAACGAAACCAAGCCGGTGGCCGGCTATTGATCAGCAGTTTTCGCTGATCGCTGCGAGTTTCGGCATCGGAACATCTGGGCTCCAGGCTCGGAAATCGGCGATGCGCCGGACAAGCTTTTCGGCATGATGGTTGGCGATGTCGGCAATCCGGTGCTCGAGAAACGGGTTGCGGAACCGGTCGAGCGTCAGCGCGACGTAGTTGGTCGCTTCCTGGCCGAGACCCATGGCGGCAAAGCCGGGGATGACCTCGGTCTCGTAGATGCCCATTAATGTCGCGGCGACATCCGCGTCGCGCAGGATGCCCTTTACGGTCTCATCCCGCGGTCGCGACGTTTTCAGCCAGATATCGGCAAGCACCGTGTGGCCGAGATTGAGAATATGCAGCTTGAGCTTCTCAAACGGCGTCAGGTCGTCGACCAGAAGCACGCACGGGTGAGTGCACGGCACTTTCAGTCCCGCTTGGTTTTCGATGGCCCAGAGCGCATAGGGCTCCGCCACTGCGCCAGCCGGTTCCAGGGGCTCGGAAACGATGCGGTCGACGAGCGTATTGCCCCAGATCACAACCGTCGAAAGCCAGCTTGCGAAATCCGCGATTTTGATTCGCTCTGCCTGAAGGCCAAGAATTATCTCTTTGAGCCTGTCGCCATTGCGGCTGATCAGCTCGCACGGCAGGACAGTGAGCGGGCCGCCGCCTGCAGCGAAGCGAGCGTGAAGCAGGCAGAGCAATTTGCCCGGAAAGGAAACGGGAATCTGTTCGTCGAGATCGTCGTCTCGGACATTGTAACCCGTGTCCCCGGTATTCGAGACCAGGATCTCCACCTCTTCGGCGACGATCCGCCTCACCTCTTCCCAATCGCTTGCCGTCGAAAGGGAGCGCGCGACGCTGGTGACATTCTGTGTCCGGTCGATCTCGACGCCGCCGGCCAGTCCACGGATGGTGATCGGGAAGCCGCCCGGCGCCGCCAATGCGCTCAATCGCCCGGCTCGTTCCGGTGATCCGGTCGTCTGGACCACCGTGATCTTGCCGATCGCTTGACCTGTCTCCAGCGCCTCGCTGATGAAGAGATCGGCATGGGCCTGCAGGAAGCGGCTGGTTCCAAACTGGAGGATCGGCGTTGTTATCATATCTCTGAATCCGGCTATTGAATGGATTGAAGCAGGGTTTCGCGCGCGGACTTGAGATGCCGCCGGCAGGCCGATTCGATCTGCGCTGGGTCGCGTGTCTTCAGCGCGGCGATATAGGCGAGATGTTCTTCCAGTGCGCGGGCATTGCGTTCGCGCGCATTCGCCTTGTTCCACTGGTAGTGGTAGTGGAAGACGATGGCGATGATGTCGTAGAAATCGACGATGAAACGGTTGCTCGAGGATTTGTGCACGAGCAGGTGGAAGCGTTCGTCCAGCTCGGAGAATTCGCCATAGCGGTTGTCGATGTCGGCCAGGATTTCGTGGTGCATCGTCTCGATCCGTTCTAGCTCCAGCCACGCCGGATGATCTGGATCGAGCGCCGCAAAACTCACCGCGGAGCGCAGCTCGAACATTTCGCGCACCTCGGTCAGCTCAAGCGCGAATTCGCTGGTGAAACCCTTGAGGATCCAGTGGCTGTTCGGTCTTTTCTCGATCAGCCCAAAGCGGCTGAAGCGGATAAGGAACTCGCGGACACTTGTCGTGCCGGTCCCGATGTCACGGGCGAGCTCCAGCTCGTTGATCTGCATTCCCGGCTCTGCACCACCGGCGAGGATCCGGCGCATGAAACTCCGCTCGATGATTTCGGCCAGGGAATCGGTTTCCTCGGCCGGGTAATAATCGTCGGCTTTCGGTTGCCGCAGCACCACCTTTGCCCGCTTGTCCCAGGCGATCAGCTGCAGCTCTTCCATGCGCGTGAGGATCGCCCGTATGGTCGTGCGGCTGACTCCGAGCGTCGCGCCAAGCTCCGGCTCGGATGGCAATGCGGAGGTTTCCGCAAGCAGCTTGAGGCAGCGGTTGAAGGCGTCCTTGAAGACGGTGTTCTGTTTCGCCATGATTTTGCCGACCGGATAGGGGTTTCTGTCAATCGAACCGAGGATCCTGGTTCGATATGTGAGGTGCTCTATCCGGTCCGTCTGGCCCTGTCTCGGCTTGATATCCGAAGTTTCATGGTTGTTTCGATCCCTGATTTTGTTTTTGATGCGGTCGTTGCGTTTTTGCTGCGAGCCGGTCGAATGCATAATACCCATTGACGACAAACTGTCTATTGTAGATAAAAGACAAAAGTGAATGAGTACGCTCGTTCAGCAAAAACCGTCAAGGGAGATACCAAGGGTGACCGCACCTTCCTTCATCGTTTTGTCGCCGGAAGACAACGTGGCCGTCGCGTCGCTCGCCATCGAGTCGGGCGGTGAATTGCCGGATGGCGTGCGTGCTTCTGCCAGGATCGATCCCGGCCACAAGGTGGCGATCCATCCGGTTCACGCCGGTGAGCCGGTAATCAAGTACGGTCAGGCGATCGGCCGCGCGACGGTCGATATCGCGCCCGGCGACCACGTCCATTCGCACAATCTGGCTTTCGATCAGGACCGCCTGTCGATCGGCGCGCCGGTGCCGCCGGAGGCGGCAAGTGCCGTCGACAAGGCACGCACTTTCATGGGTTATCGCCGCGCCGACGGCCGCGCCGCGACACGCAATTTCATCGGCATCATCGCCAGCGTCAACTGTTCCACCACGGTCTGTCGTGCCATTGCCGAGGAGGCCAACAAGACCATTCTGCCGCGCTATGAGGGCATCGACGGCTTCGTGCCCATTGTCCACGATCAGGGCTGCGGCATGAGTTCGACCGGCGACGGCATGAAGAACCTGCACCGTACGCTGGCCGGCTATACCCGCCACGTGAATTTCGGCGGCGTGCTGATGGTCGGTCTCGGCTGCGAGGTCAACCAGCTGACGCTGTACGGCCAGAGCGGTTCCGGCGCCGGAAAACGCCACTTCAACATCCAGGATGCCGGCGGCTCGCGCCGAG
>UCOA01000209.1 GCA_900474095.1 Hyphomicrobiales bacterium | reverse complement strand
CGTTACGGCGATTGGCACCTCTTTGCTCACGAGCTAAGCTATCCGTGCGCCGGTCATTTCTGGCCGTTTATGGGTTCACGGCCTACACTAGACTAAATACTCCCAACTTTTACGGGAAAGGGCATGATGTTTTTGCGGAACATCAGGGCGCACCGTCGCTTGGGAGACCATTCTCCTTTCGCCCAATCGGAAGGAAGAACTGTGTCCCGTTACGCTGAGTCGACTGACCCTGCCTCGGTTGCAATGATGAGGCGGGTGCTTGTTGGCGAATGTGCTCGCCGCGGCATCAAACCCGAAAGCACTGAAGGCGAGGATCGTTCACTGGTCATCGTGCATGCGTTTCGTGGTGGCATGACCGAAGAGGGCGAACTTACTGTACTGGTGCGCAATCTGGTTGACTGAACACGGCGGCGCGGCGCACTGTTTCAGCTTTAGAAGCTGGGATTGGAGGATGGCGAGGCGTCCATCAAAGCCGATCTTCGTGATGCAGTAGAACCACTACTGCAGACCCGCTGGCCAGTTCGACGTGTCAAGCAGCCACCCCCAGACCCCATGCCGAGCCGCATCGACCCGTGCCTGGCGCTGCTTATATCAAAGCCACCAAAGGGCAGAGACTGGGTTTTCGAGGTTAAGTGGGATGGCTATCGATTGGCCGTCCACATCGAGCCAGCCGGCGTGAAAGTTCTGACCCGTGGCGGGCATGACTGGACGGATCGCTTTCCATCGATCGTCGCCGAGGCCCCCACCTGCCTTGAAGACCGCCATCCTCGATGGCGAGGCCGAGGTACTCGACGAGTAGGGTCGGTGCTGCAGCGGGCTCTCGGACGCCGGCCGGCCGCGCACCGAACCCGGCGAAATCATCCTCTACACCTCGGTGGGGGCTTACGATCTCGCACTCTTCACGCGTCTCAGCTCGACCTGACACTCCGAGACGCATCAGCGAGTGCCGCCAGGCGGCAATGCGCGCATTTTCCCACCAAAAATCCCTTCCGCCGCGATTTGCAAACCTCATCATGCCGACCACAGCCGCTTTAAGCGCGTCGTCCAAGTTGCTGGAAAAAAAGAGAAACAGCCGTCCATGGGCGGCACTAGACAATATCTCAGTTCGCCTGAGACCGGGCAGACATTTAGTCCAGCAGACCCCGACAGCGCGAAACGAAATGTTGAAGTATGTTAAGTTCTCATACTAAAGGTTGAATTCCAGTTCATTTCAATACAAGCTAATTATCTGATATGCATCATCCAACTGATCGGTGTCATAAACATCAGCCGAACGCCAGTGTTATCAGGAGTCTACCCATGCCAGCGAAAAATCCTGACGCCATCGATGTCTATGTGGGCGGACGAGTCCGGATGCGTCGCATGCTACTGAAGATGAGCCAAGACAACCTCGGCAAACAGATCGGCATCACGTTTCAGCAGGTGCAGAAATACGAGAAGGGCACAAACAGGATTGGCGCCAGCCGCCTTCAAAAGATTGCTTCGGTTCTCGGCGTCGCACCAAGCTTCTTTTTTCGTCAGGAAGGAACGGAACCGGTCAGTACCGGTGGAATCGGGAGCTTCCAGGGGCTGAACGATGCTTCCCAGTTTCTGCATTCTCGCGAAGGTCTGGCGCTTAATGAGGCTTTCCTGAAGATATCAGACCCAAAAATCCGTCAAAAGGTTGTGGCACTTGTGAAGGTCATGGCAGGACCGGAGAATCCGCTAGTGATGGTCGACGAGGGTCTCACGGCAACACAAACGACGCCGAGCAGTTAGCCTTCCACATCGCACATTCTACAATCGTAAGCGTCGCGGGGAGAAATGACGTTCAGGCTGCTGACATTTGGCGACTTTCGGCTTTTGGACCCGTCGGGGAACTCCGTTTCCTTTCCCGAGAAAGGCTTGTTTATTCTCGCCTATCTGTTTTCAATTCCGGAGCGGACTCAGTCGCGGTCAACCGTTTCCAGGCTGCTGTGGGATAGGGTCGATCCCGCACACGCCTATACCAATCTACGCAAAACACTGTCTCGGATCGAAGCTCGTCAGCAGGAACTGGGCCATCGCTTCATTGAGACGACGGCGTTCGACATCAAACTCCACGACAGTTCCATCCAAAGCGATCTCGTTGAACTCCAGACCCGAACGCCATCCGATGCGATCGACGATCTCCGCTTTTTGATTGGATTTTTTGAGCGAAGTTTTCTGGAGAGCACTGATGTAACGAACAACAATCTGTCGGCATGGATTAAGCAGCAGCGGGATCGGCATTTGGCACGACTGCGCGAAAGCTTGATGGAAGCAATACCGAGGGCGAGTTCCGCGGCGGACATTGCTCTCATCAAGGACGCTGCACTGCGTGTTTTTCAGCACGACCCGGATGATGAGATGGTCGTCACCCTGCTCGCGGAACCTGCCGAAGGAAAGGTCCGCACGGCCAGAAATATCTTCCACCCGCAGAAAGAGACGTCATGGGGCGAGTTGAAACTTGGTCCTGACGCTCATGCTTTGAACGTCGTGAGAAAAGTGTTCGCGAAGCAGCGGCAATCTGCGCCCGCTCCAACACAAGTCGGTATCGATCGAGCTCAGGCCAAAGAAGACAAGGCTTTTAGGCGTGCTGTTCCACGATTGGTATTGTTACCCCCTGTGGAAAGTGTGACAGGCAATCACCCGATGTTGCCTTTTGCCGATGCCCTAATTGAAGACGTCACCATCGGTCTTTGTTCGCTGACGTCTGTCTCCGTGGTTGCACCCTACACAGCAGCACAGATCGGCCGACATTCCGACAAAGCCGACGCAATTTCTAAGCATTCCATTTCGTACGTACTGGACACGAGACTGACCGAGAATGACGCCCAACGAGCCTTGTTTGTGCAGTTGATCTATTTCGCCAATGATGAGGTCATTTGGGCAGACCGATATAATATTGAGCGAGATAGTCTGGCTGTTCAGCGCAGGCAGATTGCCCAGAGGATTTCCATGACGATCACGGGCCAGATCGAGCGCAACGAATTGGCCCGTGAATATTTCGAACGGCGTCCGACAGCCTACCATCACTATCTTCTCGGCCAACGGCATCTGAAGCATCTCGGCCTTCCCGATATCCGGCGTGCACGCAGGGAATTCCGCGCTTCACTCCACGACAGTCCATACTTCTCGCCTGCTTTGAGTGGAATTGCGCGAACGTACTCCCGCGAATGGCTGATCACGGCCCGAGGCGATGGCGAGCTCCTTAAAGAAGCGGAAAAGCACGCCCATCAGGCGATCGAGGCCGGTCAGGACATGGTCGCCGGATATAGAGAGCTCGGTGTCGCGAAACTACTTCTCGGAGGCATCGATGAAAGTGTAGAGGCACTCGAGCTGGCAGAAACACTAAGTCCGCACTATGCCGACGTTGTCGCGGATTATGCGGACACACTCGTTCACGCATCACAGCCCAGACAGGCTCTTGAGAAAATTGAAAAAGCGATCGATCTTAACCCGCTGTGTCCGGATGTTTATCTTTGGACTGGAGCCGGAGCAAGTTATTGCTTGGAAGAATACGATCAGGCACTTTCCTACATCAACCGCATGGCTGATCCCGGGCTTGCAAACAGACTTTCGGCCGCGAGTTGGGCCATGCTCGGCAATCTGAAGCGAGCAAGATCATTCGTCCGCAAGGCCCGCGAAACGCATCCCGATTTCGATGTCGATGCCTGGCTTGCCGTCGTTCCCTTGAAAGAACAATGGCAAAAAGATCACTATCGTGATGGCCTGCGGCGAGCAGGTTTTTAAAGAACGTTCTAATAGAAAAGGATTTGAAGTATGGCAAAAGTTGTCGTCATAGGGCTGCCCGGAGAAGCAGGATTATGGGTTGCAGATATTGACGCCGGGACCGTCACCCCATTTCAGCCAAAAGCCGGAAGCCCGCTGGATTCGGCAAACAAACTGCGAGCCAGCGGAGCAACAATCATTAAAGGCGTGGATTTCTCTGTGGTCGTGAACGCCGCGGCCGAAGCATTCTCCGGTCATCTCGACGGATAGGGTACCAGAAAGGCATGGCCCCGCGATATGGTACCGCTCAACGATCAATGTCAGTACCGCAATCTCCTGGGGCCACCGTCATCTCTCCATCTTACTCCGACCGTGCCTGCTCCGCCGAAGACACTCTGAGGCGCGTAACACCATTCCTGCCCCGTTACGGGATCACCCGCGTATCCCGGCTGACCGGTCTCGACAATATCGGGGTTCCGGTCTGGAGCGCCGTATCACCAAATGCCCGTTCCATCGCGATCCATCATGGGAAAGGCATCACCGACGTCGATGCCAGGGCCTCGGCCACCATGGAGGCCCTTGAGCGCGCCGTTGCCGGAAATCCACCGATTGAAGCCGTATCTGCGACACGGACAAGCCTCCTAGCAGCGGGAAATGTGGTTGAGAGCCTCAATAGCCTGATCGGGCACGGCCAAACGGACATCGCCGATGGAGAGACAATCGAATGGGTTCGCGGATTTGACGTTCTATCCGGGGTCAACATCTGGGTCCCTCGTGATGCCGTTCTCCTTGATCGGACCACGGACACGGCCCGGTTCTGGCAGTCATCTGATGGGCTGGCATCCGGGAATACGCTTGAGGAGGCCATTTTTCATGGAGTGCTCGAACGCATCGAACGCGATGCGGAAGCTTTGTGGAACATCGCTGCCGAAGAACAACGACTTGCAACCTGCTGCGACCCGCTCAGCTTTCAGGATCCGATAATCGATCATATCGCCGGCCGGATCGACGGTGCAGGATTGACGCTCCGGCTGTTCGACATTTCCAGCGATATCGGTGTACCGTGTTTTGCAGCGCTCCTCGCGCCGGTCTCGATCGGATCGATGAACCATGCCCGCTTCGTCGATGTGACCAAGGGCAGCGGCGCACATCCAGACCCGGTGCGGGCAACGATTCGAGCGATGACAGAAGCGATCCAGTCACGGCTGACCTATATCAGCGGGGCTCGGGACGATATCTATCCGGAGATATTCGCAAGGCCGCTGTCCCGGGAACTTCAAAACCGTTTCAGTGCTCGCCCCCTGCCCCGGCCTTTCCTCAACGGAGCAGGTTCTGAGCCCCTTGAATTGATGTTTGACAATGTCCTTCAGCATCTTCGGATGAGGAATATAGGATCAGCCATTGTGGTTCGATTGACGCCGCCTGAATTCCCTTTCGCTGTCGCAAAGATCTTCGTTCCGGACCTTGAAAATCCCGAAGGCGATCGCAAACGGCGTTTTGGTACAAGGGCCATATCCAAAGCGCTGTTTTCCACATGAAGGTTGTCTTTGTCGGTCCCACGCTTCCAGATGCTGCAAGCCGCGCTCCAGGTGGTATCGAAGTCCGTGGACCCGCCGTACATCGTGACATCCTCATGGCAGTCAATCAAGGAGCGACCGTCATCGGGTTGATTGATGGCTGCTTTGAATATGTAGCTCCGGTTTGGCACAAGGAGATTCTTTTCGCCCTCTCGAAAGGCGTCGGCATCTACGGCGCCAGCAGTATGGGGGCTCTCCGCGCGGCCGAATGCGCGGCTTTTGGAATGATCGGTGTCGGCAAAATCTTCTCGCAATATGCCAGCGGTCATCTGATCGATGATTCCGATGTTGCCCAGCTCCATGGGCCATCAGATCTCAACTATCTGTCGCTTTCAGAACCCTTGGTCAATGTTCTTGCAACGCTCGATGGTCTGATGTCGCGGCAAGAAATTGAAGAAGCTGAGTATGCAGCCCTCAAGGAAAGCGCCGAACGACTGTTCTTTAAGAACCGAACCTATCGGACGATTGTCGAGACCGCCGACTTGCCAATGCAGTCTTCGCGGAAGAGGCTGGAAGAATTCTTGCGCATCAATGCCGTCAATCAGAAGCGACTGGATGCAATTGAACTGCTTGAAAGGATCGGCGCCGCCGAAAACGCGCGGCAACAGATGCGGACAGATTGGGACTTTGCCACGACCGCGACTTGGCGAACAATCCTCCAGTTGGCTGAAGGTTGCGACACTTTCTGACGCAGGCACCGCAAGCTGTGTCACGCGTGCGTCACGCGCATTCCTTCAACTTCTAAACTATGTTTCGATCCAGCCATCTATAGTCGACGCTGCAACGCGGCGCCGCTAATTCACGAAGGAACTGGGCATGACAATCGAGCCACTTGAGCAGACGGCGGATGGGATCGACGATCGCATGCGGGAGTTGGCGTCGCTTGCACGCCTCGTAACGTATGCACGCAACAGCGCCAAAGACCTCAAGGTCGAATCCCCGACTTACTGCCTAGATTTGGCATTGGGTTTGCTGCTCGAAGAACTTTCAAAATGCGGGGTGTCTGATGTGGAAGGGATTGACCGTGATGAAAGCAGGTCTGGCTTTACATCTGGTTTGCCACATTAGGTACCGCGCAGATCAGCCGGCGCCGTCGCTTGGCCAGTTGGCGTCCTGCCACGCCTGGACCGGCTGATCTACTCATTTGGCGCTGTGTTATATTCAGGGCGAGGGCCTTAAGGGCGGCGCGATGTTGGGGCAAACCAGGCTAGCAGCGGCAATCCCACAAGCAGCCGGCGGCGATCGCGCAGCGCCATGGGATTTCAAACTGCCATCTCCGTCTTCAAGAATTCAAGCGGGACGGTGCCGGTTTCTCGGTTGCGCGTCATGAAAGCATGTCATGCTGTTTCATCCGGCCAACGCTGGCTTGCGGGTCGGAATGGTCATCGCGACCACACCGGCAATGACGCAAGCGAGCCCCGCCCACGCTGTTGAGGTCATGGTTTCACCAAGAAACAGGATCCCGATCACCACGCCGACCGGAACCCGGAGGTAGGCCTGTGCAGTCGTGCCGACCGAGCCAAGTGTATGCACCAGCCGGAAATAGATGACGAACGCGAGGGCGGTCGAAAACACCGAGAGACCGAGCAATGCGAGGATCGATGCCGAAGAGGGCATCAGCGTCCATGGCTGATCGACGACAAGGCTGACAGGCATGAGGATGATTGCGCCGCAGATGAGTGATCCCGCTGCGGGCATGATTGGGTCAAGCCCTTTGAAACCCCGGCCGAAGATAGCTGCTCCAGCGTAGCAGATAGTGGCGGCCACAATGGCAAGCTGCGCTGGCAGTTCATTGCCGAGCCCATGAAATGCCTCGATGCCGATGACGAGGCAGGTGCCAGTAATTCCGGCGACAACGCCGAACAGCTTGCGCGCCGTCACCGCTTCATGGCGTGTGATGAGGACCGTCAAAAGGAACGCAAAGATCGGAGTCGTCGAATTCAGAATCGCAGCAAGCCCAGCATCCACGGTGCGTTCCGCCCAAGCGATCAATGTAAATGGGATCACACTGTTGAGGCAGGCTTGAAACACGAAACGCCGCCATATCGCGAGGTCCCTTGGCAAGGCCAATCCGCGCGACCTGATGACGCCAAGGAGGATCGCACCTGCCATCAAAGTGCGTGCGGCAATCAGTGTCACCGGGGGGATCGTTTCCACGCCGATTTTGATGAAGGTGTACGATGCGCCCCAAAGCGTCGCCAGCGCGAGAAGAAGCGCGATTTCCATCCTTATATCCGTTTTTTGTGCTGTCATGATCGTCTCGCGTTCGCGTGGTCGTAAATCGCCTCAGCCTTTATCGTAGAGTGGCCTGACGATGCTTCGACCAAGGCTGAACTATGAAGGACTGACAAAGGCACCAGGCAGTCTATCTTCGGCATCATGTCGAATATCGCATCTGGCAACATCACCGCCGAGATCGCGGGCTCCGTTTTGGCCGGATGAGATACGGCCAAGACTGCGATCAGGGCCAGCGTCACCGAAATCGGTGATTTTCTTGGCGATGAGCAAATGCGGTCGACTTCCATCGCTCCTAGGCGCGGATGATGGTAGGAAAAGGCAGGAACTGACAATTCTCGGTCACCGGCCAGGATCGACCCGCAGCGGCCACTCTTCAGCATCTCAACTACTGTAACTTACTGGCTTGTAATCGATGCCGCCGACGCGGTGCGAAGCAACTCATAGTGATTTGAGCCATTCAGCTAGCTCGCTTTCAGCGCGTTCCAAGGCGCTGTAGTTGAGAAGCTTGCGCAGCATCGCAACAGTTACCGCCCTTGCTCGAAGATTAAAGCGGCTGTCATCATGGTCGTCTGATGCGGTTTGATAGACGTCGAGTTTTTCATAAAGTTGCTGAAGTCTGTTCTGGACACTGCGAAGTGAAAGATTGCGTCTTCTCGCAATGGCTCGATCCGTCAGGCCCAACGCAATATCGACCAGGATTTCATATTCCGTGTCGCTAAACCCTTTTGTCTGGCCGAGGCTCTTTTGCTGCATCCCGCGTACCTCCCGATCAATGACGCATTGCGCCTCGACGAAAATACTCCGCAAAGCCAGTTTCAACCGCTCGTCGGAGGCGGACTTGAGCACATATCCGTAGGCCGCACCGTCCGGCACGATACGCGAAACACCCCGCACGTAGGCCTCATCGGAATAATTGGACCAGAAGAGGATGCGCGTATCCGGCCGCTCTTTCCAGATCGTGCGGGCGGCCTCGATGCCATTTCGATTGTTCATCTGTAGATCCATGACGACATGGGCCGACCGGTGGTCGCGTGCGAGCTTTTCGCCCGCGGTGCCGCTTTCCGCCTCTATCACCGTTTCGCATTCCGGCAAGGCAGCACAAACGGCTTCATGTAGGTAGGAGCGGTGCAAGGGGTCGTCTTCTACGATCAGAACTTTCATGGCTCGTTCCTTAGGCGCGGTTGGCGCGGCGTTTGCGCCGCCACTGGCAGATGCACGCCGATCGCGGTCCCCAGATTGTTTCGACCCGCGCTGATGGAGAACTTGGCGGAAATCAGCCTAGCTCGCGTTTTCATATTGTCGATACCACCGCCATTGCGCCGGCGCTGTTTGGCAATACCAACACCGTCGTCGCAAACTTCAATTGAAAGGCCATCGGTTTGCTCGCTCAGCCGCACCACGATGCGGTTAGCCTGCGCATGGCGCACTGCATTGTTGATCGCCTCCTGCGTAATGCGAAACAGAGCAATGCAGACGGTCTGATCAAGGCTATCGATGCCACCGTCCGTCTCGTCAATCAACTCGCGTTCGATCGAAAGGGCACTGTCGCGCACCGATCGGTCGAGGTGGTTCTCCACTGCCTGCACGAAACCGAAGAGCTGCAGGACGGAGGGTTTGGCCTCCTCGATGATTTGCCGGAGATCCTGCATGCAGTGCTGCAGGCTGCGAACCAACGGCTCCAATACTTCGCCGGCAACATCCGGTTCGTGGGTAAGCCGCTCCAGCCGTCGCGACAAGCGCGTGAGGTCCGCCAACGTCTGGTCGTGCAGGTCCATGCCGATGCGCTGCCGCTCGCGCTCGAGGGCTTCCGTCAAATTGAGGGCGCCAAGCCGTAGTCCCTCTTCGCGTGCCCGGGCCTCGGCCTCGACAATCGCTGATTGCTGCGCCTGCTCGGCAGCCCGGAGAGCAAAGAAATAAGGGGACAGCAAATCTGCGATGGAGCGGGCGTTGATGATGTCTTCCATCGTGTAAAGTCCTGCCTGGTGCGACGAACAGCTCAGTGCACCGATGACGTCCCCTTCCACTTTCAGCGGAACATGGAGTCGGCTGCGCAGAGCCTGATCAAAAATAGGCAAGGTAAAGGCACCTTCGAAATTGAACCGCGGGTCGATTCCAGCGTCATCCGTCAGAAAGTAGGAAACCTCGCCCCAGAGGAGGGTACGGATCGGGCTGCCGGAGACGAGCGCCGGCGGATGGTTACCCCATGCGGTTTCAAGCCCGGTCTCATAGGCCGTATGGTATTTGCCACCGTGCATGATGATGCAGACGTCCAGATGATCATGCGGGATGATATGGGAGATCTCCACCGCCACGGCGCGAATGGCGGAGCGGAACTCAAGCTGCCCGGCAAGCAGGCGCGATATTCCCAGATAATGATCGAGAAGTGCCGATGGCGCCATTTTGAGCACGGTTGTATCTCCCCCCCGCCGACTTCGTCCCGCCTCCACGGTAAAGCCCAGGTCCTTCCTCATTCTCTAGTAAGCGCCCGACAGGCGCCGCGCGTCCTGCAGGATCCCGCATCATCTACAGCAGATACCGCAAAAGCGCTGCCTCAACCTTCCTATACAAGCCTCCAGTTCTATACCATCCTGTGCCTGCTGAGAGGAGGAAGCTCGGCATTTCACAAAAGCTCATCACCGCTTCGGCCAGGATGGACAGATCCCGCTCAATGAAAGTCGGATCAACAGGGAGAGAGAGAGATGAATTTCAGAAAGATGCTTCTGGCATCGGCAGCACTGTCGTGCGCTGCAATGCCGATTCAGGCAATCGCCGATACGTCGGCCAAGAAGATTGCGTTGTCCAACAACTACGCGGGCAACTCCTGGCGGCAGGCAATGCTGACGAGTTGGGAAAAGGTGGCCGGCGAAGCCGTCAAGGCCGGCATCGTTGCCGCGGCCGATCCTTTCACTACTGCCGAAAACCAAGCGACCGAACAGGCTGCTCAGATTCAGAACATGATCCTGCAGGGCTATGACGCCATTGTGCTTAACGCTGCTTCTCCGACAGCGCTCAATGGTGCCGTCAAGGAAGCTTGCGATGCTGGCATCACTGTCGTGTCATTCGATGGCATCGTCACTGAACCGTGTGCGTGGCGCATCGCTGTAGACTTCAAGGAAATGGGTCGCAGCCAGGTTGAATATCTGTCCAAAAAGCTGCCGTCCGGTGGCAATCTGCTTGAAATTCGCGGCCTCGCTGGCGTCTTCGTGGATGACGAGATCTCGGCCGGCATCCACGCCGGTGTGGCGCAGTTCCCGCAATTCAAGATCGTCGGCTCCGTACACGGCGACTGGGCGCAGGACGTGGCCCAAAAGGCAGTGGCTGGCATCCTCCCGAGCCTTCCCGACGTTGCAGCGGTTGTCACCCAAGGCGGCGACGGTTATGGAGCGGCGGAAGCCTTCGCAGCCGCCAAGCGGCCGATACCAACCATCATCATGGGCAACCGGCAGGACGAGTTGAAATGGTGGAAGGAACAGAAGGATGCCAATGGCTACGAAACCATGTCGGTTTCGATCGCACCTGGCGTGTCAACGCTCGCCTTCTGGGTTGCCCAGCAGATTCTCGACGGCAAGGAAGTGAAGAAGGATCTCGTCGTTCCCTTCCTCAGCATTAGCCAGGACACGCTGGAAACCAATCTGGCCAACACCCAGGAAGGTGGCGTCGCCAACGTCGAGTATTCGCAAGCTGATGCCGAAAAGGTCATAGCGGAAGCAAAATAAGGTATCCTCCCAACTTACGGTTCTGTCTGGTCTTCGAACCGGCCAGAACCGTCCCTTTTTCCGGGAATGCACAGGATGACGGCAATACCGCTGCGGAAAGCGGTCATCGAGGTCGCGGATGCCAAGGTCAGCTTTGGCGCGGTCAAGGCACTCGATGGCGTAACCATGAGAATTCTGCCCGGTGAATGCGTTGGCCTCGTCGGACACAACGGTGCTGGCAAATCGACGATCGTCAACGTCATCAATGGCGGGTTGTCGCCCCATCAGGGCACGATCGCATGCGGGGGGGAGCCAATGCCCCGTTATGGCATCGCTGCGGCGCGCGCCAATGGCGTTCGCTGCGTCTTCCAGGAATTGTCGCTGTGTCCGAACCTGACGGTGATCGAGAACACCCGCGTAATGCACCGCACGCTCGCCGGCTGGGGCTGGCGGCAACGCGCAGCACGCATTATCGGCGACAAACTCGATGAGATCTTCCCCGGCCATGGTATCGACCCCACCGGTGTCGTCGGTGATCTTTCGATCGCAGAGCGTCAGATGGTGGAAATAGCCACGGCCTTCTCGCAGGTAGCACAACCAGTGAAACTGGTGATTCTGGATGAACCCACGTCGTCGCTCGACGCAACCCTCGCGACGCAGTTGCTGGGCTATGTCCGCAGTTTCGTCGAGACCGGTGGATCGGTCATTTTCATCTCCCATATCCTTGGCGAAATACTGTCGACGTCCGACCGCATCGTCGTGATGAAGGACGGCAAGGTGGTAACCGATCGACCTGCCGGCGAATTCGACGAGCACAGCCTGGTCGCGGCGATGGGGAGCGTGGTGAAGGGACGTGATCAAGAAAAGCGCGTCAAGGAGACCGCCGGGCTCACGCCGCGCCTGTCGCAGTCTTCGCGTCGCGGCAAGGGTCTTCCCTTTCAGGCTTTTCCTGGTGAAATTATCGGTCTTGCGGGCCTCGGTGGCCACGGCCAGACCGATACGCTAGTCAATCTCTATCTAGGGCGCACCGGGAGCTGGTTCCGCCGGCCCGAAGCTCAGGTTGCCTTCATCGCCGGAGATCGCGCGCTAAACGGCGTCTTCCCGCTTTGGAGCATCCTGAAGAACCTGACGATCGCTGATCTTCCAGGCCTCTCCCGCAGCGGCATTGTCAGCGAGCCCGCCGAGGCTGATGTCGGGCAGGCCTGGAAAGAGCGTATCGAGATCCGCACCCAGAATGTTGGCAATCCGATTCTGTCGCTGTCAGGCGGCAACCAACAGAAGGTATTGTTTGCCCGTGCCCTTGCCACGCCGGCACCAGCCGTACTGATGGACGATCCCATGCGCGGCGTCGACATCGGCACAAAGCAGGAGGTTTATGCCATCCTGCGGGCTGAGGCGGACAAGGGACGCACATTCGTCTGGTACTCGACCGAGATGGATGAAGTCCGCCTTTGCGATCGGGTTTATGTGTTCAATAACGGTATAATCGTTGCTGAGCTCAAGGGAGACGATGTGACGGAGAAGAATATCCTGGCAGCCTCTTTCATGGGCGCCGCGGCATGAAGAGAGCCCTACCCTCCGATTCGATCCGACTTTTGATACCCGCTTTGTCGCTGACCATCCTGCTGATCGCAGTCTTCTATCTGCAGCCGCGCGCCATGAGTTATGTCGGACTCAACCTTCTCTTCAATCTGGCTGTGCCGATTGCGTTGGCGACGATTGCGCAGATGTTGATCATGACGGTCAACGATCTCGACCTGTCGATGGGTACTTTCGTCAGTTTCGTGGCTTGCGTCGCTGCGACGTTCCTACAGGCCACCCCCGTGATCGGTGTGCTCATCCTTGTGGCCGCAATCGCGACCTATGCAGCACTCGGCGTGTTGATCCATGTCCGTACGCTTCCGTCCATCGTTGTCACACTCGGCATGAGCTTCGTTTGGGGCGGTCTTGCCGTCCTCATCCTGCCGGCTCCTGGCGGACACGCGCCGGAGTGGGCGCGCGCCGTCATGATCTCCCGGCCACCGTTGGTGCCAATGGCGATCATCGCCTGCGTCGTCATCGCGATGGTCGCGCATTTTGTGATCATGCGCTCGTCCATCGGTGTTATCCTGCGCGGCGTCGGCGGCAATGCCCGCTCCGTGGAACGCGCGGGCTGGTCTATCCTGGGAGCGCGGGCAGCGACCTACGCGCTGGCGGCTTTTTTTGCCATTCTCGCCGGTATCTCGCTGGTCGGATTGACCACGTCGGCCGACGCCAACATTGCGCTTCGCTACACGCTCCTGTCGATTGCCGGTGTCATCCTTGGTGGCGGCGAGTTCACTGGTGGCCGCGTCTCTCCCATCGGAGCGGTCATCGGCGCGTTGACGCTGACGCTAGCCGGCTCGTTTCTATCCTTCCTGCGCATATCGCCGGATTGGCAGATTGGCGCGCAGGGTGCGATCCTGATCGTCGTGCTTGGGCTCCGGCTGCTCCTCAATCGCCTAGAAAACCGGGAGAAGCGATCATGAACATCTTCGCTTCCCTGTCTCGTAAGCCCTGGATCTGGTCTTTCGTTGCAGCATTCGTCGTCTGGATCGCCACCATCCTGTTTACCGGTGGCACAAGCGCAATTGGGCTCAGCCAAGCGGCGCTGACTTTCGCCGCTTTCTCCATACTTGTCGGCATCGGCCAAATGTTCGTGATCACGCTGGGGCCGGGCAACATCGATCTCTGCGTTCCGGCCACAATGACGCTTGCGGGCACTATCGCACTGAAATTTATGCAGGTCGATAATTCGCTCATCCTGCCGGGGCTTGTCGTCGCCGTCGCGATCGGCGCTGTCGTCGGCATGGGCAACTTTGCTCTGATCAAGCTCTTGCAGATCCCGCCGATCATTGCGACGCTGTCGATGAGCTTCATCGTGCAATCGACGGCGATCTGGACCAATCGTGGCCTGCGTATCAAGCCGCCACAGGCCCTTGCAAAATTCACAACCGAAACGACGATTGGGATCCCGCATGTCGCGCTCGTTGCCTTGGTCCTTTCGGTTTTCGCCTTTATCCTGTTGCAAAAGACTGTCTACGGCCGCTGGATCGCGGCGATCGGACAAAGCAACCGTGCGGCCCGGATGGCCGGCATCCCGGTCGACGGAACGCGCTTTGTCACCTACATCCTATGCGCCGTTTTGGCCGCGTTCTGCGGCTATCTCCTCGCCAGCTTCTCCGGTGGGGCCGCACTCAACATGGGTTCGGAATACCTCTTGATGTCGATCGCCGTCGTCGTCATCGGCGGCACGGCTGTTGCCGGCGGCAACAGCAATGTGGCCGGAATCTGGGGAGCATCGCTGTTCATGTTCCTTGTTGTTTCCATGCTTAATACCTATGGAGCCGGCGCCGGCATCAGGCTGATCATGACAGGCCTCATCATTATTGCCGTCATTGTGGCCGCAGGCGGCCGCAATCCAAACCAACGATAATTCGGTCCGATCCCATGCTCCAAGTTTCTCCTTATGAAGTCCATGACCCAAGATTTAAGGCGCTGTTCGTCGGCAGTGTCGTCCTCGAAGAGCTTTACACCGGCTGCCGCTGGGCGGAGGGTCCAGTCTGGTTCGGCGATGCCCAGCAGCTTGTCTTTAGCGACATTCCGAACGAGCGCATGTTGCGCTGGGTGCCGGACGGCGGGGTCTCCGTGTTCCGCGCGCCGTCGAACTTCGCCAATGGTAACACCCGCGATCGCCAGGGGCGGCTGATTTCTTGCGAGCATGGCACGCGGCGCGTCACGCGTACCGAGGCAGATGGTTCGATCACGGTTCTTGCCGACAGCTATCAGGGCAGACGGCTGAATTCACCCAACGATGTCATCGTCCGGTCGGACGGCACCATCTGGTTTACAGACCCGACCTACGGCATTCTCTCGGATTATGAAGGTTATCAGGCAAATCCGGAACAGCCCACTCGCAACGTCTACCGGCTCGATCCCGCTACCGGCGATCTTGCCGTCGTGGTCAGCGATTTCCTGCAGCCCAACGGCCTTGCCTTCTCACCGGATCAGACCAAGCTCTATGTCACCGACAGCGGTGCGAGCCACGATGATACCGCCGCCCGCCATATTCGTATCTTCGATATCGGGGGTAACGGAGCGCTGACAAGCGGGCGCGTTTTCTGCAACATCGATAACGGCATCCCAGACGGTATACGCATTGATGTGAGTGGAAATGTCTGGTCAAGCGCTGCGGATGGGGTGCACTGCTTTGCGCCGGACGGTACTCTCATCGGCAAGATCAAGGTTCCCCAGACGGTCGCAAATCTCACATTTGGCGGGCCGCGTCGCAACCGCTTGTTTATCACCGCCACACAGTCGCTTTATGCCATTTATCTGACGACAACGGGAGCGACCTGGCCTCGGTGACGCGCAGACGGCGGAAGTCACCGACGCTGTCCCCACAAACCCCCGCCTCACGGCGCACCGGACGACATTCGGGTGCAGCGTTGGATCGGTCTTTACTTGGAGTGCGCTGCGACGCCAGCAAGATTGGCAAGCTCATGAACTCTCATCACCCATTGGTTCCACTGCTTAAGTCCGGCTCGGAAGATGGCATCGAGCTGTTCCGCCAACTCGGCCGAGTGTGACCTCACCCAACCTGCCGTCAACTTTACCCCCTCTCGGATAGGGCGCGGCAATGTTCAACGGAGCCAACGATCCGGCCAGGCCAGGCCGCCATGACGACGACCTGCTCGACGGATAGAAAGACCGGAGGGCGAACGCCGGGCGGCGTCCCTCCGGATTTGCGCTCTTTACCGGAAGTCCGACATGTTTTCGAGAGTGACGAGAGCCGCGCCAGAGTCGATTAGCGAAGGGACATCCTCCCCGGCAATGGCGCGGACCAGCGCGTCTACACCCAGTTCGGCCATCTTGGCGGGGAACTGAGCAACGGTGGCGTCTTCGACCCCGGCAGTCAGCGCCTCTTCTTCGCCGCAACAAAAATCAAAGCCGACGAGGATGATTTTGTCAGACGCGATGCCGGCATTCTTGATGGCACGCGCAGCGCCGGCGGCCGGAGGGCCGCAGGCCGCATAGATCGCTTTGAGGTCTGGATTGGCCGTCAGCAAATCTTCAGCCACTGAAATGCCGAGTTCCTCGGTGCAGTTGGTGCCGCTGCGGCCAACGACTTCTACGGCCAGACCGCCCAGGCCCTCCAGCATACCCTTGACACGGTCATCGAGCGCCGGAACGCCCGGCACCCCCTCCAGGATGCCGAGCCTATCGCCGGCGGAAAGCACCGACTTCAGATATTGCCCGGCGATCTTGCCGGCATTGTAGTTATCGGTGGTCGCCAGCGCCGCGGCCCTGTCCCAGCCGGGGATGGAGTTGTCCATCAGGACCACTTTCACGCCGCTGGCAATGGCCTTGTCGAGGGCAGACGCTACAGTAGGGTCCACGGGGGTGATGGCAATACCTTGGACACCTTGGGTGACCATGGATTCGATGAGGGCGATCTGCCCTTCGATGTCGGTGGCCGAAGCGCCTTGACCATAGATGATTTCAACACCCGGATTGGCCGCAGCATAGGCCTTGGCTGCATTTTCCATCGTGGCAAAGAACGGCACTGGAAACTTGGTGATGAAGCCCAGTTTCACGTCAGCCGCGATTGCAGGAAAGGCGATGAAGCCTGCCAGCGCCAGCCAGCCCAATAGTTGCATAATTTTCATGATAGTCCTCCCGTTTGATGAATGCCTGTTTAAGGCCGCCGCTCCCGCTGCCGGAGGCGCGGCAGATGAACCCTCCTCATTCAGCCCCGACGATCATCGCCACCAGGTCCTGCTGGTTTGACCGATTGGGCTTTTCGATTTCGCCGACTTTGTACCCCTGCCGCAGCACCACTGCGCAATCGGCCAATTCAAGGACATGTTCCATATTGTGGGTGATCAGGATCACCGCATTCCCCTCGTCCCTGAGCTGGGCGATGAGGTTGAGGACTTTCCGGCTTTCGCGCAGACCAAGAGCAGCCGTCGGCTCATCAAGGATGACAACCTTTCGCGCAAAAACAGCCGCGCGGGCAACAGCGATGGCCTGCCGCTGCCCGCCCGACATCAGCGCCACCTGAGCGTCAAATCTGGGCAGCTTAACTTTGAGGCGGTCAATGACGGCTGCAGCTTCACCGTCCATCTGCCGGGTGGCAAGGAATCGCGCGCCACGTGGAAGCCAGCTCGGAAACGACAGCTCGCGTCCACAGTAAAAATTCTCGGCCGGCGTCAGATTGTCGAAAAGCGCCAGATCCTGATAGACCGTTTCTATCCCGGCACTGCGCGCGGCGGCAGGAGTACGGATCAAGACTTTCTCGCCATCAATCAGGATGTCGCCTTCGTCGAGCCCATGCACCCCGCTGACACATTTGATCAGGGTGGACTTGCCTGCGCCGTTGTCTCCCAGCAAGGCAAGCACTTCCCCACGAAAGGCCATGAGGTCGATACCCTTGAGGGCATGGACCGCACCGAAACGCTTGTGCGCGCCGCGCACCTCCAGAACAGGCTTCCTCATCCCTGCGTTCCCGCCTGTTTGACCCGCATGCGGGATTCGAGATGATTGCGCAGCACGTCCGACTCGACGGCCATTACGATGATCACTCCGATGGCAATGAGCTGGAAATAAAGATTGACGTTGAGCAGGTTCAGGGCGTTGCGGATAACGCCGATCATCACCGCTCCCACCAGCGCATGTCCAAGATGGCCGCGGCCGCCGAGAAAACTGGCGCCGCCGATGATCACGGCCGCGATGGTGTCAAGTTCGAGCAGGTTGCCATAGAGTGGCGAACCCGCCTCTGTGCGTCCGGAGAGAAGGATGGCACCAACACCGCAACAGAGACCCGATATCAGGTAGGTGGAGACGATGACCTGATTGACCGGAATGCCCATGCGCCGGGCGGCGTCCGGCTGGCCGCCGACCGCATAGATCCACCGACCCCAAACCATATAGCGGGCCATTACAGAGACAAGCGCTGCCACAGCGAGGACCACGAAGAACGAGTTTTGAACCGCAAAGCTGGTCCCTCCGCCAATGGCAGTGATCGTATCGGGCATACCTCGCATGGTTGTGTGACCTATCGACAACTCAAGCGCCAAGCCGCGGGCGATGGAGAGCGTAGCCAGCGTGATAATGAACGGATGAGGCAGGCGGCCGTATACATAGACCAGCCCGTTCACCGCGCCCACCGCGGCCGCCGCCAGCAGCATGGTACCCATGACCACGAACGCGTTGTCGGTGACCCGGAACATCAGCGCTCCGAGAACCGTCGCCAGCGCCAGGTTGGCGCCCACAGACAAATCTATACCGCGGGTCAAAATGACGAGGTGCTGGCCAAGCGCAACAACGGCTATCACCGCGATTTGCGCCAGAATGTTGGAGATATTCCGGGGCGTGAAGAAGTTGGGGACGCTGAAGGTGAGGATAACCAAAAGCACGATGAGAATGATAACCGGCCCGGCGCTCAGGAACTTGAGTGCGACCGACAGTCCGGCCGCATGCTCTTTTTCAGCACCTTTTGGCGCATACGGGCTTCCCCCGCGGAATTTGGCGTCCACCTGGCCCTCCTCCATCTGAACTTCTGCGGCCATGCAACATCTGCTAATATCAGCAATATATATTATCAAAGTCAAATTGATTTATTATGTGTAATATTATCAAAGAGGATGGCGAAGGGGTCGGGCTGCAGGCCTTTCAGATCTAAGCCGTTGTACTTTTCACGACTGCATGGCAGATGTTTATTTCTACGGGGAAATTATCGACTTATGTCCAAATCTAAGAGGCAAGTGAGCTTGGGGCGACCCACCATGATGGATGTTGCTGCAGCGGCGGGCGTCTCCCAGGCCACCGTCTCACTGGTTCTCAGCGGAACGAAAGGTGCGCGACTTGCCGAAGGGACTCGCGGTCGCGTGCTGGAAGCTGCCCAGGCGCTGGGTTATCGTTTTGTGCGCCGCGGCACCAAGACAGCCCCGGGCGGGCAGTCCACCATCGTTTTCGTTGCCGATGAAACCTCAACGGATCCCTGGATGTCGCTGGCCTTCGAGGGCGCTCGGGATAAGGCCCTCGAATACGGCATCAATGTGCTGATGGCAGTTAGCCATGGCGATGCCGATGTTGAGGCCAACATTATCGCCGGCTTGGGCAAGTTGCCGATACTTGGCCTCATCTACGGTACGATCCTGACCAGGCTCGTGCAGATTCCTGCAGCCCTCGCCGACCGCCGTATCGTCCTGGTGAACTGCTATGACGAACATCGCGGGCATCACTCGGTTTTGCCTGGTGATCTGCTGGGCGGCCGCACGGCGACCGAACACCTGCTGCTGTCGGGTCGTCGGCGGATCGGCTTCATCAATGGTCAACAGGGAGTGGACGCCGCGCGTGACCGCCTCAAGGGCTACAAACAGGCGTTGGCCAGCAACGATATCGTCTTCGATCCGGCTTTGGTGCGTCCGGGCAATTGGGAGCCATCTGCAGGGTACGAAATGACGCTGGAACTGATGGGGCTGGACAATCCGCCCGATGCCATCTTCTGCGCCAACGACATGATGGCAGTTGGATGTTTCGACGCGCTGAAGCAATTGGGCGCCAAAATACCGGACGATGTCGCCGTTATCGGCTTTGACGATCGCAATATCGCGCAGTACACGCACCCTCCCCTATCGACCCTCGTTCTGCCGCTCTATGAAATGGGGCGAACAGCTACAGAACTGCTTATCGACGCAGCTGGCGGTCTGCACACCACTCCCAGCCGCATAAAGGTTGAGTGCGAGCTGATTGCACGGGAATCCACCGCCAGCCGGCGCGTCGAAAACGTCGAAGCCACCGTGGCGGCGCTGTGATCGTTTGTCGATAGACGAGCTCGACTGCCGCTGAGCATCCAGCGGCTGGTGGCGACCTTGCCACCTCGGATTCAGATCTCGCCCGAGGTCGGTGCGAAATTTCCGACGACGACCTTTGCCAGGGTGATCTTGCCGGCACCTTTGTCCCCTCAGATCGATGACTTCTGCCGGCGCGATCGAAACAATGCATTGTCAGGGCGTGAATTGCCCGAAAAGCGCTCGCTCACTCCCTCAAGTTTCAGCGCGCTCACGGATGTGAACCGACGTGGAGCGCGCTTCGCGGTGTTCGGCAACAGGCGCCTCGTTGCATTTCCCTCACGCACGACGAGACGCACCTTTGATTAAATTCCAGCTTGACGGTTTCATCAAATAGGTGCTGTTATTAGCAAAAATATGATCATGCTGATAACGGTATTGATCAATAATATTGGCGGGAGCTGCTTCGGTCGGACCGAGTCTTTGTGCCGCGACGGGAGGATCAGGCCGGTAGACAATTCTGGCGAGTGCCTGGACAGAATTTTCCGGCCCGAGCCCGGTAACCGAAATGGGGATTACATCCCCTGAGATACGTAAATCGGATAGCTGCCGCTGCCATTGTCGAAGGACTGGACTCTCCGTTCTTAGAATGGCGGTTCGGTGCCATCACGGCCTCGACCGGCTGAGGGAATTGTACCCTCTATTTGAGCGTGCTTATTGGACGGAGGGAAGCGAGTTGAAACTCCTGGTCACCGGACTAATGGGAAAGGTAGGAACAAATTTCCTGCCGGAATTTCTGACCAACGAAAAATTTTCCGGATGGTCCCTGCGCGCGCTCTGCAACAACCGCGTCATTGACAATGCAGCGGTCGAGATCGTGCGCGGTTCATTGTCGGACCAGCACGTAGTCCGCGCCGCCCTGGATGACGTGACCCATGTGTTGCATATGGCTGCGGTTAAGGAATCGCCCGATCTGGCGATCGACGTCGGCGTCAAGGGCATCTTCAACCTGCTCGAGGCATTCCGTACTTCGAAGACGGCAAATCAGTTCGTCCTGATCGGCGGCGATTGCTCGGTGGGCCATATTTTCCATCCGTACGATGCCCCTATTACCGAAAATTCCCCGCGCCGCGCCTATCCCGGCTGTTACGCACTCACCAAGGTGATCGAGGAAGTCATGCTCGAGCAGTACCGCATTCAATACGGCATCAATGCCTGCTGCCTTAGGGCGCCCTGGATCATGGAGAAGGATGATTTCCGGCATGTATTGAGCTTCCGCGACCAGTTCGGCGGACCGGCGTGGCATGAACTCCTGACGATGGAGGAAATCGCCCGTTACGCCGGCACTGGCGCCGTTCCGTTGCTTCGCGATGCGACTGGGGCTCCGCTCAAACGCAACTTCATCCATGTCAGCGATCTTGTCAGCGCCATTCTCCTGGCCTTGGACAATCCCGCCGCCAATGGCGAACTGTTCAATGTGGCTATGGATGTCCCCGTGGATTATGCCAGCGTCGCGGCCCAACTGAGCGCCTCGGACGGCCTGCCGGTTGTGGAGGTTTCGACTCCCTATCACAGCAACTGGCTCGACAATACCAAGGCACGCATGCTGCTCGGTTGGCGTTCGGCCGTCGACCTCAAGCTTCTTATCCAAAGCGCCTGGGCCTACGCCCGAGCGCCCGATGACCCGCGCCTTGTCTGGTATCCAGGATAGGACACGCGCGGCAAGCAATATCCGACGCCGGCTCCGGGGCGATCCGAAAGCGACCGTCCGCGGCGACGCCCAAAGCAGAGGATATGTACCGCCCTCGGGCAATCGATTGCTTCGGGGCATTCAGTAACGCCGAGGAGTATGGCCGTGAGCATGCTCTTAGAATGGGAGGATAAACAATGAACCTGAACCTTGCCGTCTCGATCGCCATGGCTGTTTCCGGTCTGGCCGGCCCCGCTGTCGCTCAGGACAAGCCCCAGTTGGCTTTCGTCGTGAATGCCGCTTCGGACTTCTGGAAGCTCTCCGAAGCGGGTGTCAAAAAAGCCCAGGAGGAATTGCCGGACTACGAACTGCAGTTCCGCTATCCGGCGCAGGGAACGGCTGCCCTGCAGAACGCCCTGATGGATGACCTCGTCGCTGCCGGCACGGATGCGATCATGATCTCTTCAGCCGACCCGAAGAACTCCATCGATGCATTCAACCGCGTTGCAGCCCAGGTACCGTTGTTCACGACCGACAGTGACGCGCCCGCTAGCAAGCGCATCGCCTATCTGGGATCCTCCAACACCATGGCAGGCGTTCAGGCTGGCGAAATCGCCGTCGCGGCGATGCCCAAGGGCGGAAAATGCATGGGGTTCGTCGGCTTCCTTGGAGCCGACAACGCTATCGAACGGATCGCAGGGTTTCGCAAGGCGGTGGAAGGCTCGGGGATCGAGCTTGTCGACGTGCGCGGCGATGACGTGGATTTCGCCCGTGCCCGGTCCAATGTGGATGACGTGCTTGCCGCCAATCCGGACATCACCTGCATGGTCGGGTTCTATTCCTACAACCCGCCCAAGATTTACGAGGCCCTCCAGGCTGCGGGCAAGCTCGGCGCAATCAAGGTCATCGCATTCGATGAGGACCCGATCACCCTGGGTGCGGTGCGCGAAGGCAGCTTCGCCGGAACGGTCGTGCAGGATCCCTACCAGTGGGGTTACCAGGGCATGCTTCTGATGGCGAAATACCTCGAAGGCGACAAGTCGGGTGTTCCGGCGGATGGCCTCATCATTGTTCCGACCAAGGTCATCACCACGTCCAATGTCGATTCCTTCGAGAAGGAACTCAAAGAGCGCATTGGCGGGTAATCCTCCCGGTCAACGCGGCCGCATCGGGCTCGGGCCGTTTGTCCGGCCCGGTGGACGCTTGTTTTACTTTGTATGTTCCCACAGCACCGCTGTTGCTGCAAAATCAGATGGCCACGATAGAACGACGACTAAAGAGGATCAGACATGCCCCTGTTGGTGCTTGAGAACATTTCAAAGGCCTATACGGGTGTGGTGGCTCTCTCCAATGTGACCATGTCGGTCATGGCTGGCGAAGTGCTGGCCCTGATCGGAGAAAATGGCGCCGGCAAGTCCACGCTGATGA
>UCOA01000210.1 GCA_900474095.1 Hyphomicrobiales bacterium | reverse complement strand
AGCGCTTTGAAACTGCTGCATTATTCCTTAAATCGATTCCGAGTTGAGGAATTATGCAATAGACAACTCGGCGCCTTCACAACCGGATCGCAGACCGGCCGGTCGTCGTCAGTCGAAGGGGTACAAAATTCGCCCGACTAACCTGAATTTTGGATTTGAGAGCTCGCGAAAGAACAGGATCGGATCGTCCCGATAATTCTGCACGTCGCGGCTGTGGCCGATCCTGGCGATCACCGGTGACACGAGCGGTGTTATCAGATGACGCCAACCAAGAATACCGTAAGGCCCCCAGGCCCGCCACGGTGGGCCGGAAGAGCGCGGCTCTTCAAGAGTATCCTCTTTGGAAAAATAGCGCAGGATCCCGTCGACCGTTTCCTCAAAGGAAACCTCCTTGCCCGTGCCGGGGTCGAAGTAGCGCGGATAGAGAAGATAGGCGCCAGCAAACAATGCCTCGATCGAAAGGGGTCGTCCGCGGCGCGGATTGGGCTGGCGATCGTCCGTCAGCCCCCAGCCGGCGTAAAATGGACATCCGTATGCGGTGACCTTTATCCCTCGCAACAGAGCCTCGAACCCCGCGAGCGAGGTGATCGTATAGACGTGGTCGATTGTCTCGAAGGCCTGCGCCATGCCCAACGGCTGGGTAAGGATGTCACAGAGCTGCCGCACATCTTCCGGATCAGATTGCGCGAGACGAACTCGGTTCAGGATGTCCGGGTGCGGCTTGTAGATGATCTGGGCGCCGGGATTTTCCTGCGCCGCGAGACGGACAAGGTCGTTATTCGTCACCGGCGGCAGGCAGCCGTACTGGATAGAGGCATCGTCCTCGACCTGGCCGATCACCAGCACCCGCTTGCCGGACTTTGGACCATAAAGGCTCTCGATGTCCGTCTTCGCCCCGCTATTGTACTTGCTGACACCCGTTTCCAGGAGAAAGCGAATGCCCGCCGATGCGCGCCGCAGAAGGTCGGGAGAGCCGTCGAAGTCGTAAGTGGCGAGCAACCGCTCCAGATCTGACGGCGTCCGGCAGTCGAAATAGGCTGTTCCCGCATCCAGCGCCAAAGACAGGGGCGGCGTCCGGCTGGCATTGGCCCTAACTGAACGAATGAACCCGTCCTCGATGAAAAAAACGGGGATGCCGTGTTGTTCCGCAAACGCCCGTAATCCGTCCGGCGCTTGCAGGCTCCAGACGAATATCTGCGGATTGTCAGCCTGCAGGATCCGTGCCGCCCACTTTTTCTGGAAATCGTTCTCCCGCGCATACAGGGGAACGAAGGTGAAACTGCGATCCGGGAAATAGCGCTGGAAAATGGACCGCTTCCAGCCATGGATGTGGAAGGCAAATGTGGAAATTGCATCGCGCGGGGCAATCGATGCCTCCGGCAGGTGACCAATTGTCCGACCGCCCAGTTCAGAAGGGAAGGGTTGATGCCGTTCAGACATGGATATCTGCTCGCAAAGCCGGTTTCCCCGTTCCACCCACCGAGAACCGCGCGCAATCAAGCCGTAATGCCGTTTCCCGAATCAGCTTGGGGCCTGCGCAGCTGTTCCGCTTGGGCCTTTGCGCGCTGATTACGCAACGCCCGCGCGAAGCAGGTCGTGAATGTTCAATATGCCACACGGGACCCCAAGGTCATCGATCAAAAACAGAGCTGTGACCTTCTGCGCCTGCATGAATTCC
>UCOA01000212.1 GCA_900474095.1 Hyphomicrobiales bacterium | reverse complement strand
CTCAAATTTGCTCTTTGCCATGGGTACGTTTCCTGTGATCAATGAGAATGGATCATCCGGCGGCGCCGGTTTGGGGAGGCGTTTAAGGGTTTCGGAAGAATTGCGCAAGACTTAATTATTTTGCGCCCTTCCAAGACCTTGGCCTTTTGATGAAGGATATATGGCGATTGCCAAGCGCGATTCCAACGCCACCGGCGCCAAAGGCGGAAGCTGATGCAAATCAATGATTTGCACGCAATTGCTAAACATACACTTCAGACGACAGGATTGTTTTGGCCATTTGCTGGAGCGGGTAGCGGGAATCGAACCCGCGTATTCAGCTTGGAAGGCTGCTGCTCTACCATTGAGCTATACCCGCGGGTCAAGATCCGTCTGACAGAATGGTGGAGGGAGTTGGATTTGAACCAACGTAGGCTGAGCCAACGGATTTACAGTCCGTCCCCTTTAACCACTCGGGCATCCCTCCATTATTCTGTCGGGATCATGCGACCAAGCATTTCAGATCGAAGCACTCTGCCGGAGCAAGGCGCCCCTTCGATCTGCGCCGGGTATATGACCGCCCCGTTTCATCCTGTCAACACGATGGGTCAGAAAAAGTTGCGAAATTCGCCATAAAGATTGCGAGCGATCGAATTCTCGAAAAACGGTTCCTTGAGTCCGCTAACCCCAGTATAAGGCGGACATGAGCAAAGATAATCCGGGCGACAAGAACGCCAAAGACACCCATTACGCCACCCTTCGCCGCGCCCATCGCGATGCGCGACGCGAACGCGGCGAGATTCCAACGCCCGTCCAGGATCGCCGCAAGAAAACGTCAAACGCCGACTGGAAGGCGCCGCAGCTGGCGCCCGACCAGGTTCTGCTCTACGGCATCCACACCGTTCGCGCCGCGCTCGATAATCCTGAACGCAAGATCACCAAGCTTTCGGTAACGCAGAACGCGCTTGTCCGGCTCGAAACCGGCCCGGTCGAATCGCTCGGGTTTCCGGTGGAGATCGTCACACCGCAGGATCTCGACAAGTTACTCGGGCCCGATGCCATCCATCAGGGCGCGATGCTGGAAACCCAGCCCCTGCCCGTTCGTCGGCTTTCGGCGCTCAAGGACAGCCCGCTGATCCTCGTCCTCGACCAGATCACCGACCCGCACAATGTCGGGGCCATCATGCGCTCCGCCGTTGCCTTCAATGCCGGCGCGCTGATCACCACCATGCGCCACAGCCCGACGGAATCTGGAGTCATGGCCAAGTCCGCCTCCGGCGCGCTGGAAATGATGCCCTACATCCAAATCACCAATCTGGCCGATACCCTGGAAGAACTGCACAAGCTCGGCTTCGTTTCGATCGGCCTTGATTCGGAAGGCCCGGCCCCGCTTGAAGAAACGCTATCCGGTGAGAAGATCGCGCTTGTTCTCGGTGCCGAAGGCAAGGGGCTGCGGCAGAAGACCCGCCAGACCGTCAACGCGCTCGCCCGGCTCGACATGCCCGGTACTATCAAGTCGCTCAATGTCTCGAACGCAGCAGCGATCGCCATGTATGCGGCGCGCAGTTACCTGGCCAGGATCTGATCAGCATTATTGTGTCAGGTTAGTGCCGACCGACAATCGCGCTTCGGGACAGCCATCCCGGAGCTTGCGCCACGTGGTGACATTGAGTTCCATTTCGCACCGCGCCAGATAGGCGACGTCGCCGACCCTGATGCATGCGGTCTGGCCGAGTTCGAGTTTCGAGCCGTCGCGATTTCTGCAGGTACAACGGGCGTCCGGCGGCGATGCAAACGACACGCCAGGAAGCGTTCCGGCAAAGGCCGAAACAAGCGTCGCCACCAAAAATGTCTGAACGCTTTTCATAAGTGGACATTAATACAAAAAGGCCCTGCCTCCAAGCAGGAGCAAGAGAGCGCCATATCGGCAAGGCCCTCCGGCCGCGTCGGTCAGGCTTTCTTCAGAAATTCGGTGCGCAGCACAAGTCCCTTGATCTTGGCGTGGCGGCACTCGACCTCCTCCGGATCATCGGTCAGGTGAATGCCCTTGATCATCGTGCCGCGCTTCAGGGTCTCCGATGTGCCCTTGACCTTCAGATCCTTTACGAGCGTGACGTTGTCGCCCTCAACCAGGATCGTGCCGTTGCTGTCCCTGACGTCCATTTTTCGATTCCCATCATGATGCCGTTGGCGAAAGCCTGTTATCGGGCTCTATCGCCTCCACTGGTGGCTGTCCAGTCAGCCTTGAGAAGCAGCGGGTATTGCTCATCAATCCCTGAGCCCATCAAGGAGCTACCGCGGACATGAGAAGGCCGGACACTCGTCGTGTCCGGCTTTCAAAGTTTTGTGATCCCGCAGATTATCAGGCGGCGATATCGAAATGACCGCGGTCGGCGATCGCCTTTTCAGCCTCGGTGATCGCTGCTTCCTTCGAATCCGGGCTGATGGAAAGGCCTTCGGCACGAACGAATTCGACGTCGGTGATGCCGATGAAGCCGAACACCGTGCTCAGATAGGTCTCCTGATGGTCCATGGCACTGATCGGAGACGCGCCCGAATAGTGGCCGCCACGGGTCGAGGCGACGATCACCTTCTTGCCCTTGGCCAAGCCTTCGACACCGGATTCAGTGTAGCGGAAGGTGGTTCCGGCAACGAGGATACGGTCGATCCAGGTCTTCAGCTGGCTCGGGATCGCGAAATTGTACATCGGCGCGCCGATGACGACGACGTCGGCAGTGAGAAATTCGTCGAGCGAGGCGCGGCCGGCGTCAAGCTCCGAAACAAGCGAAGCATCGAGGCCTTCCGGATTGGCCGAGGCCGCCATCAGATGCGAACCGTTCAGATGCGCCAGCGGAGCGGCGGCGAGATCGCGGTAGGTAACCGTGTCGTCCGGGCGCTCTGCCTTGATGCGTGCAACGATCGATGCTGTCAGGCGACGGGATACGGAATGATCTCCGAGAATACCGGAGTCGATATGGAGAATGTTCATGTTGGCACCTTCGTGTCTTGGGGTGGCGTTTGGGTGCATCACATATGAATTTAAAACAATGAGCCGAGAAGTCCGCCCTTCTTTGACAGACTGTTTCCTGATAGAGACAATCCAGTCTCAACATTGGCCAGTCTCGACATTGGCCAGTCTCGATATTGGACGGAACGGAAGGTGTGACATGCAGGACCTGAACGACCTCGCCCTGTTTGCTGCCGTGGTGAAGCACAAGGGCTTTTCCGCTGCCGCTCGTGCCCTCAACGTTCCGAAATCCAAGTTGAGCAAGCATGTGGCACGGCTGGAGCAGCAGCTCGACGTTCGCCTTCTCGAACGATCGACGCGCAAGCTGCGCGTGACGGAGATCGGCCAGGCCTTCTACGAGCGCTGCGAGACGATCCTTTCCGGCGTCGAAGCTGCGGAAGCGGTGGTTGCGGCGGCCAAGAGCGAGCCCACCGGCATTGTTCGTCTGGCCTGCCCGATCGGCTTCACGCCGATGGTCGGCCACATCCTGCCCGCCTTCCACCGGCTTTATCCCGGCGTGCGGCTGCTTGTCACGACGACCAATCGCCGGATCGACCTGGTCGAGGAGCGCATCGATATCGCCATTCGGGCTCGCGACCAGCTCGATACCGACAACAATCTCATCGTGCGCAAACTGGGCGAGGCACGCCAGTTTCTCGCGGCCAGTCCAGCACTGATGGCGCGGATCGGCAACGTGACGATCGACACGCTGGACAAGGTGCCAACACTGTCGATGAACGAGGAGCATCTCTCCGATACCTGGCAATTGAACCACGCCGACGGAACGAAACGGGAAATCACCCACCAGCCCATCATCGGGTGTGGCGATTTCGGCATCCTTGAGCGTGCGGCAATCGAGGGGGTCGGCATTGCGCTTCTGCCGGATCATCTCTGCGGCCGGGGATTTCGTACCGGCGTACTCGTGCCTGTGCTGCCTGACTGGTCCTCGAACGCCACCATCGCCCACCTGGTCTTCACATCGCGCCATGGCCTGCTGCCCTCGGTTCGGGCGCTGATCGACTTCCTCGCCGAAAATCTGCCTGCCGCAATGTCGCGCTGCACGGAAATCGACCCGCGCCCGGCGATGCTGGAAGCTGCAGAATAATACCAGCGGTAGCCTGGACGCCCCCTTGCTCGAACGGTTCTGGAGAGAGCAATCTCACTCCATCGGCGAATCGGCGGCCGTGGGGAGCAGCAAATCATGACGATAGAACGGCGGCGGCGCATCATCCGCAGGCGCAGAACCGCTATCGGTACCGTTCTTGTCGCCGCAATCTCGTTTCTCGCCGGCATGACCGACGCGGCAGGGCTGGTTATCGCCGGCAGTTTCGTTTCCTTCATGAGCGGCAACACGACCCGCGCCGCAGTCGCGCTCGCCGATGGGCAAACGGGATATGCGGTGATCCTGCTGGGCGCCCTCCTGATGTTTGTCGCCGGCAACGCGCTCGGCATCATCATTGCCCATAATGCCACACGGCGCACGTTCCGCGTCCTGGTCGGCGTTACCGCCACCCTGGGCATTGCCTCCATTCTGACACGCCCGGATTTTGCAACGCTTCAGTTCTACGTGATTGTGCTTGCAATGGGGCTGGTCAATGCCGCCGTCGAACACATCGAGGGATTGCCGATCGGGCTGACCTATGTGACCGGCGGCCTTTCGCGATTCGGCCGAGGGATCGGCAGCTGGATCGTCGGTGCGCCCCGGCGAGACTGGATCATGCAAATCGTCCCCTGGCTCGGCATGGCGACCGGCGGTATCTGCGGCGCCTTTCTCGAACGGGCGCTGGGCGCCACCGTGCTCTGGCTCGCCTGCACTCTGTCAGCGCTCATTGCGATCATCGTCTTCTTCATTCCGCCTCGGCTCCAGAAACGCCACGCCCATCGCCCTCTGCCGCCGCCAGTGCACAATCGGCCGAGATCCCGTCTATGATCGCGCCCTCAGGCTCTGCGGGATCAAAGCGCCGCTGCGACGGACGGAACTGGAAAAGCAGTCGGGCAATTGCATTTTCCCTTTACACATGATCAGAATATGCTAACTCCCTGCCGCACATGCTGCCCTTATAGCTCAGTTGGTAGAGCACCTGATTTGTAATCAGGGGGTCCCGGGTTCGAGTCCTGGTGGGGGCACCATTCTTTTCCTTTCACACCTCGATCTTTTATGCATGATACCGATGGTACCGGCAGCGGTGATACCTGCCGCCAGTTGAAGAACGGACGCGCAGGACTTCTTCGGGGCTTTCAGTCCGCTGACGCCCACCTTATGAAACATACAGGCATTTCATGGCTCGCACGTTCAAAACCATCGCCTTCGCTGCCTCCGCCACCGTCGAGGCGCAAAAGGCTCAAGAGGAATTGATCGCTCTCTACGGCCAGCATGATCCGGACGAAGCGGATGTGATCGTGGCCCTTGGCGGCGATGGTTTCATGCTGCACACGCTGCACGAGACGATGAATTCCGGCAAGCTCGTCTACGGCATGAATCGCGGCTCGATCGGCTTTCTGATGAACCGCTACAGCACCGAAAATCTGCACGAGCGCCTCGCCGAGGCCGTCGAAAACACCTTCCGTCCGCTGGAAATGCAGACCGTCGATACCGATGGCAAGCGCTTCCGGGCGCTCGCCATCAACGAGGTCTATCTCTTTCGCCAGTCCTATCAGGCAGCCAAGTTGCGCGTCGTCGTCGACGGCCGTGTCAGGCTGGAGGAGTTGATCTGCGACGGCGTCCTGCTGTCCACGCCGGCAGGCTCCACCGCCTACAACCTCTCCGCCCACGGGCCCATCCTGCCGCTCGAAGCGCCGCTTTTGGCGCTGACCCCCGTCAGCCCCTTCCGGCCGCGGCGCTGGCGTGGTGCACTACTGCCCAACAAGGTGACCGTCGACATCGCCATTCTCGAACCGGACAAACGCCCGGTCAACGCAGTGGCCGATCACGTCGAGGTCAAATCGGTCGTCCAGGTCCGAATCGCTGAATCTGAGAAGATGACGGCGCATATTCTCTCGGACCCTGACTATTCCTGGTCTGACCGCATTCTTGCCGAGCAATTCTCGAACTAGCGCGGCGTCCTTACCCGGCAATCTTTTGAGTTGGAATCGATTCCCGCCGAAGATTGTGCAAGAATTCAACGTGCCTTCGGGCCTGCGAGGGATAACGGCAACCGCGCAATCCTGCTGTCACACGCGTGCACCAAAGGCGACGACAATGCTCCAGTTTCGAAATTTCAGGGCAGCCACGCTTTCCGCCTGTTGTCTTGCCTTGCTCCTCGCCGGCGGATCTTCCGCCCATGCCGACGACCCTGTTCTTAAGCCCGACAATATCATTTTCGTCACGAGTACCGGATATTGGGAAGAAAGTGGCGATCCGCTGGCCGTGCTTGACCCGAACGCCGCCAAGACGGAAAACGCGCCGGCAACGAGTTCGTCGCCTGCGGCAGCACAGCGCGGATATTACAAGCTTGTCGCCGTGCGTCAGCCCGAGGGAAATACTCACGTGTTCCTGCAGCAGATCGCACTTGGCGCCGCAGGGCCGAAGGTGGTTTCGTCCGCGGAACTCGAAGAGTTTTCCGCGATGAAAGTCTACGTGACCGACATCCGGCCGGAAACATCGGATGGCGTTTCCCGCCAGCCCGGATTGTTTGCCACCGTCTATCTGAGGACCGATCCTGGCGCGACGGAACCGGAAACCTGGACCGTGCTGATCGATGACATCGGCGACATCAAGGTCGAGCGCGAAACCAACTGACCAACATGCCCCTCAGAAGCAAAAACCGGGCGATCGAGGCGCCCGGCTTTTTTGTTTGTCACCACGTGTCGCCTTAGGCGAGATCGTCGACCAGGGCATCGGCACCGCCACTGACCCTGTGGGCCAGAGCCGCTTCCATGAACTCGTTGAGATCTCCGTCGAGCACGTCGTCTGGCGCCGTGCTTGCTACCCCGGTGCGCAGGTCCTTGACCAACTGGTAGGGCTGCAGCACGTAGGAGCGGATCTGGTGGCCCCAGCCGATATCGGTCTTCGACGCGGCTTCGGCGTTGGCCGCGTCTTCGCGCTTCTTCAGCTCCGATTCGTAGAGACGGGCGCGCAGCATGTCCCAAGCCTTGGCCTTGTTCTTGTGCTGCGAGCGCTCCTGCTGGCACTGCACGACGATGCCGGACGGCATGTGCGTGATGCGCACGGCCGAATCGGTCGTGTTGACGTGCTGGCCGCCGGCGCCGGACGAGCGATAGGTGTCGATGCGGCAATCGCTCTCGTTGATGTCGATCTGGATCGAATCGTCGACCACCGGGTAGACCCAGATGGACGAGAACGAGGTATGACGCCGGGCGTTGCTGTCATAGGGCGAGATGCGCACCAGACGATGCACGCCTGATTCGGTCTTCAGCCAGCCATAGGCATTATGGCCCTTGACGAGCAGGGTCGCCGACTTGATGCCGGCTTCTTCGCCGTCATGGATTTCCATCAACTCGACCTTGAAGCCCTGCCGTTCGGCCCAGCGGGTATACATGCGCAGAAGCATGTTGGCCCAGTCCTGGCTTTCGGTGCCGCCGGCGCCGGAATGCACCTCAAGATAGGTGTCGTTGCTATCCGCCTCCCCCGAGAGCATTGCTTCGACCTGGCGCCGCGCCGCTTCGGCCCGAAGCACCTTCAGCGTCTCTTCCGCATCCTTGACGATGTCGGCATCGCCTTCTTCCTCGCCCAGTTCGATGAGGTCGATGGCATCCTGCATCTGCCGTTCGAAAGAGCGAACGCCGTTGATGCCGTCATCGAGCTGCTGGCGCTCGCGCATTAGTTTCTGCGCTTCGCTCGCATCGTTCCAGAGGTTTGGATCCTCGGCCTTGTTGTTCAACCAGTCCAGTCGTCTTACCGCCTGATCCCAGTCAAAGATGCCTCCTCAGCAGGCTTATGGCCTGCTTGATTTCGTCGACGATATTCTCGATTTCGGTCCGCATTGTCCTGCTTCTTGCACTCGAATGAAATGTGCGCCGTGAATAACGGCGCCCGCCGTTCCTGTAAAGACGGCGGGCGTCGGTAAAGGAAGATTAGGGCCAGGTACCGTCAAAACAGTCCGCTTGAGCCGCGGTTGATGGCGTCGTTTGCCTGCGGCGAAGCCTTCAGGATTTCCTCCGGCGGAATATACTCGGCGCCGCCATCGATCACCGAGAAGCTCTCGGCCGGGCCAGTCCCGGGCTTGAAGGCTTCGATGATGGTGTCCGGGTCGCCTTCGGCCGCCGCCATGCCGGTCTTGCGGTTGACGGGAATAAGGCTCATTCCCTCAGGCGGCACGAACTTGACCGGGCGTGTGCCCTGCATCGCTACCTGCATGAAATCGTTGAACACGGGTGCGGCAAGCCCGCCGCCCGTCGCGCCGCGTCCGAGCGGTGCCGGATTGTCGAAACCGAGATAGAGGCCGGCGACCATATCCGGCGTGTAACCGACGAACCAGGCATCCTTCTCGTCATTGGTCGTGCCGGTCTTGCCGGCCACCGGCCGATCGAGCTTGATCTTGCCGGCAGCGGTCCCGCGCGCGATCACGCCTTCCATCATCGAGGTGATCTGGTAGGCGGTCATCGGATCAAGGACCTGCTCGCGATTGTCGGTGAGAACCGGTTCTTCCTGGTCTTCCCAATCAGCAGCATTGCAATTGTCGCAAGTACGCTCCTCGTGGCGGAAGATCGTCTTGCCGTAGCGGTCCTGAATGCGGTCGATCATCGACGGCTTGATCTGCTTGCCGCCATTGGCAAGCACCGCATAGGCCGAAACCATCCGCAGCACCGTCGTTTCGCCCGAACCGAGCGACATGGCCAGTACCGGCATCATCTTGTCGTAGATGCCGAAGCGTTCGGCATATTCGGCAACCACGTTCATGCCCATGTCGTTTGCAAGGCGAACAGTCATCAGGTTGCGCGATTTCTCGATGCCGAGACGCAACGTCGATGGGCCGGCCGAACCGCCACCGTAGTTTTCAGGCCGCCAGACCTGACCGCCGGTCACGAGCTCAAACGGGGCATCGAGAATGACGGATGCCGGCGTATATCCCTGGTCGAGCGCCGCCGCGTAGACGAAGGGCTTGAAGGACGAGCCGGGCTGGCGCATCGCCTGCGTCGCGCGGTTGAATTCCGACTGCCCGTAGGAAAAGCCCCCGGCCATTGCCAGAACGCGGCCGGTCTGCGGGTCCATGGCAACAAGGCCGCCCTGCACTTTCGGTGGCTGACGCAGGCGAAACTCGCCGTCCACGTCCGTCGCCTCGACATAGACGACATCGCCGGGGCCGACGACGCCTCCCGGCGATTTCGCTGAACTGCGATCCCCCGTCGACGAGCGATAGGCCCACTGCATGTTCTTTGCCGTAATGTGCCCGGTCAGGCGGTCTGCGCCGACTTTGCCGCCGCCATCCTTTTCCGGCTGAATACCGATGTCGGCACCGTTTTCGTCGACTGCGAGCACGACCGCAAGCTTCCACTCCGGCACATCGGAAAGCGCATCGAGCTTACCGAGCGGCTCGCCCCAATCGCCGCCGATCTCGATCGTCTTCAGCGCGTCATGGAAACCACGCCGCTCG
>UCOA01000273.1 GCA_900474095.1 Hyphomicrobiales bacterium | reverse complement strand
CGGGGATTTGCGGGGATGAAAAATGAAGCGGCGCCTGCGCAATCCTCAGACGAGTTCATGTTGAAGCCCCCAACACGGCTGCGCAGCGAAAGCTAGCTCGTGATAGCAGCCTTAGCATCCCCGCTCCGGGATCACTCGCTTTGGGTCATTATTGCAGCTGATTCCGCTTCGCGCCTTCATGTCGGTCGCCAAAGCTACATCGTCCGACTTCTAAAAGCGGACATCGCCTATAACCCGACTAGGCGCCCGCCGGCAAACGGTCTCGCCGGTCCGTTCCATCTTCGTTTCGCGTGTGCCGCGCGCTCGGCGCCTGTATGCCACAAACTATCTGGTCGAACTGAAGCTCAACACGGCCGCCGCAGCATCGGGACGAGCGTCGGCGACGAACCGACCTGGATCGCGCCGAGCGGTTCGAAGCCGTAGCGTCGGTAGAACGGAATGTTGCGCGGGTTCGAGGATTCCAAATAGGCTGGCGCGTGATCGCGATCGCACCGTGCGAGTGCGTACGCCATCAAGGCGTCGCCGTGACATTCGCCTTGATGCGCCGGGTCGACGCCGATCAGGGGCAGGTACCAATGTGGTTCGGCCGGGTGGTACGTGGCCATCTGCTCGAATATGGCCGTGGTTTCGGGGGCAAGAGAGGGCGCAACCGTGCTCTCGAGCACCGCACCAAGCCCTTCCTCGTCGGAATGGAGCCCGGGCGATAGCCACAGCGCCGTCCCGGCGTAGCCGTCGGTGCAAAAGGCGCTTCCGTTAGAGAATGCGCTGCTCCCGAACGCCCGGATCATTCGCGGCATGGCCGCAAGGTACTGGTGTGCATGCGGCCAGGTCCATCGCGCCATGGGATCCGCTGCAAACGCCAGTATGACCGTTTCGACCGCCAGATCTTCCTCGGCCGCGGCCATAACTCTCACTCTTGGCGATTTCACACTGCCCTCCTGACGTAGGTGGTCCGACGAGGCGCCCGCGCCCGTTCTCAGCTACGCATCGTAACCCGGATGGCGTGGGAGCGATACCGGTTGCTGCTGGCTCAGCGGCTCCGGATCGCTTCGGTCCATTCTGGGCTTCGGACATGGACATTCAAACATATTACCTCACATGCAACTGGCGTCGACCCGCTTGGGAGTGAACGTCTTTCGGTGGGGTAACCATTACAGATCAGAATAAATGGCCGTAGCCGACAAGTGATGTGTTTGAATGTCTGCTCTCAGAAGCCGCGAGAAGTCGTTGGAATGCCTGTTCAAGGTCGATACGGAACGGCCGCTTCTCATCGATGTCAACCCGTAAGCTGCCCGCCCGCTCTCGTGAAGACTTTCGTACGCCTGCCGGCGCCCGAAACTCTTCACGATTCCCGTTGGTCTGCTTCTGATGCCGCATCTTCGAAAGCGGACGCAATGTTCCAATCCGCCGCCCATTGACGTGGGCATTTTTCACCACAATAGGGTAAGCCGAAAATGTGATAAACGCCGGCTAAACAACATCAGGAGTGTAATAGTGAGTGAACCGACCGTAGCAGATGCAACAAACCGCATTTATGAATCGCTCCAGGCGGACAATGCCGACATCGACGTGCATATCGCCACTCTCAAGGCAGCGCTGACGCGGGCGGGTTTGAAAGAGGCCGTATTCGACCCGGCCAGGCTCGTGCAGAACAACCGTTCTGGCAGGAAGCTAATGCAGGCCTACTTTCGGCAGCGCGGCGTGACGGTGAAATACTCGGCTTCGTGAAGCCCTCCCATGTCATACGGGCAGCAGAATAACGGCTGACCTGATCACCCTCAAATGAGGCCCTGACACCAAGCTTTGGCCTTCGGACGCAAATTGAAGTGCCGCGTCCGTTCCGGGGCGCTACGCTGCCGAAGTAAATTGGCAGCTTTCGGTCCATTGCGGCTATCGAAGGCGGCTTACCGAAAGACTGGTTTTGCGCCAATTACGGCATAGTATGTCCCACAACATTTGTGCGGCAACACAGGGTGAATTCTGATGCGACGGGTGTAAGCTGACAAACATCTGACACCACGAAGAGAACGCCGTGCCCCGATTTCTTGCCGTTTACACCATGAAGCCCGAAGACCTCGCCTCCTTTAGGGGCCTGCCCAAAGCCGAGCAGGACGCTATCGACGCCATCGGCCTGAAACAGTGGGCCGCGTGGGAAGACAGAAACGCCGCATCCATCCTTGATCGTGGTGGCATGGTGGGCAAGACGACGCGCATAACCAAGGACGGGGTCGCCAATGCCGTGAATCCTTTCTGCGGTTACCTTGTCGTCGAAGCGGAAACCGTCGACGCCGCGGCAAGGCTGTTCGAGGACCATCCGCACATCACCGTGTTTCCTGGTGACGGCGTAGATATCATGCCCTTTTTGACCTGAACTGCTTCCGATCGGTATCGTCCGCCAACGGTTACATCGTCTGAGGGCCGCAGAGGCGGCAAACGGCTGCCTTGGGCATTTACCCCAAAACCTGACGACCACTTTGCGCCCAGTTGCGGACATTCCGGCGCGATGGAGCCTCAGCCACGCCGAGCAGCTTCGATCACCCCAACGTCGATCTTCCTCATCGTCATCATCGCATCAAAAGCACGCTTTGCTTGATCACCGCCTTCCGCAAGCGCTTCGGTCAGGACGCGCGGTGTGATCTGCCATGACACACCCCATTTGTCCTTGCACCAGCCGCACTCACTTTCCTGACCGCCGTTGCCGACAATGGCCTTCCAGTAACGGTCGGTTTCTTCCTGATCGTCCGTCGCAATCTGAAATGAAAACGCTTCGTTGTGTTCGAACGCGGAACCGCCATTCAGGCCGATACAAGGAATACCGGCGACGGTGAATTCAACAACCAAAACGTCCCCCTGCTGACCGGATGGATAGTTTCCAGGTGCGCGAATGACAGCACCCACAGCGCTGTCGGGGAAGGTCTCGGCGTAGAAGCGGGCGGCAGCTTCAGCGTCCTTGTCGTACCATAGGCAGATGGTGTTCTTTGCCATTGCGCGGGTCCTTTCGCTCTTCGTTTTCCGGTTTCTCCCTGAAGGTAAGACACAAACTGTATTTCTCCAGCCCGTGTAAGCCATTTTACGGGGATAATAGCCAAGCCGCTCTAATGCGCAAAGTGTTCGCTTCGGGGCCAAAAGCGAAAAGGGAGTCTGCAGCAAAGGCGATTTGAGGACCACAGCCTAGCAACGATCCCTGCGTCATCGCACAACCTGCCAAAAAAGACCCGCTCGCAACGGTCTGTTGCAAGCGGGTTCAGCACGCTGGGTTCTACATTCGAACAAAGGCCGGCGCCGGCCCACCGCAATGGTCAGACCAGCCGGCTCTGCTCGACCGCCGCCTCGATGAAGCTTGCAAACAGCGGGTGCGGGTCGAGCGGGCGGCTTTTCAGTTCGGGATGGTACTGGACACCGATGAACCACGGGTGATCCGGGTATTCGACGGTTTCCGGCAGAACGCCATCCGGCGACATGCCGGAGAAATCGAGCCCGCAGGCTTCCAGACGGTCCTTGTAGTCGACATTGACTTCGTAGCGGTGGCGATGACGCTCGGATATCTCGGTCGAACCGTAGATTTCGGCGATCTTGGTCCCCTTCTTCAGGCTCGCCTTGTAGGCGCCGAGACGCATGGTGCCGCCGAGGTCGCCGGACGCGGCGCGCTTCTCCAGGGCGTTGCCCTTCACCCATTCCGTCATCAGGCCAACGACGGGCTCATCGGTCTTGCCGAACTCCGTCGAGGATGCTTTTTCTATGCCGGCGAGATTGCGGGCAGCTTCGACCACCGCCATCTGCATGCCGAAACAGATACCGAAATAGGGTACCTTGCGCTCGCGGGCAAAACGGGCGGCCAGGATCTTGCCTTCCGAGCCGCGTTCGCCGAAACCGCCGGGCACGAGAATGCCGTGGACCTTCTCGAGATAGGGCGCCGGGTCTTCCTGTTCGAAGACCTCCGATTCGATCCACTCGAGCTTGACCTTGATGCGGTTGGCAATGCCGCCGTGATACAGTGCCTCGATCAGCGACTTGTAGGCATCCTTGAGGCCGGTGTACTTGCCGACGATGGCAATGGTCACCTCGCCTTCCGGCGTCCGGATGCGGTTTGCGACGTCTACCCAGTTCTCGATACGCGGCGCCGGTGCCGGCTCGATGCCGAAGGCGGCCAGGACCTCATTGTCGAGGCCTTCCTTATGATAGGCGATCGGCACGTCGTAAATGCTCGCAACGTCGAGCGCTTGGATGACGGCGGACGGGCGGACGTTGCAGAACAGCGAGAGCTTGCGGCGTTCGGCCTCAGGGATTTCGCGATCGGCGCGCACCAAGAGGACATCGGGATGAATGCCGAGCGCCTGCAGTTCCTTGACCGAATGCTGGGTCGGCTTGGTCTTCAGTTCGCCGGCGGCCGAGATATACGGCATCAGGGTCAGGTGGACATAGATCGCGGTGCCGCGCGGCAGGTCGTTCTTGAGCTGGCGGATCGCCTCCATGAACGGCATCGCCTCGATATCGCCAACCGTGCCGCCGATTTCGCAGATGACGAAGTCGTAGTCGTCATTGCCTTCGGTGACGAAATTCTTGATCTCGTTGGTGACGTGCGGAATGACCTGGACGGTGGCGCCGAGGTAATCGCCGCGGCGTTCCTTGTCGATGATGTTCTTGTAGATGCGGCCGGTGGTGATGTTGTCGGTCTTGGTCGCCGAGCGGCCGGTAAAGCGCTCGTAGTGACCGAGATCGAGATCCGTCTCCGCGCCGTCGTCTGTCACGAACACCTCGCCGTGCTGCGTCGGGCTCATGGTGCCGGGATCGACGTTGAGATAGGGGTCGAGTTTGCGAAGCCGCACCCGGTAGCCCCGGGCCTGCAGCAACGCTCCGAGCGCGGCTGCGGCAATCCCTTTTCCCAGGGAAGAAACCACGCCGCCAGTGATGAATACATATCGCGCCATGGGCTTCACCGGATACCGTTTCAAAAATGATTCCGCCACCGAAAAATTCATCTTCCAGAATTTTTCCGTTCAAAAGGTTCAGGCGGCGGAATTCAAACAAAAGAAAACCGGCGGAAGACTGGCTTCCGCCGGCGGTTCAATCTTGCATTGGCCTTACTGGCCGGTCGGAACATCCGAGCCGGACGTCGCCGGCTTGGTCTCGGTCGTGGCCGGGGTCTGCGTCGCAGGGGTCTCGGTCGCTGGAGTCTGGGTGGTTGCAGGCGTCTGGGTTGTCGCCGGCGTCTGGGTGTTGGCGCCGGACTGCGCAGGCGTCTCGCCAGCCGGCGGGGTGGTGGCGCCGCCGAGAGAATCAAGGACGCCCTTGCCGTTATTGGTCGTGCCCGGAATACGGTCGAGAACGTCGGTCGCATCCGGCTGGTAGCGGGCGAGAATGCCCATGCCAAGCGCAAGAACGAAGAAAAGAGCAGCAAGGATCGCCGTGGTGCGGGTCAGCGCATTGGCCGTGCCGCGGGCGGACATGAAGCCGGAACCGCCGCCAATGCCGAGACCCCCGCCTTCGGAGCGCTGAATGAGAACGACGCCGATCAGCGCCAGC
>UCOA01000214.1 GCA_900474095.1 Hyphomicrobiales bacterium | reverse complement strand
ATGCATTCATCCGGACGGGGCACTGGAAGCCGCCTCTAATGAATAAGTATATGTGACGCCTTCCAGCGCCCCGTTTGGCGTTCTCTCGGGAGCTTTCCTCCCTACAGACCTCGACTTCAGACCCTCTGCCTCGGGACGACTTCGTAGCGTAGGCTTCCGGACCGGCATTAAGCATCACGGTTCCGGTACTCCCGACATGTGCATCCCACAGATGCGCCCACCCCATAAGGACGGAGGGGATCCATTTTCCGGGGGCTCTCCTTCCGGTCCGCCTGACGTTCGCAGCCCCCTCATCGAAGGCCACGAGGTTTCCCGTGGAGCGCCAGCCTGCCTCGCCGCAAACGTCTTGCGGTGTATCCGCGACAGGACGCCATGATCATGCCACGGGATTTTCAGACGGGGATTTGCGGGGATGAAATTTCAAGCCGCAAAGGCCGAAGGGCATGATTGACGCTGGCGACATAATGGCGCGCTAGTTCTAGGACTATAAGAAATGCCGGGTTTAAAAAGGTGTCGATCAGATTAAAGTGACTGACGTCTTAAGCATCGACCGCGATGCGTCATGATGCTGTAATGCTTTGAACGTGCTTCATTATTTCATTCTAAATCAATGCCTATCCAGACAGAGGCGGCACCCCGTGAGAGACGTGATTTTTGCTCCGCGGAGCGGCGTCTTGTTCGGACGACAGCCATTCGGAACCGCAGGCATTTTTTGGTAATCCGCGTTTCACCCCCGGGCCGCGAGGCGTGGCCCTCCCCGCAGCATGAAGAAGGAGCCGCAAGAGATGGCGACGATCACCACCAAGGACGGAACTGAAATCTTCTACAAGGACTGGGGCACCGGCCGCCCGATCCTGTTTTCGCATGGATGGCCGCTTTCGGGCGACGCCTGGGAAGCGCAGATGCTGTTCTTTGGCCAGAACGGTTATCGCGTGATTGCCCATGACCGCCGCGGCCACGGCCGTTCCTCCCAGCCCTGGGACGGCAACAACATGGATCAATATGCCGATGATCTTTCCGAACTCATCGAAAAGCTCGACCTTAACGACCTGATCATGATCGGCCATTCGACCGGGGGCGGCGAAGTCGCCCACTATATCGGCCGCCACGGCACCAGCCGTGTTGCCAAGGTCGTGCTGGTCGGCGCCGTGCCGCCGCTGATGCTGAAGACCGCCGCCAACCCGGAAGGCACGCCGATCGAGGCCTTCGACGGTATCCGCAAGGGCACGGCCGAGGATCGATCGAATTTCTTCCTCAATCTCACCATGCCGTTCTATGGCTTCAACCGCGACGGCGCGACGGTCAATGCCGGCTTCCGCGAAAGCTTCTGGCTGCAGGGCATGATGGGCGGCATCAAGGGCCATTATGACTGCATCCACGAATTTTCCGAGGTCGATTACACCGAGGACCTGAAGAAGATCAACGTTCCCACGCTCTTCATCCATGGCGACGACGACCAGATCGTGCCGATCGCCGCGGCCGCTGAAAAAGCCGTGAAGCTCGTCGAGAACGGCACGCTGAATGTCTACGAGGGCAGCAGCCATGGCCTCGCGCAGGTCGAGCCAGACCGCTTCAACGCCGACGTGCTTGCCTTCATCAAGGCGTGATCCGGCCCCCGACCGGAGACACCAAAAAACCCGGCCGCAGGGACAGCCGGGTTTTCTGGGAGGAAGTCAGAAACAGGTGCGCTTATTCGCAGACGCGGATCTTCTTGATGACGACGTTGCCGTAATAGTCGTAGGTCTTGACCTTCTTGATGAAGCAATAGGGCTGGCAGTCGTCGCTGTAATAGCCGGCCTGCGACGGGGCGGCGAAGGAAACGGCGGTGATGGCAGCGATGGCGGCGGTCAAAACGAACTTGCGCATGCGGGTCTCTCCTTGAGATCTTGTTTGGATGAGCCTCCCTCATCCAGTGACCCGACTATTCCACGCCCCAGTCACCCGCGCTGTTCCGGATGGAACAAGGCTTGCTAAATTTCAGGTTTTTCCGGCGAAGCATGTCCAGCGCTGCGCGCAAGTAATGCGGTAACGGATCGGATGAATTTGCGCATGGATCCTTCCAGAGAAGAATCCCACGCTCCAACCGGCATGCCTGTTCCGGCAGGAACTGAATTCCGCGCACAATTCTTTCCAAAACCGCATTTTCCTTGAACGGAAGTTGCGTTAAGAACGCGCCAAACTCTGACAGCCCACCCTTCAAAGGAATGCCCCCATGACAGTGCGCAATCTTTTCCTTCTGCCCGGCGACGGCATCGGCCCGGAAGCCATGGCGGAAGTCCGCAAAATCATCGCTCATATGAACGCCGAGATGGCGGGCGGTTTCATGACGGACGAAGGTCTGGTCGGCGGCTCTGCCTACGACGCCCATGGCGCGGCGATTTCCGACGCGGATATGGCAAAGGCGATGGCGGCGGACGCCGTTCTCTTCGGTGCCGTCGGCGGCCCGAAATGGGATGCGGTGCCTTACGAAGTGCGCCCGGAAGCCGGCCTGCTTCGCCTGCGCAAGGACATGGAACTGTTTGCCAACCTGCGCCCGGCGATCTGCTATCCGGCGCTGGCCAACGCCTCCTCTCTGAAGGCCGAGCTGGTCGAGGGCCTCGACATCCTGATCGTGCGCGAGTTGACCGGCGGCGTCTATTTCGGCGAGCCGAAGGAAATCATCGACCTCGGCAACGGCCAGAAGCGCGGCATCGACACGCAGGTCTATGACACCTACGAGATCGAGCGCATCGCCGGCGTCGCCTTCGAACTCGCCCGGACCCGGCAGAACCGCGTCTGCTCGATGGAGAAGCGCAACGTCATGAAGTCCGGCGTGCTGTGGAACCAGGTGGTGACGGCAACGCACAAGGCGAAATATTCGGACGTGCAACTGGAGCATATGCTGGCCGATGCCGGCGGCATGCAGCTTGTTCGTGCGCCAAAACAGTTCGACGTGATCGTCACCGACAACCTGTTCGGCGACATGCTGTCGGACGTTGCCGCCATGCTCACCGGCTCGCTCGGCATGCTGCCGTCGGCTTCGCTCGGGGCCCCGGATGCCAAGACCGGCAAGCGAAAGGCACTCTATGAGCCGGTGCACGGCTCGGCACCGGATATTGCCGGGAAGGGCATCGCCAACCCGATCGCCATGATCGCCTCGTTTGCCATGTGCCTGCGTTATTCCTTTAACCTAGTGACGGAAGCCGACAATCTGGAGAAGGCCATCGCCAACGTGCTCGACAAGGGCATCCGCACCGGCGACATCATGGCCGACGGCGCCCGCCAGGTCGGGACAGTCGAGATGGGCGACGCAATCTTGGCGGAGTTCAAGGCGCTTTCGGCCTGAGTTTCGGGCGATCTGATTGATTTGACGGCATCCGAACAATGGGTTCGGGTGCCGTTTTGTCTGATGGGCTTGATTCTCCTGTCGAAGCCCACACCTTCCTTCGGTGGCAGATTCCGCCTCCGTCATTCCTGTGCTTG
>UCOA01000216.1 GCA_900474095.1 Hyphomicrobiales bacterium | reverse complement strand
GATCCGGAATATTCCAACAGCTTCGAGGCGGTGCCGTCGCGCGTGCCGATGACGCCGCACCGGGCGACGAAGCGGCCGCGCATCGAGGGCACGCAGGTGGCGATCGTCGCCGGCCCGGCGGGCGAGGAGATCCACCCGGACAAATACGGCCGCATCAAGCTCTGGTTCCCCTGGGACCGCAAGGCGAAGAAGGACGGCTCCGACACCTGCTGGGTGCGGGTGGCGCAGAGCTGGGGCGGCGGCAGCTGGGGCGCCCAGGTGATCCCGCGCATCGGCATGGAGGTGATGGTCGCCTTCGTCGACGGTGATCCCGATCGGCCGCTGGTGACGGGTGTGGTGCCGAACCCGGCGAACGCGGTGCCCTATGATCTGCCGGCCAACAAGACGCGCATGGTGCTGCGCTCGAACAGCCACAAGGCCAACGGCTTCAACGAAATGACCTTCGAGGACGAGGCCGGGCGGGAGAACATGTTCTTCCATGCCCAGAAGGACCAGACGACGCGGGTGTTGAACGACCGCACCAAGCGCATCGACCGTCACGAAGTTGCCTCGATCGGCGCCAACCGCGCCGTCGAGGTGGGCGGCAACCAGAAGCACGAGATCGGCGGCTCGATGAATACGGTGATCGGCGGTACCGGCCCGATGGCGATGGCGCTGATGGGGGCGGTGCAGGGGCTCTCGGGCCATACCGCCGGGCTCCTCTCCCAGGCCGGTCAGATCGCCGGCGGCGGCGGCCCGGCCTTTGCCGCCTTCGCCGGCACGCTCGCCTCGTCGGCACTCGGCTTCCTCGGCGCCGGCGGTCTTGGCAGCCGCGATGGCGTGGTGGCCGGTGCAAGCCCGCGCGCCGATGCGGGCACGGCGCTCGCCGGCTCCGGCACCGGCGTCGGCGACGCAGCCTCCGGCCTCTTTCCGATGCCAGGGATCATGAACACGATCGTCGGGTCGTTCAAATCCGACACGATCGGCGTCGCCAGCGCCGAGCAGATCGGCGTCAGCAAGGTCACGAATGTCGGGCAGACGTCGCTGGAGAGTGTTGGCAAGTTCAAGAAAATCGCCGTCGGCGAGGAGTTTGTCATCGAGTGCGGCGATTCCAAATTCATCATGAAAGCCAACGGAGAAGTGATCATCCTCGGCAAGACCTTCAACTTCGTCGCCACAGGACATTTCCAGATGCGTGGCAAGCCGATCGATCTGAACTGAGGGAGGCCTGATTGGAACTGCTCAATCGGACACCACTCCCCGCGTTTGCCTTCCGGCAGTTCGACAAACACGGTGGTCTCGACTGTGTGGTCGCCGTTCGCGGCACGTTTCGGCACGTACAGGATGGTGCTCTCGAACTCGCGGACAAGCAGGAAGAGTTCCAATGGGAGGACGCCTATGACGGCGATCCGCACCAAGGCGTTCTGCTGCGACAAACGGACCTGACGCCGCAGAAACCGGGCACGGACGTAACCTTTCTTGGCAGCACCTACGCGCAGGGCGGCAAGGCGGCTGCATCATGGCTGTGCGGCTTGAGGGTCGGGCCAGTGCAAAAATCGCTGCGGGCGCACGGCAAGCGCTTCTGGCGCCCGGTGATCAAGGAAAAATGGGCCGGCTTTTCTGCACGGGAAGCAAGGCGCGTGCTGACGGATTGGCAATTAACCGAGGCCGAGCCCGCATCTTCGGTGCCGATCTGCTGGAGGAAGGCCTATGGCGGTCAGATCCCCGGCACGGGCGATCCCGAAACCGGAACGGCCGTGGATGTCGAGGCGGGCAATCCGCTCGGCTGCGGCATCGTCAATCTCGACATGCCTGCCGACATATCACCAGTTCCCGCTCCCCAGATCACGGGCGTGGGGGAGAACCTGGATTGGAAACATCGCCCTGCTCCGGAAGGATTCGGCCCCATACCTCCCTGGTGGCTGTCCCGCCAACGGCATGCCGGCACCTATGACGACGCCTGGATCGAGACGCGACACCCTCTGCTGCCGCGCGACTTCGATGCCCGGTTCTGGCAGTGCGCCCATCCCGATCTCGTCGCCACGCCGCACCTTCGTGGCGACGAGGCGTATGAATTGACCAACCTGCACCCCCACCACCCCGTCGCCCGCGGCCATCTGCCAGGACTTACCTTCGGCGTCCACTGCGAAGGCGGGGATCGCGACGAATGGCACATGCTGAAGCTCGACGGCATACATTTCGACTGGCGCGCCGACGGCAGGGTAATGCTGACATGGCGCGCACGTTTTCCGCTTGCTGATGCTGGAGAGACGATGCTCACGCTGACGCGCGTGCGGGTGACAGGCCCGCAAGCCGCGGCAGCGCAACCCAAAAGGGAGACGGCATGAGCATCCCGCGCTATGTCGGCGAGCCCGATTATCCCGCGCCGTGGACGACGAAACAGCCTCGCGAGGGGCTGCGGGATCTGGACGAGGCGCGCATCGTCTCGCTGTCGCCGGATGTCTGCCTGACGCCCGTCGGTTCGTCCGTTGTGCCCATCCCTTACCCGATCGTCGATTTTTGCGGACACGATCAAGGCTATACGCCCTCCGTCCGTTTCACCGGCAAGAAGGCCATGGTCATGCGTTCCTGCACGACGCATGTGCATGGCGATGCGCCGGGTGTCCGCAAGGGCGTCAAATCGGGAACCGTCGAGAGTATCTGCGAGCCGATCGGCCATGCCGACCAAGTGCGTGCCGAAGGGTCTCATATCATCCGCCACCTTGACCGTTTCTGGATGAACAACCGCAATACGGTCGGCGAGGCGATTTTCGTGCGCGGCACGCAGACGTATGACCCGCCGGTGGACGATGATCCGATCCGGGGATCGTTGCGCGCTATCGAAGTTGCCGACGCGTCGGATCCAAAGAAGACAGCGACTGACGCGGGCGGTTCAGGAGGCGTGGCACTTGGGTTCCTGGCGCCTGCCGCGGTTCCTGCTGCCGGAGGGCTGGCGGGAGGAGGTGCCGCAACTGCCGGTGGCGCTGCCACTGCGGCGGGTGGAGCAGCGACCGGCACTGCTGCGGGCGTCGGTTTGGGTACGGTCTTAACAGGCATCGGCGTCTTCGCAGCCGGTATGCTGTTTCCCACCAACAAGATGAACTTTTCAGATGTTGTCCCGCAGGATGACTATGAACTTGGCTTGCTCCGTGACGCGCAGCAGCGAATTGGTGCGCTGCCATTTTGGGACAGCGGCTCCGATATCCGCAGCCAGACTATGGCGGACATCTATCGATATCGGGAGACCAAAACGGTTCGGGACCCCGACCCAGACCCCAAGCCCGTACCTGTTCCGCTACCAACGGGCTCAAACGTTCGTATTGATGAAGACGAAGGTCGCAAATGCCGCCTGCTCATAATATGCTTCATGCCGACGAAGCCGACGGTCGACAGGGACGAGTTCAAGCGTCAGATGGAATTGCAGCAAGATGGCCTGAATGCGATGACGCCACAGGAAATGCTGGCCAACCGCGCCGCCTACGAAGCTGATCCTGCTGGCATGCGCGCTTTGTCAGAGCCCTTGCAGGAGAAGGCACGCAGAGAGTACCGTCGAACGCCGCGCATTCAGCAAATGTATCGCAAGAGATACGGTCCCGCTCGGTGGCAAGGAGAACTTGAAAATTATCTTTCTTCCGCCGCCGCCTTGCACAATCCGGACATGGTTGCAGGTGGTCGCTACAATTCTGTGGTCAATCAAACACTGCCGATTGAGAATCGGATTGGAGGCCTTTCCGAAAACAGTTCGATGGGCAGCCAATGGATCAATCCAAACCGGAACAGCAACACCCGAGCCTCGCGGCTGGTCGAACATGCAAAACGGCAGGCGCAAAACAACTGTCCAAGCGTGCAGGTCGATCTGCGGATGTGCACGAGCGATGCCAACTACCCAGGCAAACCGATCACAGGAACGTGAATCATGGCAGAAGAAGCAAGTTATAATCCATTCGAAGCAAACTGGTTTGAGGAATTGCAGCAGTTTGATGGCCCGATCGAGAAGGTGATCCGACCTGACCACGCAACAATTGAAGCCTATCGTGGCAAACTGCCCGACTCTCTGCTGCAATTCTGGGCGGAGCATGGCTGGTGCAGCTGGTCGAACGGGCAATACTGGCTTTGCGATCCAGCCTTGGCCAAGCCTGTGCTTGACTATGTGTTTCGCGGCGATCCGGAACTCAACTCGGACCGCATGGTTGCCTTCGGTTATACCGCCTTCGGCGACATCGATATCTGGTATGGTGACGCAACAATTCGATTGGAACTTCCTGTCAGTACAGTTCGTGTCGAACCCCGGGAATTCGATGAAGAGTATCAACGTTACTGGACCGATGAGATCATGGTGGGGCTGCGATTGTCTGGACGGGTCGCTGCGGTGACGCCCCCTTGGGAAGACGAGAACCTTAAGAACATGATGCCGCAGGCGCTGGAGCGGTTGGGTCGCCTCGAATGGGGCGAGATTTACGGCTTTGTCCCAGCACTGAGCCTGGGTGGTCGCAACACGGTGGACCACCTGCGCAAGATGCCGCTGGTCGAGCATCTCGTCTTCCTCGCGTCCATGGAGCCGCCGACGCTCTACGATTACACCCCGCCCGCCGAAGGGGAAGGCGGTTTCGGTACGGTAACGCCCCGCCGAAAGGTCGGGTCGCAACAGTGAGGCTGTGACGTACAAAAAATGCACTGTCACTGTAATTCATCGACGGCGACGAACGCATTCCTCTCGCCAATGACATCTCAAGCGAGATTGGCGAGAGGCCGGTGGACGTCCGGACGATGACGGACTCCGAAATCGGAAGCGTCCTTTCGCAATTCCAAGAGCTTTCCGAGCAGGAGATAGAACAACGGCTGGATCTGCTCGATCGGACCGCAATGGCGGGCGGACAGTCGAAGCGGTGTGCTCGACCGGCATGCGGAAGAACTGGCGCGCAACGGATGCCCGATGATGCGAGTAAACCTCGTAGTTAACTAGGAGTCGATATGCCCAATACCTTACCTCAACCACGGCGCCCATTGCAGGAAGTCCTGGATGAATTTGGCCCGCTGCAGGATCGCGAGCAGGTTTCTGTCGCACAGGCTGAGGCTTATCGCGGCAGACTGCCGGACGCGATGGTGGACTTCTGGATCCAGCACGGCCGCGGCCAATGGCGCGACGGACTTTTCTGGATCTGCGATCCGGAACCGATCATGCCTGTCCTGCATGCGCTCTTTGCCGGGGATCCGGAGTTCGATGCCGCGAAAATGGTGCCCTTCATACGCGATGCGTTCGGCGACGTGGATGTCTGGCATCCGGAATTCAAGCTGATCTCCCTTAATATGAATCTCGGCACCGTTACTACCACCGACATCACCACTAAAGTTGTCGAGGGTGTGCCACCGTTCGATGACGACATGGCGGTTGCCTCAGCCGTCGATGCCAGTGTTTTCGATTTCCGAGGCTGGGTCGATGCCGACAGCGGCGAGCCTGTTTTCGATGCCGTGCGCCGGCGGCTGGGTCCGATCAATGCCGATCAGGTCTATACGATGGCGCCGCATTTCCGCCTCGGCGGCTATGGTGTCGCGGAGGATTTTTCAATCGGCGGGTTTATCGAATACCTGAGCTTTTTGTCACAGATCGGGCCGTTCACGCTCCAACGCTACGTCGGTCCGAAACAAGGCGGCAGGGGAGCATTTGGACATCATGAATCCGCGCGTACGATCGGACATGACCGTTTGATTGAAAATTGACGCGCGCCTTGCTGTAGCGAAAATACTCAATATTCAGGACGACCGCCTGAAAACACATCCTATCCACACGATGCTCTGAATGGTTGAGTTGTATTGCAAGCGGGGCGATGGCGGCGGCCGTTCAACGGGCTGGTCACCGAACTCAACGAGGGGCCGCCTGTCAGCCGCGGCCTTCGCGCCTATTCGCTGGTGCTCAGGCCGCAGATGTGGCTCCTGTCGCGTCGCTCCGACTGCCGCATCTGGATGGACAAGACGGCGATCGACATCGCCGAGACGCTGTTTTCCGAGCACGGCATTCCGGCGCCGGACGTGTCCGGTATCGTTTCGCCGCCGCCGCAGCAGCATTACTCGGTGCAGTGGAACGAGACCGACCTCGATTATCTCATGCGCCGCTTCGAGGAGGACGGGCTGTTCTTCTGGTTCAGTCACGACAAGGGCCGCCACCGGCTCACTGTCGCCGACAGCGCCATCTCCTGGACCAAACCGTCGGCTTCCGCTCAAGGGGAGAGCCGGGTGCGGCTGGCGCAGGGCTCGTCGGATCGCAACCACATCAACGACTGGGAGCGTCGCTTTTCCTATGTGCCGGGCAGGCGCGCCGGTGCCGACTGGAATTTCGAGACGCCGAACATGGTGCCGGGCACCATGACGCCGTCGCTGGTGCAGATGCCGGATGCGGTGAAGCGCGAGCTTTACGAATACCCGTCGCGCATCTCGACGGTCTCTGAGGCCGAGCGGGCGCAGAGGCTGCGCATGCAGGCGAGCGAAGCTGACCACGACCGGGTGTTCGGCCGCTCCACCTCGCGCGTCATCGAGGTCGTCCGCCGCTTCACGCCTTACGAGGTAGCTCATCCCGAGCATGCTTACGAGGAGCATGTGATCGTCTCGATGCGCCAGAGCGTCGTCGACCGCTCCTACGAGACCAACTCGAACGATCCGGAATATTCCAACAGC
>UCOA01000219.1 GCA_900474095.1 Hyphomicrobiales bacterium | reverse complement strand
GAGCCGGCGAGGCGCGGCTTCGGCTCGATCCTGATCGAGCGTAGCCTCGACAAGGTGATGGGCAGTTCGGCGAAGGTCGAATACCTGCCCGCGGGATTGACGGCGATCATCCGCCTTCCGCTCTGATCCATCGTGAACGTCGTCAGGAGCGATCGCGGTCGCCAGACTTCCTCATTAGTCCAAGAGCGGCTCCAAGCCCGACCGCCAGACCGGCAGCCAGAAGTGGTTGCTTGCGAAACAGCGTCAGGGCCGTGGCGACCGCCAGACCCGATTGCGCCTGCGAGCGCCGGCGCTTGTCCGCTGCGATACGCTGGTCTCGTGCATTGAGCGTGTACATCGTGCCGATGATGACGAGGCCGATGACCAGGGAGATGACCGCGAGGATGATGGTGGCAGTCAGCGGCGTAGATATCGCGCTGAGATAGATCGCGCCCGCAACGAGGGCGAAAATATAGGCTGTCAGAAAAAACAACGACGCCAGCAGCCACAAGCCGCCGTTCCGCTTTAGGCGCGCTATCGTAGCGCCGATGTCTGTCAATATGAAAGCCGAAAGCATTGCGGCCAAGGGACCCATGTTTTTCTCCAAGGACAAGAACGCAAGTTCGGCGGGCAACGGTGACGACCGTCGTCCGGATCGGGATCGCTAGCGGCGGATAAGAGCTGCGATCAAAAGACCAAGGGCAGCTGCAGCACCAAGGGTGGCGACGGGATGCTCGCGAACGGTGTGGCGCACCTGTTTTTCGGTGAGCGCGTAGCGATCGCGCAGTTCGGCGAACAGTTGCTCGCCATTTTCGATCAGATCATGCAGGCCGGCTTCCGCGTGCTCGCGTGCATCGTGGGCTCTTGTGCGAACGTCTCTCGACGCTTCCGAGCCGCGCTGTGACAGGAGTTTCGCCAGGGATGCGATTTCATCGCGGAGTTCATTGATCTGATCTTCGATTGGCGCATCGACGAAGCGCTTCTTTGCGCTGGAACCGGAAAAGAGACCTGTTGCCATTGTGAAAACTCCTATCTGTGTCGGGAGTGCGGTTTCGCCCCAAACCCGGCGTTTTGTCGTACCGACATGTGAAATCATCACCCTGTCAGGGGTTCGCGACCTCAACGCGCACGAAAGGGTTTGGTTCCACCGCGGTGCCCTTAACTAGCCGAGCGCCGTGTGAGGCAGGACAAAAGGCACGCTCCCAGCCGGGGTGGCATTGACACGCATGGCGCAGCCGAAAACCGCTTCCATGATGGCGTCGGTCATCACCTCGTTCGGGCGCCCGGCTGCACGAACGCGGCCGCTCTTCATCATGATCATCCGGTCGGCGAACATGGCGGTGAGATTGAGATCATGCATGATGGCGATCACGCCGCCACCGCGCTCGCAGAAAACCCGGGCTAGCCGCATAATCGTCAGCTGGTGACGGATGTCGAGACTGGAGACCGGCTCGTCGAGGAGCAGGAATGCCGGTTCTCCATGCCGGACCGGCTCCCAAATCTGACAGAGAGCCCGGGCAAGCTGCACGCGCTGCTGTTCACCGCCGGAAAGCTCCTGGTAAAAGCGACCGGCGAAACCCGACAGGTCGACCGCCTCCAGCGCCTCCCTGGCGATCCGGTCGGTTTCATTCGCCCCGGCTTTTGCGCCAACGGACAACCCCATGCGAACGATTTCGCGGACCGTGAAGGGAAAGGAGATGACGGTCGATTGCGGCAGGACGGCGCGCTTCAAGGCGAGTTCCCACGGCTTCAACGTCAAAATGTCGTGGCCGTTTATGCTGACGGTGCCCTCATAGGAGAGTTCGCCGGCGATCGCCTTGAGGCTGGTGGTCTTGCCCGAACCGTTGGGGCCGACTATCGCCGTCAACTGGCCAGCCGCGGCCTCGATGTTGACACCGTGCAGCACCTGTTTTCCAGAAAGCCGGACGGAGAGATTGCTGGCTTCGATCATGGTTTGTCCTCAAAGCCCCAGATGCGAGCGCCCGCGCAGCAGAATCCATAGGAAGAAAGGGGCACCGACAAATGCCGTGATAATGCCGATCGGCAGTTCCGCCGGGGGCACAATGGTGCGTGCGATCATGTCGGCGAAGATCAGCAGCGTGCCGCCGAGCAGCGCCGACGCCGGTAACAGATAGCGGTGATCCGGCCCGATGATCAGCCTGAGCACATGCGGCACGACGATGCCGACGAAACCGATGCCGCCGCTGACGGCGACCGCGGCACCGGTCGAGGCCGCGACGCTGACGATGGCGATATTCTTTAGCCGTTGAACCGGAACGCCCATATGGAAGGCGGCGGCCTCGCCGAGTGTCAGGGCGTTGAGGCCGCGCGCCAGAAACGGCACGACGGCGAGCGAAGTGAGGATGATCGGCCCGGCGGAGAGGATCTTCGTCCAGTTGGCGCCGGCTAGCGATCCGAGGCCCCAGAAGGTCAAGTCACGCAACTGCTTGTCATCGGCGATGAAAATGAGAACGCCGGTGACGGCGTTGGCGAGCGCACTGAGCGCGATGCCGGCAAGCAGCATGGTTGCGACCGAGGTCTGGCCGGTGTGTGTCGCGATCCGGTACAGCAGGAGTGTCGTGAAAAGGCCGCCGAGAAATGCGGCAACCGGTAGTGCGTAGAATCCGAAAACTGCAAACACCGGGCCAAAAACGGAGCTGCCGAGCACGATCATCAGAACCGCGCCAAGGCTCGCGCCGGAGGAGACGCCCACGAGCGCGGGATCCGCCAATGGGTTGCGGAACAGACCCTGCATGATCGCGCCGGATACGGCGAGGGAGGCGCCGACCAGGAGGCCCATGACGGCGCGCGGCAGGCGGATATCGAGGATGATGATGCGGTCGCGGGCGCTTAGTGCCTGTTCCGCGCCTTCCACGCCGAAAAGCCAACGCAGGACGTTGCCGAGCGAGGCGTCGGCAGCACCGGTCATGATGGAGGCGGCAAACATCGCGGCGGCCAGCGCGACCAGCATGAGGATCAACAGCTGCGCCAGCCGCGACCGGTCGCCCATATGCCATTCGGATCTCAAACGCGCCGCAAATGACCGTGCCCGGCCGTCACCTGCTGCCATTTCACTGTGAGGCATTCGGCTTTTTTCCGTAGACCGCCGCGTTCAATTCGCGCACCGCGCCCGCCGTGCGCGGGCCGAAGCCGAGCAGATGCAGGCCATCCACCCGGATCACCGCCTTGGTCTTGGCCGCCGGTGTCAGGCTGAGGGCGGGGTGGGCAAAAAGCTCGTCGTCGGTCGCCGCATGGCCGCCGCTGCGAGACATCATCAGGACGACGTCAGGCTTGGACTCGATGATCGCTTCGTCGGTCAGTGGCTTGTAGCCCGGGAAGCTGCCGGTCGCGTTAACGGCGCCCGCAAGCGCGATAATGCCGTCCGCAGCCGTTCCGGTACCCGATGCCATGATCTTTCCGCCCTGGGTGCTCAAGATGAAGATCACGCGCTTGCGCTCGCTCGCCGGACGCTTGGCAGCGTCCGCGACTGCGGTATCAAGGTCGGCCCTAACCTTCTCAGACAGTGTTGCCGCCTTGTCCGGCTCGCCAAGGAAGTCGCCAACGGTCTTGATCTTTGCCAGGATGCCGTTGCGGTCGAATGTCTCCGAAACCGTCTGGAACGGGATTTTCGCTTCTTTGAGAACATTCAGCGTTTCCGGCGGGCCGCTGCCCTCGACTGCGATAATGGCCGTCGGATTGGTGGCGATCACACCTTCCGGCGCCAATTGCCGCATGTAGCCGACGTTAGGCAGCTTCGTTGCCGCATCGGGATAGACGCTGGTCGAATCGCGCCCGACCAGCCTGTCCTCTTCGCCGAGCGCATAAACGATCTCGGTAATGGCACCGCCGACCGAGACGAGGCGGGACGTGTCGGCCTTCTGCATCTCCTGCGCGACGGCTGCACGTACGAAGGAGGGCGGCGACGCGATCGGCAGCACGAACGGTGTGGACACTGCAAAAAGAGCCAGAGCCAGTTCCCAGGAACGCAGCCGGCGAAAATCATAGGGCGTCTTCATGGCCAGATCCTTCAGGCTGCCGCGGTGATGTCGAGCCGGGCGAGGTTTTCCATGATTGAGCGCCATTCCGGGCGCTCGGCGAAACCTTCCTTGCGCTTGCCAAAGAACTGGATGACCATTTCGCCCTTCGCGTTGAGCGCTTCCAGGGAGGTGACATGGCCGTCGGCCGTCGGCTTGCGGACGGCCCAGATCTCGGCGAGATGATCCCTGCGCAAATGCAGGTGGAAGGTCGGGTCCATGATGTTGAGCCATGGACCCATAGCCTGGATGTTGGCGAGTGGCCCGGAGTGGATCTGGATCGTGCCGTGATTGCCGACGAAGCACATGATCGGCAACCCGACCTTGGCGGATTCGCGCATCATGTCCTCCACGGCTTCCGGCTGAAGTTTCCACGCGAAATCCTCGCCGACCGACCGCAGCGCCTGCCGGCGACCGAGTTTCAGCTTGCGCAAAAGGCCATGGAACTGATGGGTGTCGGTCATGCTGCTCCATTCGTTGCGCAGCACGTCAACATCCACCTGTTCAAGCTCGCCTTCGATGCTCTCGACGGCGGCCTCGGCGATGAATTCCTGCGATTGGTCTTCGAACCTGAAATCCTCAACGATGCTCTGATATGCATCGAGATTGGACACTGCGCGCAGGTGGATCTTGTGGACGGCCGTTCCCTGCTTGTCGAAGAACTGCAGGCTGCGGCGCACCGAGTCGCCGTCGGTCTTCGTCACGGCAAAACCATGGGCCCAGGCGCCCGGGAAAATGCGCAGATCGATGTTCTCGCCGAGCACGATCGAGGCATGTTTACCGGAGGTGATGTTCTCGAACACGCCGATCTTCTCGTGAACCGCGCTTTCGTTGCGGGTCAGCGCCATGACCTCGCCGAGCTCGGCGGCGCGATCCAGGAATCGGTTGGCGTCACCGTCGATGCGGATGGCGGTCAGCCCACATTCGGCGGCGACGAGGGCCGCTTCCGATATGCCCAGCTGGGCGGCGATGTCGCGTTCGCGCATCTTGGGATTGGCTGCCCGGTAGGCGCGGATTTCGGACGGTGTCGGACGGGTCGTCTGGGTCATGTGAATGGCCTATTTGTTCAGGATAAGTTTGCCCTGGCGGGTAATCTTCATGCGGTAAATAGCGCCGCCATGGGAGATCAGGATTTCGTTTTCGCCACGAAAGAGATCGTGGCTCTCAATGACGCGCTGCGTCCGGCTTGCCGGCAAGGAAGCCGATGCGGCATCTGGATTATTCGGTGTCACAGGCTTTTGTCCTGATCATGGCGGCCGAGAACCAGGGATTGCTCCCTTCTCAAGCCGGGTCATTGCGATTAGTATCTTGACTTCATTACTCATCTTTTATTATGGACGCAATACAGGATTTTGCCAGTCAAGTTTATTGCTGGGCAGGCGCAGATGGGAAGCCATGTGAGCGGCCGGGATTTACGACAGCGACACCGATCTCTGAGAGTGGATGGACAATGATGAAATTCGATCGACTGCTGCCCTTGGCCCTGGCTGTCGCCTTCTATCCGGGCACGGCCGCTCTGGCTGAGGATACCGGAACGTCCGGCAACCTGACCGTCGAGATCAATGATCTGGCGTCGTCCGACAAAGGCTGCAAGCTGACATTCGTGGCTGGCAACGGCCTGCCGCAGTCGCTTTCCAAGGTTTCCTTCGAATTCGTGCTCTTCGATGAAAATGGACTGGTCGAGCGGATGGCGGTTCTCGATTTCCGCGATCTGCCAGCCGGCAAGACCAAGGTCCGCCAGTTCGACCTTTCAGGAACGAAGTGCGAGGCCGTGAAGAGCCTCTTGATCAACGATGCCCCTGTCTGTGATGGCGAAGGAGTCGCCAAGGATGCATGCATGAAGGTGTTGAAGACCGGGTCCAAGTCGTCCGTCGAGTTGAAGGGCTGATGCGGATTTCGCATCGGTATCTGTGATGAACAATACGGTAAAATGGACCGGGGCGATCGTTCTCTCGCTGCTGGCGCATGCGGGTGCTGCCAAGCTGTTCGAGCCTGGTGAAAAACCGCAGGAGCAGGCGTTGGTCGCTGGCGGCGAGGCAATGGAAGTCGCGGTCCTCGGCAATGCATTCGAGGAAATGATCCAGGCAGGTGACCCGACCGAAGCGGTCGAGCCGGAGGAAGTTGAACCCGAAGAGGTCGAGCCAACGCCCGTAGAGGTGGCGGAAGTGCCGCCGATCCAGTCCGAGATCACGGCCGAGACCCCGAGCGACATCGTGCCGACCGAGGCCGATGTGATCCTTCCGGCAGAGGAAATCTCGCCGATCGTGGCGGAACAGCCGGAAGTTGCGGCAACGGTCGCACCGGCCGAAACGGTGGTTCCAGAAAAGAAGCCGGAAGAGATTGTAAAGCCGGAGCCGGAAAAGAAAGAGGCAAAGAAAAAGCCTGAGAAGGAAAAGCCGCAGAAGAAGAAGCCCGTCAAGAAAAGGGCGGGGGATGCGGGCAAGCAGGTGGAATCCGTGGACAAGGGACAGGCGGATGGTGTCGAGAACGCTGTCGCCAGTTCCAGCACGGGCAAGAAGGGGGCGAAATCACAAGCGTTCGGCAATGCGGCTGAGAGCAACTACACGGGCAAGGTTCGGTCCAAAGTTCAGCGCCATTTCCGCTACCCGAAGTCCGCCGATCGCGCTGGTGTGAGCGGAACGGTTACGGTCGGCTTCACGGTTTCGTCCAGCGGCGGCGTCAACGGCCTCAGAATCGTCAAAGGTTCCGGGTCCCCGGTTCTCGATGAGGCTGCCTTGAACGCCGTGCGCGGGGCAGCGCCGTTCTCCAAAATTCCCGAAGACGCGAATCGAAGCAGTTGGCCTTTTTTCCTTCCTCTACAGTTCGGCCGCTAATCATATGCAACGCACCTGACGTGTCGCTGGGAATCTGGCGCGATACCGCACCGAAGTGCGGGGATTTCTCAAAAATATGAGAAAAATAGTCATCTTTATACTTTACTCTCTTTGTCAGGTTAAATAGGGTCCTCCCACAACCGAATGGCGATTCCGAAAACGAGCGGAGATGACATGGGCGACAAGCGGAGCCAGCTGAAGCCGAAGCAGAAGCAGGCACGGGAGAGCGAGCAGCGCAATGTGTCGTCTTCCGGCAAGACGGCAAACAGGCTGGAAGGCCGTAGCTTCCTTTATGTCGGCGGCCGTGATTGCCAGGTTGCGCATTTGCGCCAGATCGCCAGCTCCCATGGTGCCGAGCTGATCCATCACGATGGCGGGCTGCGCGAGGCGGTTTCCCGCATCGACAATATCCTTCCTTCCGTCGACTGTGTGTTTTGCCCCATCGACTGTATCAGCCATGACGCGTGCCTCAGGGTAAAGACCGGCTGCAAGAAATGGGGCAAGGCGTTCGTGCCGCTCCGCAATGGCAGCAAGTCGAGCCTGGAGCGCGCGTTTCTGGATCTGAAGGCGAGCCGGAACAGCGCCGGCTGACCGCCACAGGTCGATTTTCCCGGCGCGGTTTCGCGTGTCCGGCTCCCGTGGAGATGATGATGAAAAACGAGCGTCCCGATCAGTTTACGATGCTCGGTCTGCACAAGCTGGCATCGCAGATCGGCGATGGGCTGGTTCCGGAACTTTACGAACTGCTGGTGCGCCGGGCGCAGATTGTTGAAGACAATCCAAACGTCGCGGCGTTTCCCCCCTGGCAGTCGCGTCCGCCAGCTCGCAATGTATTCGGGCTTGCGCCCGAGTTCAGGGATAATATTCTGCCGTTTCCACCGAGCGCCGTTGACGCGTGTGAAGGACAGAGCTGAAGGGACGCAGCATGTATTTTGCCATGAACAGGTTCAAAATCGCCGTCGGTCACGAAGAGGCCTTTGAAAACGTCTGGAAAGGCCGCGATTCGAGCCTTGCCGAGGTGCCGGGCTTCAAGGAATTCCGGCTTCTGCGCGGCGAAACCGTTGCTGATGAAGGCCATACGCTGTTCGTGTCGAGCTCGATCTGGGAAAGCCGGGACGCCTTTGTTGCCTGGACCAAATCGGAAAATTTTCGCGCGGCGCACAAGAGCGCTGCCGACAATCGCGCAATGTATCTCGGGCCGCCGAAATTCGAAGGTTTTACCGTCGTCGAGGGTGCCTGATGGTCGCGATTGAAGACGAAGACCACATCGAGGCTCTGCCGGTTCTGCCGTCGCTGGAAATCTCCGAAACGTTGTCGTTTTATCGGGATCAGCTGGGCTTCGGCACGCTTGTCTATGAAACGCAAGACTATCTCATTCTGCGCCGCGACCGCACCGAACTGCATTTCTGGCTGACAGACGACCGTAGCCTATGCGAGAGAACGTCCGTCTATCTGCGTGGCGGCGGCATCGGCGATCTCTATCGCGAATTCACTGAGCGGCGTGTCGACCGCCTGAGTGATATGACCTTGCGTCCCTGGAACATGGAAGAGTTTGATATCCACGATCCGCATGGGAACCTCTTGCGGTTCGGCCGAATCCCACGTGTGATGAGCGACTAAACCTCTGCGCGCTTGAAGAACGCTCCGGCCGAGACAGCGAGCCAGCCGAGCATCATCAGCGCGCCGCCCGTGGGTGCCGACATCGGAAAGAGGCCGTGGCCAAGGAAATGCCGCGCAGTGAGATCTGCGGCAAATAGAGCCGTACCGGTGGAAATCAGAAGCGCTGCGGGCGCCGCGGTCCGCATCGCCGGCCAAACGGCATAGAGGGCGACGAGAGCAGGGGCGTGCGCCAGGCACATCGCCGAGGCGCCGCCGAGCAGGCGCGGATCCGCCCCATGCGACGCGGCCGCGGCGCTGACGACGCCAAACAGTCCCATCAGTCCGGCAATAAAGAGGATTGCCGGTCGCAACTGGCCGTTTTGCATGGTCTATTCGTCCTTGTTCTGCATATGGTTGGCAAGCCGTGTCACCGGCTCCAGGATGATCGACCGCAACTGCGGATGCGAGACCGTTTCCTCCAGCGCTTGGGTGAAGCAGAGCAGCCACTCATCACGCTCCTGCGTTCCGATCGCTGCGCCGAAATGACGGCTTCTCAGTCTCGGATGACCGCGCTTGTCGGTATAGAGCGGCGGCCCACCGAGCCAG
>UCOA01000222.1 GCA_900474095.1 Hyphomicrobiales bacterium | reverse complement strand
GGCGAATCTCCATCGTAGGAGCGGCTGACGTCAGGGTTTTCCGAGACAAGGACTAAGAAGGCCGGCTTGCCGTCCTCCCGGCGGGGCGGGCGTCTGGTACCGGCAGCAGAGGGAGGGTTGTTCCAATGGCGACACAGAATACGCGGGCGCTTGCGCGCTTGATGGTTGCCCCGTCGGTCGGGCTGCTTCTGATCTGGATGATCGTGCCGCTGGCGATGACGTTGTGGTTCTCGTTCCAGAACTACAATCTTCTCAATCCGGCCAATGTCAGCTTCGCCGGCCTGTTCAACTACCAGTATTTTTACACGGACCCCGCCTTTTTCCAGTCGATCTGGAACACGCTGGTCATCGTCGTCGGCGTGCTGCTCATCACCGTTATCGGCGGGGTTGCGATCGCGCTCCTGCTCGACCAGCCGATGCTGGGACAGGGGATCGTGCGCATCATGATCATCTCGCCGTTCTTCGTCATGCCGCCGGTGGCGGCACTCGTCTGGAAGAACATGATCATGCATCCGGGCTATGGCGTGCTGGCCGATATGAGCCGGGCGCTCGGCCTGCAGCCGGTCGACTGGTTCGCACAATATCCTCTGTTTTCGATCATCATCATCGTCGCCTGGCAGTGGCTGCCGTTCGCGACGCTCATCCTGCTCACCGCGCTGCAATCGCTCGACGGCGAACAGAAGGAAGCCGCCGAGATGGACGGCGCCAACTTCGTCAACCGGTTCATCTACCTGACGCTGCCGCATCTGGCCCGCTCGATCACCGTCGTCATCCTGATCCAGACGATCTTCCTGCTCGGCGTCTATGCGGAAATCCTCGTCACTACCAATGGAGGGCCGGGCTACGCATCGACCAACCTGCCGTTCCTGATCTACCGCACGGCACTGCTCGGCTACGATGTCGGCGGCGCCTCTGCAGGCGGCATCATTGCAGTCATCCTCGCCAACATCGTCGCTTTCTTCCTGATGCGCGCCGTTGGCAAGAACCTCGACAGATAAGGGAGGCAGGACCATGGCCCGCGCAGTCTCGACCAGAAGAACCGTCGCTTTCACCATCGCCGCATGGATCGTCGCGCTGATCATCTTCTTCCCGATCCTTTATACGATCATCACCTCGTTCAAGTCGGAAACCGAGGCGATCCAGGGCTTTAGCCTGATCCCGTCGGGCACCGTCGAAAGCTATGTCGACGTGCAGACGCAGAAGGACTACTTCAAGCCGTTCATGAACTCGGTCATCCTGTCGGTCGGCTCGACCCTGCTGGCGCTGTTGATCTCGGTGCCGGCGGCCTGGTCGATGGCGTTCTCGCCGACTGCGAAGACCAAGGACGTGCTGATGTGGATGCTCTCCACCAAGATGATGCCGGCCGTCGCCGTTCTCGTGCCGATCTACCTGATCTTTCGCGACTTCGGACTGCTCGACAGCCGGATTGGTCTCACCTTCATGCTGACGATGATCAACCTGCCGATCGTGGTTTGGATGCTCTACACCTACTTTCGCGAAATTCCCGGCGAGATCCTTGAGGCGGCGCGGATGGACGGTGCTTCGCTCTGGGGCGAGATCGTCTATGTGCTGACGCCGATGGCGGTCCCGGGCATCGCCTCGACGATGCTGCTCAACATCATCCT
>UCOA01000225.1 GCA_900474095.1 Hyphomicrobiales bacterium | reverse complement strand
CTGGCGCCGTACAAGCCGATCAGATTCCGCCCTTGGTCGAACATCTGCGCGCGACCGGGCGCCTGACCCCGGCCTTTCTGCTGCATGTCCTCTGTTCGGGCAAGATCGATTTCTTCGCTGCCGCTGTTGTTAATCTGTCGGGCGTAACCGACAAGCGGGTGCGTTCGATCCTCTCCGATGGGCGGGTCCACGCCATTCGCGCACTGTTCGAGAGCACCGGCCTTGGGGGCGATGTGAGCACGCTCTTTACAGAGGCGATGATGATCTGGCGCAAGGAAAGCCGGTCCGGTTCTCCGGGGGCGATCGCCTCCATTTCCTCTGTCCTGCTGTCGAAGTTGCGGGGCAAGAGGCATGCCTCGGAAGCATCCGGCGGCCTTGCCGATATCATCGAGAAATTGACGATCGCCGAGCAGCGGCAAACGGCACGCGACTACGCCCTACTTGCCGCGAGGGAAGCTGCCTGACGTCAGACGCGGGTTGCGGCGCCAATCAGTCGTATCAGCGCGGAGAGACGCTCGTTGAGCCTGTCCAGGCCGTTCGGCGCCTTCTTGATGCCGTCCAGGCAGACGTAAAGAAGATCGGTCAGGGCCGCCGCGGAAAGCCCGGCGGCCGACAGCGAGATTTCGCCCCTGGAAACCGCTTCCCTCATGGCATTCTCCATCAATCCACGTAGACGGTCGGAGGTTGCTGCCGTCGTATCGCCCGCCAGAGCCATATTGGCCTCGAACAGTTCCTGCCCGTGCGTGCTGGCCCTCACCGGACCGAACAGGACCATCGTGAAATCCATCAGCGCCGCCTCGAGGCGGAATAGGAACGGATTGTCCGAGGCAAAGGCCGCTTCCGCCGCCTTCAATGCCTCTCCGTGATGCCATTGCATCAGCGACCGGAACAGATCGTCTTTGTTCCTAAAATGCAGGTAGACCGCAGCCCGCGATATCATGGCGGCATCGGCAATATCTTGCATCGATGCCTTCTTGAAGCCATAGCGGGTAAAGACCTCCGCCGCCGCCATGACGATGTGCTGCTTCCTTTCGTCCATGCAAGTGAATTGACACTTTGGACTAAAAATGTCAATATGACAAAATAGACAAGAAATGTCACAATGACAGTTCCAACAGGAGATCAGGCAATGCACACAGAAAACGGGCTGGTCGTCGTCACCGGCATTGGCGGTTTCCTCGGAACGCATGTCGCGGTGCAATTGCTGCGCGCCGGCTACGATGTTCGCGGCACGTTGCGCTCGCTGAAACGAGCAAACGCCATCGAGACGGCGATCCGCTCTGCAGATGGCGCCACTGCCGGCGAGCTGTCCTTCGTCGAGGCCGATCTGCTGTCCGACAATGGTTGGGAAACTGCGTTTTCCGGGGCGATCGGCGTGATCCACACGGCGTCACCATTCCCCTCGATCGTGCCCAGGGACGAAAACGAGCTCATTCGGCCCGCCCGTGAGGGAACGCTGCGTGTATTGCGGAACGTGAAGAAAGCGGGCATCCGCCGCGTTGTCCTGACGTCGTCAATTGCGGCGATCAACTATGGCTCGGGGAGGGCGCCATTTACCGAATCCGACTGGACCGATGTCGATGGCTCGCTGGCCACGCCTTATTACAAGTCCAAGACCCTCGCGGAGCGTGCCGCATGGGATTTTGCTGGTAAAAACGATCTGGAACTCGTGGTGATCAATCCGGGCATGATTCTCGGACCCATTCTTGGCAAGGATTCTGCGACTTCGGTTGGGGTTGTGAAAAACCTGCTGAAAGGTCGCTATCCGGCCGTGCCCGATTTCAGCATATCGGTGGTCGACGTGCGCGATGTCGCCGAGGCGCATGTCCTTGCGTTGACCGTCCCGGAGGCTGCGGGCGAACGCTTCATCGCCGGGGGCGAGGCCCTGTCGGTGAAGGATATTGCCGGCGTGTTGAAACGCGACTTTCCCGCCTATGCACGCAAGCTGCCGAAATTCGTACTGCCCAATTGGCTGGCCGGCCTTGCCGCGCGCTTCGATCCGGGTCTCAAGATGATCATCGGCGAGCTGGGCCGCGATGCGCGTGTCTCCAACGAGAAGGCCAGGCGGGTCCTCGGCTGGAAACCGCGATCGGAAGAGGACGCCATTCGTGCCAGCGCCGAAAGCCTGATCGCCGCCGGACTTGTGTAATCGCTATTTCGTGAACTTTCGCGCCACCCAGGAATAGCCGTCCTCGACATAGTGGACCGGTTTGGTCATGGCGTCGCGCAGCTTAGACGTATCGGGAAGGGCACCCGTGACCAGCGCTAACGTGCGACGCGGCAGGCTCGGCTGCTGCTGTTCAGTAACGGGCGGCGTTGGGACTGGATCCGGCGTCACCGGATGGGTCTGATCGAGCTCTGTCTGAACTGCGGGCAAAGGAGCGGGATCCTGTACCTTCGCCATCTGTTTGTCCGATGTCTCGCAGACGGCGACGATCACCGGGTAGTTGCTGTTGGAGAACTTCGGCAGTTGCTTCTGCGATTCGGCGTCGCATTTAGCAACTGTCTCCCAGGTGCCGTTCACCGTCGATACGTAGTGGCATTGGCTGACGCTGTCGTCGCAGCCGAGGATGGTCATGACGATCAGGGCAGGAACCATCGCGAATATATCTCCAGTTCGATTTCGGCATCAGCCGCCAAGGGCTCGATTCGTGTTTCGCTGACGTAACGTCCAGTTTGCTCCGGAAGTAAGGCAGGCCGGAAAATCTTCGAAAATAAGTTGTTTCTGTTCGTTTCGACGGGTGAAACTTGAGCGTCCTGTGCGTAAATTGTCGTTTGTTCCGTCATGCAAACTGCTCATAGTATCGACATGGCAGAGTGAATCGATCTGTGAAGGAATACCGCCAAGTGACCGTCCTCATTGCAAAAGAACCGCCCCGCCAGCCGGGAGTACTCGATCTGCTTGAACAATCCGACGCCTATGCGCAATCGCTCTATCCGGCGGAAAGCAATCATATGGTCGATGTATCGACACTGGAAAAACCCTCAGTGGCTTTCTTCGTGGCGCGGCACGAAGGCGAGGTCGTCGGTTGCTGCGCGCTGGTGGATGCCGGCGACGGCAGCGCCGAGATCAAGCGTATGTTCGTCAATCCGAAAGCGCGCGGTCTGAAGATCGGCCGCAAGCTTTTGGAGACCATGGAGGACCATGGCCGAGAGGCGGGCCTGTCGGCCATCCGCCTTGAAACGGGTATCCATCAGCCGGAAGCCGTCAGCCTCTACAGGACCGCCGGCTATGTCGACATCGGACCGTTCGGTGCCTACCAACCGGATCCGCTCAGCCTGTTCATGGAAAAGATGATCGCCTGACGCAGCGTCAGGCAAAACATTGAAAAATCGTTTCCGATCCGTTAGTTGGAGCGGAAACGTGATTCAATTCAACAGCCTGTTGAATCAAACTGGCCTAGATATCCAGGTTTTCCGCGAACACTGCGCGTTCCTGGATGAAGCGGAAGCGGGCATCCGCCTTGGTGCCCATCAGATTGTCGACGGCCTCGCGGGTGCCTTCGAAATCGATCTCGTCGATGGCAACCTTCAGCAGCGTGCGCTTGGCCGGGTCCATGGTGGTTTCCTTGAGCTGCGCCGGCATCATCTCGCCAAGCCCCTTGAAGCGGCCGATCTCCACCTTGCCGCGGCCGTTGAACTCGGTTTCCATCAGTTCCACCCGATGGGCGTCATCACGCGCATAGAGCGTCTTTGCCCCTTGGGTAATGCGGTAAAGCGGCGGCACAGCCAGATACAAATGCCCGCCCCGGATCAGTTCCGGCATTTCCTGATAGAAGAAGGTGATCAGCAGCGATGCAATGTGCGCGCCGTCAACGTCCGCATCGGTCATGACGATGACGCGGTCGTAGCGCAGGTCTTCCTCGCGGTATTTGCTGCGCGTGCCGCAGCCGAGCGCTTGCACGAGATCGCCGATCTGCTGATTGGCACCGAGTTTTTCGCGGCCGGCGCTGGCGACATTGAGGATCTTGCCGCGCAGGGGCAGGATCGCCTGGTTGGCGCGGTTGCGCGCTTGCTTGGCCGAGCCGCCGGCCGAATCCCCTTCGACGATGAAAAGCTCGGCGCCTTCGGCCGAATTCTGCGAGCAATCGGCAAGCTTGCCGGGCAGGCGAAGCTTACGCACGGCGGTCTTGCGGCTGACCTCCTTTTCCTTGCGGCGGCGCACGCGCTCGTCGGCGCGTTCGATCACCCATTCGAGCAGCTTGGCTGCTTCCTGCGGGTTGTCGGCGAGGAAATGGTCGAACGGATCGCGCAGTGCGTTTTCGACGATGCGTTGCGCTTCGACGGTCGCCAGCTTGTCCTTGGTTTGGCCGACGAATTCCGGCTCGCGGATGAAGACCGACAGCATGCCCGCCGCCGAGATCATCACGTCCTCTGTGGTGACGATCGCCGCCCGCTTGTTCTGTGTCAATTCGGCATAGGCCTTGAGGCCCTTGGTGAGCGCGATACGGAAGCCGGCTTCATGCGTGCCGCCTTCCGGCGTCGGAATCGTGTTGCAGTAGGAATGCACGACGCTGTCGCCACCATACCAGGTGACGGCCCATTCCAGCGCCCCGTGGCCGCCGGTCTTTTCGGTCCTGCCAGCAAAGATTTCCCGGGTGACGGTGAATTCCTTGCCCATCGTCGCCTGAAGATAGTCCTTCAGACCACCAGGGAAGTGGAACACCGCCTTTTCCGGCGTCTCCGTACCTTCGATCAGCGAGGGATCGCAGGACCAGCGAATTTCGACGCCGCCGAACAGATAGGCCTTGGAGCGGGCCATGCGAAACAGCCGGGCCGGATCGAATTTGGCATGGGCACCGAAGATTTCCGGGTCCGGATGAAAGCGTACCTTGGTGCCGCGCCGGTTCTGGATATCGCCGAGCTCCTCCAGCCCGCCCTGCGGGATGCCGCGGGAAAAGCGCTGGCGGTAGAGTTTGCGGTTGCGGGCGACTTCGACTTCGAGAATGTCGCACAGCGCGTTGACGACGGAGACGCCGACGCCGTGCAGACCGCCGGAGGTTTCGTAGACCTTGCTGTCGAACTTGCCGCCGGCATGCAGGATGGTCATGATCACTTCGAGCGTCGACTTGCCCGGAAATTTCGGATGGTTTTCAACCGGAATCCCGCGGCCGTTATCGGTGACGGAGAGGCAGCCTTCGTCATCGAGATAGACGTCGATGAAGTTCGCGTGTCCGGCGACAGCCTCGTCCATCGAGTTGTCGATGACTTCAGCGAACAGATGATGCAGCGCCTTTTCGTCCGTGCCGCCGATATACATGCCGGGACGGCGGCGCACCGGCTCCAGGCCTTCGAGCACTTCGATGGCCGACGCGTTGTAATCGCCATTGTCCGCTTTCAGGGCAGGCGTCGCGTGGGTGCGCTGTTCAGTTGCCGACGGCGCGACGGCCGGCGCAACCGACTTCGGCACGACTGTGTCCGTCGCAGGCTGGGGCGCCAGGGGTAGTGCTGAAAAGAGATCGTTGCTGTCGGTCATCGTTTGTTCAGAAGTCTTTCCGTGGTGCGACGTTCGCATGATCAAGATTGCGGATGAAACCGCCATGAATGTCTGCGCGAATCGCCGGAATTCTGCCAGACTCTTGGCGTCAGAGCGACCGACCTCGCCATATCGTTCGGCCGGATGCCCGCAAATACACCTGTTACGCCTTCAATAGCGTCAACTGTTGCGTTGCGGAAGGCCCGATGGCAAGGCTTGGACCAAAAGAGGAACATTCCGAATGCACCTGTCCACAGCTCATTTGATCTTTCGCGCCCTTCTCGCCTGCGCCGCAATTGCGGTTTCGTCTTTTCCAGCTGCCGCCGGACAGCTGAAGCCGTTCAAGGACGAACTGTTTTCCTATGGCACGATCATCCAAACGGCGGACGGGGGCGATTATCGTGTCGTCGACTATCAGGAAATGCGCGACATCAACGGCCGTGACCAGGTTCCGGAGCGCCGGGCAAAACGCGCCTATGTTTCGCTGGGCGTAAAAAGCGAACAGGCCAACGAGACGGTGGCTGCAGGCGGGCGACCGCTCGACGTCACCCGCGTCGGCCGCAGGCAGGGCGCGGCGTTCTCCGTGATCTTTATTCACGGCCGCGGCGGCGACCGGCGCCTCGGGGCCAACGACTGGTCCTTCGGCGGCAATTTCAACCGGCTGAAGAACCTCGCCGTCCAAAACGGTGGTGTCTACTATGCGCCGAGTGTCCGCTCATTCGATGACAACGGCGTCGCCGACATTGCCGGACTGATCGCCTATGCGCAGCAGCAATCTCCGGGTCGACCGGTGGTTCTGGCCTGCGCCTCGATGGGCAGCTTCATCTGCTGGGGCGTGACGCGCAATCCGCACGCGGTAGCGGCGCTTAACGGCATGATGATCCTGAGCGGCCCCACCGATCCGACGTTCATCAACAGTGCCGCCTACAAAAAGAAGCTCCCGATGTTCTTCAGCCATGGGAGCGCCGACAGCGTCTACGCCGCAGCCCATCAGGTCGCGCTCTATCGGTCGCTGAAAACGGCGGGCTATCCGAGCC
>UCOA01000229.1 GCA_900474095.1 Hyphomicrobiales bacterium | reverse complement strand
GCAGGCAATGCCTGTGCCGCCTGTGTCGAGGCCCTCGAGTTCTCAGGGGGTGGACTTGGTCCATCACAAACCGGGCCACCGTGGCGGCCCGCCGCACGCACGTAGCTACAGCAGCCCTCGGTACAGCGCCGGCCCACGCTACGGTAACTACAATGGCTACCGGGGCTACCGCTATCATCGGGATGGCTACCGTCGGCACAACGATGGCTGGTGGTATCCGCTGGCCGCATTCGGAGCGGGACTGGCCCTCGGCGGAGCGATCGCGTCGCCCCCGCGCAGGGCCTACTCGGACGCTAGTTCGGCCCATGTCGAATGGTGCTACGCGCGCTATCGTTCGTATCAAGCCTACGATAATACGTTCCAGCCGTATTATGGGCCGCGCCAGGAGTGCATTTCACCGTACTATTGATCCGAGGCGCTATCGAGACGGAGTTTGCGCAACGCCCGTAGACCCGGTCACGTCGATGATCGCTCTGGCTGCTCTGCCTCTTTCGCCGCGCGCATGAACCGCTGGGCAGCCGTGTGGCTGATGCCGCTCTTATCCTCGATCCATGGCATGAAATGACCTTTGGGCAGTTGCGCCTTGACCGCGAGGAGTTCCCGGCCGAGTTGGACCGTTCTCGCCTCTGATAACCGCTCATAGGCGCGTGGAAGGCAAAGGAGAAGGCGTAGCCGTCCGATCGGTCCTCGTGCCATTCGATGGCGCCATTCTAGCCACGCAAGTTCATGTTTGGCCGAGAGAATCCTACGCGGATGGAAATTTTTAACAGCAGGGGCGTGGGTTCGGATCCTTTCAAGACGAGGGATTGAATCATTTCCCTAAGCAAACACGATATTCCAAACGGGGTCGCCCCCGCGCTATCAGGGATCATGGTTGTCTCCGTGTCGATCAACGCGGCTTCGATGTTCTTCGAAGCGCAAATGATCTATCCGTCGCTGGGCAGAGCCGCCGGCACGTCCCCAATGATATCTCAAGGTGGTGCGTCTAGGCATTCTGAAAATTTGAGCCTTTGCGTTCACGGTTTCCGGGTAGGTGTTTTGATAGACACTCTCCCGCTCGGGAGTATGTGGATTACACGAAGTGGCGGCCTCTCGGGCAACTGGAGAATTCCAAAAATGTCCGACGGGAGTGAGATGCGTAAATTTTTCCCGATTTCACTCCTCGGCCTTGTGGCGGCGGGCGTCGTCTACCTGCTTCAGGTCATTCCGCTCACGGGCATTTTCCTGATGTTCGCGTTGGCCATGTTCTGGTCGGTTGTGCTCATCAACGGCAGCATGATCGGTGTGCTAATCGAGGCCCTGGTCGGGCGGGTTTCGCGCCTATGGCTTGTATTGCCGATGGTCTTCTACGGCGGCTACTGGACCGTTGCGGCGCTCGATCATTCGGCTTTGCACGAACTCGGCCGCCGATACGATGTCTCCAATGCGCGGGTCGTGACCGGATTTGATCCCCTTCGCCAGGCGCTTGTCTTCGAAGGAGACGGAGATGGGGCGTGGCACACGCAGAACTTCGCACTGCCAGTTGCTTACTCCGTCAATTCCAGCTTTCCCGAGGGATACTTGTCCAATCGGATGATCGAAATCACGGTCTGCGCCAAGGTGCGCGAGAAGAGCCGCGGATTGGAGGCCGTAAATGGGTTCGGGTTCCACGACGGCGACGCGATCCGCTCCACCCGCATGGAGGAGCGTTTCTGCAATTTATCGATGCCAGAAAAGCCCGAGCTGCCCATGGTCGTTGTGGGACGGGAAGAGACGAAAGATTTCGAAAAGAACCTGCCCATCAAGCGGATCACGACGACGATTGCCATGCCCGACGGCCGACGCTTCGAACTTTTCGGAGGAGTGGCCTCGCCGCTCAGCTGGATACCTATGCCGGTGATGGGGTGCGCCCTCAATTCAGGTGCGCCAAGCTGGAATTGCAACGCCGGGTTCTGGCGAAGTGGCTTTACCCCCATCGTCTCAGGCAACACGCGATACAGCCGTGATTCGACGGTTCTCGCCAAGGCGCTCGGCCTCAAACCCGTGGCGATCGACGATCGCGTGGGAGGCGATAGCACGCTCGTATTGGCGAAGATCGCAGCGATGGAGGAAGCGACATTGGCGCGCCAACTCGCAAGCGTCGATGCCAGGATCGCCGACCCCACTGCGAAGGTCACCGAATGGCAGGTTGGTGTTCTGGCAAATCATCCCGAGGAACTGGCCTCCCGTGCCGACGCTTTCATGACGGGCATCGAGCGGGCTGCCGCGACAACCGGGCGTTTGCGTTATGCGGCGCGCGAAAGCGGTCGTATCCTTGCCGGCCTGGTTGCCAACCTGCCAAATGACAGCTTCATCGCGCTCGGTCCACGCCTTCTCTCTGTCTATGCCGCCGCCGACGCCGAACACTGGCTTTGGGCGACTGGGCGATCTCGGACCCGACGCTTTGCCTTACTTGGTCAGTCCCCGCGCGTCGCTACTCTCGGTCAACAGAGCGGGAGTCGAAGGCCTGTGCCGCGTCGGTTCACAGGGGCGCGCCGTTGCGGAACCTATCCTGCTCGCCATGTGGGGGAAGCCCGATCATCTCTCCTACGAGGAACGCAGCACGATGTTTGTTTCGATGCGTCGCATGGGAATTTCGCCGCCACCCCTGATCGATGATAAACGCAAATTCTTTGCTCAGCTCCAGACGGAGTGGGACGATGTCTCGCCTTCGTCGCCGTCGCGGGTCTGCGCAATCGGCGCCGAGCGGCAGGCCCGGGAAGGCAAAGCGCGAAGGCGTGCGTCGCCAAACTGACTTCGCGTGGGCAACGGATTTAGTTATCGGCCCTTGGATTTCCTTGTAGTCTCGCAGTTTGGACCTATGTCGCGCAACACGTTCTCGTTTTGTGCTCGGATCGCATAACATCTCGTGCGGAACCGACATTCACGCCGCGCAGCGCTTGCCGTTGGTCTGTGGTTCTGCCGAGCAGGATTGGCAGATCTACTCGAATGTCAGCCAAGGCACACCTTGGGCAAGCCGCCCACCATGCTCGCATGCATCGCCCAAGCGAGCGATTTCTTTTCCGTTGATCCTTGCCACTGAAGAGCCGCCCGTTATGGCGGCGGTGGTCGGCACCCCGGTGCACAGGCACTTGTCCCCCACCGTGGCGATGGGGACGCCGTTCACCTTGACGGGACCGCCTATGTGCGGTTTCGGGCCGGGATCGCACATCGGACAGATGTGCATTAGGCCTTGAAGCGAAACGGGTTGACCCATAGACCTCTCCTCACTTCACGCGGCTCCTCCGCTCCGGGGCTGCACCTGCCACAGGGGAAATCGCCCAAGTCAACGCCCGTTAGTCTTCAGCCGTCACGAAGATTGAAGTTTCCGCCGCCGGACGTCCCAGCATGCTTTCGAACCTCTGCCAGAACCAGACGATCGGTAGAGCCGGATTACAAGACGGCCGTTCCACAAGATATGAGATCAGCTGCGGCTCTGTCTCGATCTCATAGTTTATACCTGTGCGTCCGGAGTGGACGGCTTCGTCGACACTCTGTTCGGTGTTGTATCCGTTCCACATGTTAGCTTCGTGAAGGGCATGCAGCACGCTTTTGAGCTCGCTGGCATCGGACGACTTGATGGCAGCGTCGGCGGCCAGTCGGATCTGATAGAAATACCGGTCATGATCCTCCGATGGCCACTCGCCGGCGGTATCGTCGTCCGCATCTGGGTACTGAGCCATTAGATCGTTCATCGAAACGATGGCCGCATTGTTCGCCGCTTCAAGCGCCTTCAGCAGCTTCTCCGCAGTGTAGGACTCGGGATCATCGACGGGGAGCTCGACTGCATCGATGGTCGTCGATTGTTCAGACTCGAAATCCCGCCCGAAATCCATCAGGTTGACGAGGATCGCGCGCTCGCTGTCTGACAGCGGCCGCGCCTTTTCCCGCCTGACGATCTCGACTGCGTTGCCGGCACCGGCGCGGTAAGTGTAGCCGGCCCCTCCCGGCCCCGGGATGAAGCGGTTGAGGAAATTCGAGGTGACGTTCTTGGGGAAGTCGGCGACCATGTCGCGCGCGGCGAACCTCTTGTTCAGGCGGACGCGACAAACGACTCCAGACTGATCCGCATTCGTGAATCCGACGCTAAAATTGTAGTTTCTCATCTGCTCGCTTTCTCGTTCCGCTCTACCCAACGTGTCCCTGTCAGGACTCGGTTGATCAATGACTGCAAAATGTACCGCGCTGCAACGCGTTCACGAGGAGCCGATGCCCCCGCCTGGATTCGGGAAGCGCGCTCCGTCGCACTCGCATGTTTCGGGGCTGACCGTACCGTTCGTTTTCACGTCCGGATTCTGGACGCCTTCGCTTCGCATCGCCTCATCATATAGCTTGTCCTGCTCGTTTCTGTAGCGGTCGCCGTCGAACTTGAATGTCTCCTCGTCTTTGCATCGCCCGTTCCAGACATTTTTGAACAGAGGCGCCTCGTAATGGGAACACGCGCTTTCGTGATTCGCGTCGCGGGGCGCCTCAAGATCCGCCAGGAGGTCGCCTGCTCTCTGGCGCGTACGCCTGCCAGATCGAAACTCCAGTCCAGACGAGCAGGAACATCGGGAGCGGAAGCAATGTTCGGAAGGCGAGCCAGGAGTCTGTACTCGAGCTCAGCGCTGCAATGCACGTGACTACGGTGATTAGCAAAGCGCATCCTGCCAAGGCAGCATAGGTTTGTCGCCATTGCGCAAACGACATCGGCGACTGCAGCTCACGCAGTACACTTTGAGCGTTCCCGGTCCGCACGGCCAGTGCCGCGAAGATGATGGCGGCAGGTAACAGTGTCAGGGAAAGGCGGAGTTTGATCGCAAGTTCAGACTCCGAGGACAGTGAGTGGGCCAGCCCATGGGTGATGCCGGTGTTTAGTGCCAGAACTAAAATCGAACGCCACAGCACAGCCCACAAAATGCGCAGAAAAGCGATCATCGTTCATCTCGGATCGGACGCGAGAAACGACGGTAGTGATTACCTCCACAAATTGCAACGGCGACGCGAAACGTCAGGGATGAAGTGAACCAGCGGTCAAGCTCTCAGGGAATGCCTAATTTCTTCCTTTGAGCCGGGTCGCTCAATTTCGCGGGTTGGATCGCCCCTCCCAATAGTCAGGGGCCAGGTGCTCCGCGCAGCGCCATTCGGTGATCCCGTGGCCACGCTCTTTGCCGAAGGCTCCCCACTTCACGCAGCCAGGATAATCGCAGTAGTGGTCGAAGTGCACGGGAACTGCCGACTGTGTGCTGGTTCGCTCGTCAGACATCTCATCCTCCTGACGGCAGCAGAACCATCCGGTCTTCAGGCAAGGCCCGCTGCAGAACCTTTGCCACGTCCCACGGCGCGGTAAGGCAGGTCTCGATTTCGTCGCCCTCG
>UCOA01000230.1 GCA_900474095.1 Hyphomicrobiales bacterium | reverse complement strand
CGGGCCCGCGCCTCGTTTCGTCTCGGCTATTTGTCCGACCAGACCGCCAGTTCATAGCCGTCCGGATCCTGGAAATGGAATCTCCTGCCGCCCGGAAAGGAAAAAGTCTCCTTTACGATGCGCGCGCCGGCCCCCTCCAACCGCGCTTGCGTGGCTGCGAGATCGTCCGCATACAAGATCACCAATGGTCCGCCCGGCCTTGCCGTTCCTGTTGTCAAGCCGCCAGTCAGCCGGCCGTCGTTGAACTCGCAATATTGCGGGCCGTAGTCGGTGAACGACCAGCCGAACGCAGTGCCGTAAAATGCTTTCGAACGGGCGATGTCGGCAACGGCGAACTCAATATTGTCGATCTGGCGATCGACCCCTTTCTGTCCCATGATCGTCTTCCTTGTTATGTTTCCAGCAGTTTTTTCAACGTGTTGAGGTCTTTCAGCACCCACTTGGAATCGGCAGTAAACTGTCCCTCGCTGGTATCGGGCAGTTTCAGCACCGTGAACATCACCTCCGAGCCATCGCCATTCGGCACGACGCGTAGCGCATTGTTGACTTCGAGCCCTGAGCCCATCGTCACGACATGGTCCATCACACCGAGATCGTTCCTCGAAGCAAATTTTACGCGGACGTCGCCGAGCGGACCGTGTGCCACCCAGTTGTCGCCGTCGGGCTCCAAACCGCCGCCGAGGCCGGAGGCCCAGAGCGGCATGTTTTCCGGCTTGGCAGCAAACTGATAAACGTCACGCCAGTTCCTGTTTATGCTGACATGGACGACTTTCGCTTCCATCACGCTCATCTGGTTTTCCTTTCATCTTTCCGACGAGCCCCGGGGAACGAACGGATCGGGAATCCTGAACAAAATGAACAATCAGTCAGCCATTCTCGGCAGCCGTCGCCAGACCAAACGCTTGTCGACATTCGTACCTCGTGGGACATGCGCGCCCGATCGCCGCATACGGTTGAACGCTGTGCCCGCCCTGCGTAAAGCTTACCCGGCATACCCGGAAAAGTCTCCCATTTGACAACAATCGCTTGTCGTTAATCGATTTGAATGCCAAAACTCCGTCAGTATTCCGCAAGGCGCTTTCACGCATCCTGCTGCACGAAGCGCCCTGCTCAAGTCAATCTGGTGGAGTTATCGCGCGTGTCCAGCCGGACATCGGCCACTTCACTGTCCAACGGAGGCACATACGTGGCACAGGCGGAAATCGGCCTTATCGGTCTCGGCGTTATGGGATCGAATCTGGCGCTTAATATTGCCGAGAAGGGCAACAAGATCGCAGTTTTCAACCGTACGGTCGAAGCGACCCGGAAATTTTATGACGATGCCGGCGATTTGCAGAACCAGATCGTGCCTTGCGAAACCATCGAGGAATTCGTCGCTGCGATCCGCCCGCCGCGGCCGATCATCATCATGATCAAGGCCGGCGAGCCTGTCGATCAGCAGATGGAGCTGCTCAAGCCTTATCTTGAGAAGAACGACATCATGATCGACGCCGGCAATGCCAATTTCCGTGACACGATGCGCCGCTTCGACAATCTTAAGGACAGCGGCCTGACCTTCATCGGCATGGGCGTATCCGGCGGTGAGGAGGGTGCGCGCCACGGCCCGTCGATCATGGTCGGCGGCAAGGAAGAATCCTGGAAGCGCGTCCAAAAGGTGCTGACCTCGATTGCCGCCAAATACAACGGCGATCCTTGTGTTGCCTGGCTCGGCGAAAATGGTGCCGGTCATTTCGTCAAGACCATCCATAACGGCATTGAATATGCCGATATGCAGATGATCGCCGAAATCTACGGCATCCTGCGCGACGGCCTGAAGATGGACGCCACCGAAATCGGCGAAGTCTTCGGCGCATGGAACAAGGGTCGTCTCAATTCCTACCTGATCGAGATCACTGAGAAGGTGCTGAAGGCGGCCGATCCGATCACCGGTCGACCGATCGTTGACCTGATCCTCGACAAGGCCGGCCAAAAGGGTACCGGCAAGTGGTCGGTGATCGAAGCGCAAAACATGGGCGTTCCGGCAACCGGCATCGAAGCCGCCGTCGCCGCGCGCAGCATCTCCTCAATGAAGGATGAGCGCGAAGCGGCCGAAAAGGTGCTGGGTCTGCCCAATGTCGGCGAGTTCAGGGTCGTCGACAAGGCGGCCTTCCTCAAGGACCTCGAAAGCGCGCTGCTCGCATCGAAGATCGGCGCCTATGCGCAAGGTTTCGCGGTCCTGTCCGCCGCATCCAAGGAGTTCAACTGGAGCCTGCCGATGCCGACCATCGCCAGGATCTGGCGCGCCGGCTGCATCATCCGTTCGCAGTTCCTCGACGAGATCACCACCGCCTTCACCAAGGATCCGGACATTGCCAACCTGATCGTCACGCCGGCTTTCGCAAAAATGGTCAAGGAGAGCGACGGTGCGCTTCGCCGGGTCGTTTCGGCCGCCGCCCTCGGCGGTCTGCCGGTCCCGGCGCTGGCGTCCGCGCTCGGCTATTTCGACAGCTACCGCCGCGGCCGCGGCACGGCGAACGTCATCCAGGCGCAGCGCGACTTCTTCGGCGCACATGGATTCGATCGTATCGATGGCGCCGATTCGCATCACGGTCCCTGGGGCAGCGGCCTCACAGCCTGATCGCGGCGTCCAGGCCGAGACGACAAAGCCGCGCGGAGCGATCCGCGCGGCTTTTCAATGTCCGGACGCTGAGTCAGAGCGCCTGGCTCAGGCTCTGCAATTCCTCCGCCGGCAAACCGGCAATGCGACCAATCACGGCCCTGGCCAATTCGCGGCCGGCGTGGCGGATGTCCTCGTTCATGGTGATGACCTCAGGACGCAGCCAGCTCAGGAAATCGCTGGGCACCTTCGAGACCATATCGACATCCTGGTTGAGTTTTTTGCCGACCGCCTCCAGCCCGGCGATCAAGGCGATCGATCCGGCACCTGAACCCGAAACGATGCCGTCGGGTGCGCCGTCGGAGCGCATCATGGTCTCGAACGCGGCGCGAATTTCCGCCAGGCTGTTGTCGAGATCGACTGCGTTGAAGGCTACGGCCTCGACACCGAAATCGCGGATGCCCTCATCGAAACCGTTTCGCATGTGCCTGTGAAAGGTCAGATGCGGCGGCGGCTGCAAGAGGGTGATGCGCTTGCGCCCGAGTTTTGCCAGTCGCCGGACAGCTTCATAGGCAAATCCTTGATTGTCGAAGTCGTGATAGGGATGGACGAGCCCCATATCCGTGCGGCCGTGGGTGGCGAAGGGGAAATTCCGCTCCATCATCAGTTCAACGCGCGCGTCCTTCGGCTCCGTACGCGAGATGATGACGCCATCGGCCGCACCGGTATCTAGCACGTAGCGGACCGGGGCGAGGGCGTCCTTGGCGAACCTGTAGGGCGTGATGACGAGGTGGTAGGGCGTCGCGGCTAGCACCTCGGAGATGCCGACCACGATCGGGCTTGTCAAGCCCATAACCTCCTCTTCGAGAGACAGCACCAGACTGATGACATTGGTCTTGCCCGTGCGAAGGCGGACGCCCGCACGGTTCGGCTGGTAGCCCACCTGTTTCGCAACGAGACGGACGCGCTCCTTGGTCTCGGCGCCTATATCTGGCGCGTCTTTCAGGGCGCGCGAGACTGTCGTGATGCCGAGGCCCGTCATGAAGGCGATCGTCTTCAGCGTGGGACGTTCCTGCAGTGAGGGCGGCGCCGGGGCCTGTCTGCTCTTGGTCTTCTCGTCCATTCCCCGCCCATCGCCTTCCATGTCCAGGTCGCATTGTCGCGATTGCCTGCTTCAGACTCTGTCTTTCGTTGCCTTATATACGATTTATGACATATGGGCACCGTTGCCCGCTCATTCCTCATTCGCTGAAAATCTGTAACGATACAGTTCACTTGTCGAGAGCTTTTTTCCTGACGCGGCAATGCTCTCGCCGAAAAGTTGAATCCTGCAATGCACCATCTAAGCTTTGCATTTGCGAGAAAGCGAGTGAAGTTCGAAGCATCGAAAGTATTAGGTGATCTGCTGAAATTGCTGGATGAAAACGATTTTTTTAAAGGAAAATACGCCCCAGCATGCATGGAAATGAGATCCGACACTATGCGTCAGAGGGCAATTTATGGGTGTGGAAAATATTTTCTTCAGGATTCTGCGTTGTGACGGTTGCGCCGGCAAAACGTTTGAACTAAGTTTTTCCGGTAACGTTACAGTGAGGGAGGAAAACTCATGAAATTGCGTTTGTTGGCAGCTGCTTTGGCGGCGACCGTAGTGCTTCCATTCGGCGCAGCCAGCGCTGCCGATCTGGAAGTGACGCACTGGTGGACGTCGGGCGGCGAAGCCGCGGCGGTGGCCGAACTGGCGAAGGCGTTCGATGCGACCGGCAACAAATGGATCGATGGCGCGATCGCCGGCTCCGGCGGCACCGCCCGGCCGATCATGATCAGCCGCATCACCGGCGGTGACCCGATGGGGGCCACGCAATTCAACCACGGTCGCCAGGCCGAGGAACTGGTAGAGGCCGGCCTGATGCGCGACCTGACCGATGTCGCGACGAGGGAAAACTGGAAGGAAATCGTCAAGCCGTCGAGCCTGCTCGACAGCTGCACCATCGAGGGCAAGATCTATTGCGCGCCGGTTAACATTCACTCCTGGCAGTGGCTGTGGCTGTCGAATGCAGCGTTCAAACAGGCCGGCGTCGAAGTGCCGAAGAATTGGGACGAATTCGTCGCAGCGGCTCCGGCTCTGGAGAAGGCCGGCATCATACCGCTCGCCGTCGGTGGCCAGCCCTGGCAGTCGGCTGGTGCGTTTGACGTGCTGATGGTCGCGATTGCCGGCAAGGACGTGTTCAATAAGGTGTTCGGCGAGAAGGATGCGGAAGTGGCCGCGGGTCCAGACATCGCCAAGGTCTTCAAGGCCGCCGACGATGCCCGCAAGATGTCGAAGGGCAGCAACGTGCAGGACTGGAACCAGGCCACCAATCTGGTCATCACAGGCAAGGCCGGTGGTCAGATCATGGGCGACTGGGCGCAGGGCGAATTCCAGGTTGCCGGGCAGAAAGCTGGCACGGATTATACCTGCCTTCCGGGGCTAGGTGTCAACGAGATCATCTCGACCGGTGGCGACGCTTTTTACTTCCCGCTCCTGAAGGATGAGGAAAAGTCGAAGGCCCAGGAAGTGCTCGCCTCGACGCTGCTCGATCCCAAGACGCAGGTCGCCTTCAACCTGAAGAAGGGATCTCTGCCTGTACGGGGTGACGTCGACCTCGCCACGGCAAATGACTGCATGAAGAAGGGTCTTGAGATCCTTGCCAAGGGCAATGTGATCCAGGGCACCGACCAGCTTCTGTCTGCAGACAGCCAGAAGCAGAAGGAAGATCTCTTCTCCGAGTTCTTCGCCTCTACGATGACGCCGGAAGATGCGCAGAAGCGCTTCACCGACATCATCGCGTCGGCCGATTGATCAACGGCTACTCTGTCGAAAGCCGGTTCCGCGTTGCGCGGGGCCGGTCCGACCTCAAACCTGAATGATCAACGTCGGTGTTGCGGCGGGCTCACGATGTCGTGCCACGGCCGGCGATCCTTCGGACTTGAGGATGAGCGAATGCTGCGGTGTCCGCCGCCGCTTTCAATCGGTTGAACACTGACCCAAGGGAGGAGTGAGACATGACGGGCCAAGCGTATGCCGGCCGGCCAAATCAGTTATTGCGCAATCTGCATTCCAAGATTGCCTCAATTCCGATGATACTGACCGCCGTTGTCATCTTTCTCGGCGGCACGCTTTGGACGGTGTTTTACTCCTTTACCAATTCGAAGCTCCTCCCGCGCCTCTCGTTTGTCGGGCTCGATCAGTATGAGCGTCTGTGGGCGGCCCCGCGCTGGCTGGTGTCCATTGAGAATCTCGCCATCTACGGCTTCTTCTCGCTGATTTTCAGCCTGGTGATCGGTTTCGTGCTCGCGGCACTGATGGATCAGAAAATCCGCTTCGAGAATGCGTTCCGGACGATCTTCCTCTATCCATTCGCTCTCTCCTTCATCGTCACCGGCCTGGTCTGGCAATGGGTGCTCAATCCGGAGTTCGGCGTGCAGTCGGTGGTCCGGTCGCTCGGCTGGACGAGCTTCACCTTCGATCCGCTCTACAATCAGAGCATCGTCATCTATGGCATCCTGATCGCCGCCCTCTGGCAGGGAACGGGCCTCGTCATGTGCCTGATGCTCGCCGGCCTGCGCGGCATTGACGAGGACATCTGGAAAGCCTCGCGTGTCGATGGCATTCCGATGTGGAAGACCTATCTTTTCATCATCATTCCGATGATGCGCGCCGTCTTCATCACCACGCTCGTGATCATCGCAAGCGGCATCGTCCGGGTCTACGACCTCGTCGTGGCTCAGACGAGCGGCGGTCCCGGCATCGCCTCCGAGGTGCCTGCCAAATATGTCTACGACTACATGTTCCAGGCGCAGAATCTCGGTCAGGGGTTTGCCGCCTCGACTATGATGCTGATCACCGTTGCGATCATCATCGTACCCTGGGCCTATCTGGAATTCGGAGGACGCAAGCGTGGATGACACCGTATCGCTGAAGGCGCGGGCTGCCCATGGCGCCTCGAGACTGGCTCCGGGGCCACAGGGCAAAAAGCCTCGCCCGATGTTCTCGCCCAGAAACATCATGATCTATGGCGCGCTGATTTTCGCCGCGGCTTACTATCTCTTGCCGCTCTACGTCATGATGGTCACTTCGCTGAAGGGCATGCCGGAAATCCGGCTTGGCAACATTTTTTCGCCGCCCCTTGAGATCACCTTCGAGCCTTGGGTCAAGGCCTGGTCCAGCGCCTGCACCGGCCTGAATTGTGACGGCCTGTCCCGCGGATTCTGGAACTCGGTGCGGATCACCATTCCCTCGACGATCGTCTCCATCGCGATCGCATCCGTAAACGGCTACGCATTGGCGAACTGGCGCTTCAAGGGCGCCGACCTGTTCTTCACGATCCTGATCGTCGGCGCGTTCATCCCCTACCAGGTGATGATCTATCCGATCGTCATCGTGCTGCGTGAGATGGGCCTCTACGGTTCGCTCACTGGTCTGATCATCGTCCATACCATTTTCGGCATGCCGATCCTGACGCTGCTCTTCCGCAATTATTTCTCGTCGCTGCCGGAAGAACTGTTCAAGGCGGCGCGCATCGACGGTGCCGGGTTCTGGACGATCTATTTCAAGATCATGCTGCCGATGTCACTGCCAATCTTCGTCGTCGCCATGATCCTGCAGATCACCGGCATCTGGAACGACTTCCTGTTCGGCGTGGTGTTCACGAGGCCGGAATATTATCCGATGACCGTCCAGCTCAACAACATCGTCAACTCGGTCCAGGGCGTGAAGGAATACAACGTCAACATGGCGGCGACCATCCTGACGGGGGCTGTTCCATTGATCGTCTACTTCGTTTCCGGACGGCTTTTTGTCCGCGGTATTGCCGCCGGCGCAGTGAAAGGGTGAGTGCATGAACAACGTCAGCGTATCGGTCAGGGATCTGTCGTTGAGCTTCGGTGCCGTCACCGTGCTCGACACGCTCAACCTCGACATCAAGTATGGCGAATTCCTCGTCCTCCTCGGCTCGTCCGGCTGCGGCAAGTCAACGTTGTTGAACTGCATCGCCGGTCTTCTTGATGTGACCGGCGGCCAGATCTTCATCAAGGACAAGAACGTCACCTGGGAGGAGCCCAAGGACCGCGGCATCGGCATGGTGTTCCAGTCCTATGCGCTCTATCC
>UCOA01000231.1 GCA_900474095.1 Hyphomicrobiales bacterium | reverse complement strand
CATCGCCCGCGCCATCGCCTATGCCGTCGCCCAGCCCAACGATGTGGATGTCAGCGAACTGATCGTTCGCCCGACGGCAAGTCCATATTGAGGAGATGACGATGGCAGATCATCCCTATGTCGGCATGTGGGTCACAGCGGGCGGCTATATCCGCCATGAGCTTTTGCAGGAGGGCCGCTATGACGAGGCCAGAGGAAAGCGCAGGAGCGCTTACCGTGGACGGTACATCGTGACCGGCACGCATATCGACTATATCGACGACACGGGCTTCACCGCCGATGGCGATTTCATCGACGGCGTTCTCCACCACGCCGGCATGGTGCTGCGCCGCGAGAAATAGACAGATGTTTGGGGGCGCTTTCGGGTGCCCTCACGCCTGTAGCAGATACTCGGGCGACGCCTTCAAGCGGGCGATGTCGCGCAGCGGCGGCGCGCCGAACAGGCGCGCATATTCCCGTGAAAACTGCGACGGACTTTCGTAGCCGACCGTATGGGCAGCGGTCGCCGCGTCAAGCGCCTGGCCAAGGATCAGCCGCCGCGCTTCCTGCAGCCGAAGCTGCTTCTGGTACTGCAGAGGGCTCATGGCCGTGACGTCCTTGAAATGCTGGTGAAAGGACGATGCGCTCATGCGGGACTGTTCAGCCATGTCCTCGATCCTCAACGGCTTGTCGAAATTGCGCCGGATCCAGCCTATCGCGGTATTGACCTGCCGCAACCGGCTTTCTCCATGGGCAATCTGGCGCAATTGTCCGCTTTGCGGACTGACCAGCAGGCGATAGAGAAGCTCGCGTTCGATCAGCGGCGAAAGCATCGCGATGTCGCGCGGACTATCCAACAGGCGCACGAGCCGCGTGGCGGTCTCGATCAGATCCGGCGTTGCGTCGTTGAGAAAAAGTCCGCTGGATGTGGGGGCTGTTTCCTCCTTTTCCGTCTGCCCGGCGGCAATCAGGATTTCGCTGAGCAGAACCGGGTCGAGGTCGATTCGAAAACAGAGATAGGGCTTTTCCGCCGTCGCGGTAACGATCTGGCCGACCAGAGGCAGATCGACGGAAACCGTCAGATAGCGGCTGCGATCATATCGATAGATGCGATCCGCCAGCATGACCTGCTTTTCACCCTGGGCGACGATGCAGACCGCTGGCGCATGCAGGACGTGCAGGGGTGTCGTGGTATGGGAGGCGCGAATGAGAAAGACCCGCGGAATCGCGGTCGGATGCACACCGTCCTGATGCGTATGCTTGTCCATCAGTGCCGCGAGATTTTCGATATCGTACAAGAGCAAGCCTCCGCAAAGCGCTGCAGGCAGATATCGGAAAGGGGAGGCCTGGCGTCAAGGCGGGAGCTTCGCGCAGATCGCCGACCCGCAAAAACGAAATCCCCGGACGGGCCCGGGGATTTGACGTATCTGCGATGTTCTGCCAGCGGTTACTGCTGGACGATGACGCGGGTGTTCCTGCCCGGACGGACGCGAGCGTAGAGATCGATGATGTCCTGGTTGATCATCCGGATGCAGCCCGAAGAGGCGGCGGTGCCGATCGAAGACCATTCCGGCGAGCCGTGGATCCGGAAGAGCGTATCCTTGCCCTCGTCGTTGAACAGATACATGGCGCGTGCGCCGAGCGGATTGCGCAGGCCAGGGCCCATGCCTTTCTCGACATACTGGGCGACGTCCGGCTTGCGCTCCGCCATTTCCTTCGGCGGATGCCAGGTCGGCCATTCCTGCTTCCAGGCGACATAGGCGCGGCCTTCCCATGCGAAGCCCGCCTTGCCGACGCCGATGCCGTAGCGAACGGCCTTGCCGCCGGGCAGCACGAAATAGAGGAAACGGTTCGGCGTGTTGACGATGATCGTGCCGGGCTTTTCAGCCGTGGTATAGTCGACAATCTGACGGTGGAATCGCTCGTTGACCTTGTTGATTGGGATCGCCGGCAGGGCGTAGCCGTGGTCTTCGACCGGACCGTAGCCGCTGGAGAAAATCTGGTTGGTCGCGACTTTTTCACCGATGGGAGAGATCGGTGCCGTGGAGCAACTGGCCAAAGCGAGAGTGGCCGCGAGGCTGCACAGCAGAACTGCATTGCGGAAGCGCATGGGTGTCTCTCAAAATGAAGTTAAGAATATCTTGGTCGGCTCGACCATCAGCGATTATGGTTTATTTTCGATTAACATCCTGATTGCAAGTGAATGCGATGCAGCATTTCTGCCGGATGGTTCAAAAACGCCACGGAGTGTTTTTTTGCAACAAAAGCGCCCTTGTGCCAGAGTTTAATGCATGGCGATTCTCTCTATCCACAACGATAGTCCTTTGATCGACGGGCGGCAGTCGCAGCGTGCGCTCATGGTGCGGCGCGGCGTGCAGCGATTCTTGCATGAAATGCGCCATGCCGTGTTGCCTGAACTGACGCTGGCGAGCGGCCGACGGGCGGATCTGATCTCCATCTCGCCGAAAGGAGACATCTGGATTGTCGAGATCAAGACGTCGATCGGGGATTTCAAGGTAGACCGGAAATGGCCGGACTACCGCATGCACTCTGACCGGCTTTACTTCGCGACCCACAGCGGCGTGCCGCTCGACATCTTTCCGGAAGAGTGCGGGCTGTTACTGTCCGACGGTTATGATGCGGAGATGATCCGCGACGCGCCTGAGCACAGGCTTGCGGCCCCGACGCGCAAGTCTGTATCCCTCAACTTCGCGCGCGTTGCGGCTCAGCGGCTGATGCTTGCGGAATGGTCGGCGGATCGCGCAGGCGACACCAGCCCGAATATGCGGGAAATCGTTTCCGGCGCTCTCGATAGTGAAAGCTAAAGGCGCGTCGCAATCTCTCAGATTCGCTAATCACGCTTTAGGTCGGTGATCTACGCATGTCGCTCTCGCCGCTGCACATGCGCGACACGCTTTGGGATAAGCGCATCTTATTTGGGCGCGCGCTTCGCCAGGATGCGCTGCAACGTGCGGCGGTGCATGTTGAGCCGGCGGGCCGTCTCGGAAACATTGCGCTCGCACATCTCGTAGACGCGCTGGATATGCTCCCAGCGGACACGGTCCGCCGACATCGGGTTTTCCGGCGGCTCGGCGCGCTCGCCGGACCTTTGCACGAGGGCGGCGAAGATGTCGTCGGCATCGGCCGGCTTGGCGAGATAGTCGACGGCGCCCAGCTTCACGGCGTTGACCGCGGTGGCGATGTTGCCGTAGCCGGTCAGCATGATGATGCGGGTGTCGTCGCGCCGGGCGCGGATCGCTTCGATCACGTCCAGCCCGCTGCCGTCGCCGAGCCTTAGGTCGACGACCGCGTGTTTCGGCGGGCGAGTCTTCGCCTTGGTGATACCCTCGGCAACGGATTCGGCGATATCGACGGAAAAGCCGCGCGTTTCCATGGCGCGCGCAAGGCGGCGCAGGAAGGGCGCGTCGTCATCGACGATCAAAAGGGATGTGTCGGCTCCGATCAAAGAGGCATCCAGCTTGCCGTCTCCGTCGGCGGCTGCCTGTTCGGTGGTTCTTTCCGTCATGTCGCAATCCTCAGCGCAAGTCTTGTTTCCTGCACATATGTAAGTTTGCTTATTCCCGCTTCAAAATGCCGTAAAGTCATTTTGACAGTTTTGTGTCCATCAGCATGCGCGGCCATTCGACGCTGACACGCGCGCCCGGCTTTTCCGGACCGCCGTTTTCAAACGTCAGTTTGGCGCCCGAGCGCTCCAGCAGCGTCTTGGCAATGAACAGCCCGAGGCCCAACCCGCCGGCGCTGTCATCCTTCTGGCGCTTGGTCACGTAGGGTTCGCCGATCCGGCTCAGAATGTCGGGTGCATAGCCATCGCCGTCGTCCTCGATAGTGACCGAGACGATCTCCTGCGTATGCGCGACGGTCACCGTCACTTCTTTCTTGGCATAGTCGACGGCGTTTTCGAGCAGATTGCCGAGGCCATAGAGAATGCCGGCATTGCGATTGCCGACGGGCTCGCTGGCGCGGTCGCCCTTTTCGACAAGGTTGATCTGGATGCCGAATTCGCGATGCGGCGCCATCACTTCCTCGATCAGCGACGACAGCGGCAGATGCCGCATATGTGCCTCGTTTTCGGAAGACAAGGTCGTGAGCCGCCGCAGGATATCGCGGCAGCGTTCGCTCTGGCTGCGCAACAGTTGCACATCCTCGCCAAAGCGGGGGTCGTCGCCGAGCTCACGTTCCATCTCCTTGGCGACGACACTGATGGTGGCAAGCGGCGTACCAAGTTCGTGCGCCGCCGCCGCTGCCAGTCCGTCGAGCTGTGACAGATGTTTCTCCCGCTGCAGCACCAGTTCCGTCGCTGACAGCGCCTCGGATAGTTCGCTCGCCTCGAGCGAGACGCGGTAGGTGTAGAAAGCCGCGAATGCCGTGGTCGAAACGATGGCGAACCAGAAACCGGCGGTCAGGATCGTCGGCACCAACAGCACCACGCCCGGATACCACGGCAGCGGAAAGGGCGTGACCGCCAGCGCCGTGATGCCAAGAATGGCAAGGACCGCCAGAGCGACGCTGTGCCATTTGGGTTGCGAGGCCGACGAGATGATGACCGGCACGCAGACGAGCGGTGCAAAGGGGTTGGCGAGGCCGCCGGTGATGAAGAGAAGTGCGGTCAATTGTGCCAGGTCTATGCCGAGCAGGGCAAAAGCCGCAGGCGGCTGCAATCGGTGCGTCGGCGGGTAGCGGATTGTCAGGTAGGTATTCACCCACGCGAGAAAGGCGATGAGCGAGCAGCAGGCAATCAGCGGCAAGGGGAATTGCAGCCAGAAAGCGGTGATGATCACCGCGATCGATTGCCCCCCGACCGCCAGCCAGCGCAGCCGAACGATCGTCTGCAGCCGCAGCACCCGGCTTGTGGTCGGTTCGTCGCCATCGATTGCTGCCGCGGTCATCCGGTTTCCTGTCATTGCCGTTATCGCGTTCATGTACCACGTGGTTTTGCCCGTGTCGTTGGCAGCGCGTTTGCCGGATCCTCGGGCCAGGGGTGTTTCGGGTAGCGGCCGCGCATATCGGCGCGAACATCCTTCCAGGACCCGGCCCAGAATCCCGGCAGGTCGCGTGTGGTCTGCATCGGCTTGTGGCCGGGCGAGATCAATTCCAGAAGCAATGGCAGCCGTCCGCCGCCAATCGACGGATGGGCCTTCAGTCCGAACAGCTCCTGCACGCGGATGGACAGGACCGGTTCGTCGCCGTCATAACGGATCGGATGGCGCTGGCCCGTCGGCGCCTCGAAATGGGTCGGTGCGAGGCGCGCCAGATCGCGGGCATTCTCGTGCGGCACCAGCGACTGCAACCCTTCGGAAAGGGAGGGGGCGCCGATGTCGTCGATGCCCCGCGTCTCACCCTGAAAGGGCACGAACCAATCGTCCAGCCGTGCAAGCAGGCTCTCGTCCGACATATCCGGCCAGGGGGCGCCGATCGTGCGGTACAGGAAGCCGATCCGGTCACGCAGTTGAGCGGCCTCCTTCGAGAACGGCAAAACCGCCAGACCGAGTTGGCGCAGGCCCTCCGCCAGCGCACGGGCGGACTGTTCGCCGCGCGGTCGCGGAAGCGGCGTCTCCTCGAAAACGATGGCGCCCAGGCGCGTCACGCGCCTTGCCCGGACCTGCCGGCTTGGTTTGTCGAAGAACGTCTGGTCCTCGCGAATGATCGCTTGGGGCATATGGGCTTCGACATCGGCGCGGGAAATTTCGGCGGCGGCAAGAATGCGCTGGCCGCCGGCGCGCCCGGTGAGGTCGGCAATGACCAGCATCGAAGCGCCGGCCAATCGCTCGGTTTCTGCCAGTTCGGCGCCGCGGCCATTGGCCATGACGAAACGTCCGCGCCCCCCGCGCTGCAAGGCGATTCGGTCCGGAAAAGCGTGCATCAGCACGATGCCCGGGTGCACCGGATCGTTCGTCTCTTTGCCGGCACTCAATCCCTTCGCCATTCGCCGGGCAAGGCCGCGCGAGGCATCGGCACGATCGCCGCGTTCGGATTTGAAACGACGCAACCGGTCTTCGAGATCAACCCTATTTCCACCCAATCCCTGCTCGGTCAGAAGAACGGCCAGAAGGCAGGCTTCATACGCCTGTCCCTCCTGCGCCGCCGAAACGGCCATGGCGGCCAGACGCGGCGGCAAGGCCAGCTGGCGGATCTGCTTTCCCCGCACCGTCAGCGCGCCAGCGCCATCGAGCGCGCCAAGTTGGATGAGCAGCGCTTTCGCCTCCTGCCATGTCGTGACCGGCGGCGGGTCGAGAAAGGCGAGACCTTGCGGATCAGTCACGCCCCAATGGGCAAGATCAAGTACGAGACCGGACAGGTCGCTCGAGAGAATTTGCGGCGGCGTGAAGGCCGGCAGCGCTGCCGTCTGGCCCTGATGCCAAAGACGGATGGCAATGCCCGGCTCCGTGCGTCCGGCGCGACCCGCCCGCTGCTCGGCCGACGCACGCGAAACGCGAACGGTCTCCAACCGGGTGATGCCCGTCGAGGCCTCGTAGGCCGGAAGCCGCTGAAGCCCGCTGTCGATGACGATACGAACCCCGTCGATGGTGATGGACGTTTCGGCGATCGATGTGGCGAGCACGATCTTGCGCGTGCCCGCGGGTGCCGGGCGGATCGCCGCGTCCTGCTCCTTCTGGCTGAGATTGCCAAAGAGCGGCGTAACAACGGTGGTCGCGTCGAACCGCCCTTCGAGCCGTTCCGCCGTACGGGTGATTTCCGCCTGTCCCGGCAGGAAGGCCAGGATGGAACCCCTTTCCTGACGGTGGGTTTCGATGATCGTTCGCGTTACGGCATCTTCGACGCGTTCGGTGGATGGCCGTTCCTGATAGCGGACATCCACCGGAAAGCTGCGCCCCTGGCTTTCGATGACCGGGGCGCCGCCAAGAAGTCCGGCAACGCGCTCGACGTCCAGCGTTGCCGACATCACGATCAGCTTCAGGTCGTCGCGCAGCGCCTGCTGCACGTCGAGCGCCAGCGCTAGCCCGAAATCGGCATCCAGCGAGCGCTCATGAAATTCGTCGAACAACACGGCAGCAACATCGGGCAGTTCCGGATCGTCGAGCAGCATGCGGGCAAAGACGCCCTCGGTCACAACTTCGATGCGGGTCATGGCCGAGACCCTGCTGTCAAGCCGCATACGGTAGCCCACCGTATCGCCCACCGTTTCGCCAAGCAGGCTTGCCATCCGCCCGGCGGCGGCCCGCGCGGCAAGGCGCCGCGGCTCAAGCAGGATGATGCGTCCATCTCCGCGCCAGGATTGCTCCAGCAGGAACAGCGGCACCAATGTCGTCTTGCCGGCACCAGGCGGGGCGGACAACACGACGGAGGGCGCTTGTGCCAAAGCCTGCCCGAGCTTCGGAAGCATAGCCTTCACCGGCAGGTCCGGCAGGGTATCCGTCACGCTCATTGACCGGTCTCCTCGCCAACCCGTCTTGCTGATGCTTCCCCGTCGGCATGATCAGGGGCAACGAGCGGCAACCTTGCAGCCTTTGCCCTGGAAAAAGACAGGGTCCTCATCTGTTCGCCAGGGCCAGATGGATCGATGGCAGTCGAAACGCCGCAGGGACGGCCAGTCGAAGATGGCCACAGTCCTGTCCAGACGGCCGGACTTATGCAGATCTCATCCAGAAAGAGACCGTCTTCGTTGCCGTTGGTGTTCATTCACATCCTCATCGCGCGCCGGTCGCGCAATAGCAAGTGCGGTCATGGCGGCGCAATGGGAAACCCGGCACGGGAAGGATGGACCAAAAACCGGTGGCAAGCGGCGACAATCAGATCTGCAGCGAACGCTCGAAGGCGAGAATCGCACCTGCAAGATCTTCGAGCGCGGCCCCTACCGACTTGAACAGGGTGATCTCGCCGGCTTGCGTGCGCCCCGGATGTCTTCCTCCCGTCAATTCTGCCAGATCCGCCCTGACCGAACTCGCCGCGATGAGGCCGGCGCGCAGCGGCTGGACGAGGTCTCCGCCTTCGGAAAGGGCGCCGTCGCGGGTATCGACGAACAGTGTGGCGCGCTCGACCGCCCGGTCGTCGGATTCGCGCATGCTCGGCTTGAACGCCCCGACGAGGTCGAGATGCGCGCCGTCCTTCAGCCACTCGCCGTGGATGAGGGGTTGCGATGACAGGGTGGCGCAGGAGATGATGTCGGCCTGACGAGCGGCGGCTTCGAGATCGGTGGACACCGAGACGGTGATGCCGGCAAGATCAAGTTGTGTTGCCGTCGCCTCGGCCTTGCGTATGTCCCTCGCCCAGATCGTCACCTCTGAAAGGGGCCGGACGGACGCATGCGCTTCGATCAGGTTCAACGACAGTCGCCCGGCGCCGACCATCAGCATCCGGGATGCCTCCTTGGCGGCCAGATAGTCTGACGCGAGCGCGGAAGCCGCTGCCGTCCGGCGCGCAGTCAATTCCGCGCCGTCGATGATCGCCAGCAGCTCGCCGGTTTTGCCCGAAGACAGAAGATAGCTGCCGTGGATCGCCGGCAGGTCGCGGCCGCTATTGCCCGGGAACACTGAAACCATCTTCACGCCGATATAGCTGCCGGGTTGCCATGCCGGCATGAGAAGCAGGGTTGCGGCATCTTCGCCGGGAACCGCGACGTCATGGTGATGGCGGACCGGCATTTCGCAGCCGTCCCGAAACATTGCCCTGAGCGCCTCGATCAGATCGCCCCAGGGCAGTGCCGCGCGTGTTTCGACCTCATTCAGAACCAGCATGTCCGTCTCCCGTGATAAAGGTGAAGCGACATTAGCAGGAGTTTTCCGGTGGGCGAAAGATCGGACTATTGTGGTGTTGTGCCGGTGGCGCATAACCAGCGATCGGGCACTAAATCCGGCTGTCCGGGTTTTTGACC
>UCOA01000232.1 GCA_900474095.1 Hyphomicrobiales bacterium | reverse complement strand
ATACGGCTCGGCGCGTGGGGTCGGCCAGCGCCTGAAAAATGCCATCAAGACGATCTGAATACTGTTCCATAAGGCTAAGTATCACCATGAGACACTTAGCGCAACAGCTAAGTAAATTGAAGCCGAGTCGGGCTTTGACGCCGGCGACTGGTCAGTCACACCACCTTCTCGAGAGCGATTGGCGTCATCCCCCATATTTTCGCTTTTCCTGATTTATCAAAAGGAGCAAACTGCGCGCCGTGGGTGCTTTTGGTGAGCATCTCCTCGAAGGCTATGGGGGGTATCGTGACACTTGCAATCAATGATCTCGCGCCGGATTTCACGGCAACAACCACAGAAGGGGACATCCGGTTCCACGACTGGATTGGCGATTCCTGGGCGGTGCTTTTCTCGCACCCGAAGGATTTTACGCCGGTGTGCACGACCGAGCTGGGGTACATGGCTCGGATCAAGCCCGAATTTGACAAGCGCGGCGTGAAAATCATCGGTCTTTCGGTTGACCCGCTGGACCGTCATTCCGGTTGGGTGAAGGACATCGAGGAAACGCAAGGGGTTGCGCCGAACTTCCCGATGATTGCCGACACGGACTACACCGTGTCGAAGCTCTACGGCATGCTGCCGGCTGCAGTATCCGGCGATCCGACCCAACGCACCCCGGCCGACAATCAGACAGTGCGCAATGTCTTCGTCGTCGGCCCGGACAAGAAGATCAAGCTGATCCTCGTCTATCCGATGACCACCGGCCGAAATTTCGACGAGGTGCTGCGCGTGATCGACTCGCTGCAACTCACCGCCAAACACAAGGTCGCCACGCCGGTAAACTGGAAGCAGGGTGAAGACGTGATCATCGCCGGCTCGGTAACGGACGACGACGCGCGGAAGCAATACCCGCAAGGCTGGCGCGCGCCAAAACCCTATATCCGGATCGTGCCGCAGCCAGAGGGATAGCGTCGATGTTCCGCGCCGACCGAAGAGACGCGCAACGGGGCCACCGATGATCTTCCGTCAGTTGTTCGACAGCGTGTCCGGTACCTATACCTACCTCATCGCCAGCCGGCACGGGGGAGAGGCGCTGATCATCGACCCGGTTCTCGAAAAGGTCGATCGCTACCTGCAACTGGTGCACGAGCTGGATCTGAAGCTCGTCAAGGCCGTCGACACGCATCTGCACGCCGATCACATCACCGGGCTCGGTGCATTGCGCGACCGCACGCATTGCATCACGGTGATGGGCGAGCAGACGCTTGCCGATGTGGTTTCGATGCGCGTGGCGGAAGGCGACCGGGTGGCGATCGAGGGCCTGAGCCTCGATGTGCTCTATACGCCCGGCCATACGGACGATTCCTATTCCTTCCTCATGGGCGGCCGGGTGTTCACCGGCGACACGCTGCTCATTCGCGGCACCGGGCGTACCGACTTCCAGAACGGCGACCCGCGGCAACAATATGAATCGATCTTCAACAAGCTGCTGAAACTGCCGGACGAGACGCTGGTCTTTCCGGCCCATGACTACAAGGGCGACACCGTTTCGACCATTGGCGAGGAGAAACGGTTCAACCCGCGGCTCAGGGTCCGATCCGTCGACGAGTATGTCGACATCATGAACAACCTGAACCTGCCCAATCCGAAGATGATGGATGTGGCCGTGCCGGCCAATATCCATGTCGGCCTTCACCAGGAGGAGATCGCGCGTAAGGGCTGGGCCGTTTCGGCGTCCGAGGCCTTGGCACTTCGCGGCCGCCCCGACGTCGCGATCGTCGACCTGCGCGAGAAGTCCGAACGCGAGAAGCATGGCGCCATTCCGGGTGCCCTGCACGCGCCCTATCCGGAGCTGGAGGAAAACATCGGTGCGGGCGGCATGCTGCACGAGCTGGCGTCAGCCACCGGCAAGCGGATCGTCTTTTATTGCGCCTTCGGGGAGCGTTCGGCGATGGCGGTAGAGGCAGCTCAGGACGCCGGCCTCACGAGCGCCTGCCACATCGAAGGCGGCATCGATGCCTGGAAGAAGGCGAACGGGCCGGTTGCCCGCTAACCGGCCCATCAGGTTGGTGGTGACTTGCGGTCCTCACCGCTTCCTCTTGAACGGCTCCATGCCCTTGCGGGCCAGTTCGTCGGCGCGCTCGTTTTCCAGGTGGCCGGCATGGCCCTTGACCCAGTGCCAGGTCACCTTGTGGCGCTGGTTGGCGGCATCGAGCGCCTGCCAGAGCTCGCCGTTCTTCACCGGCTTCTTGTCGGAGGTCTTCCAGCCGTTCCGCTTCCAGCCGTGGATCCACTTGCCGATGCCGTCCATGACATATTTGCTGTCGGTGTAGAGATCGACCTCGCACGGGCTCTTCAGGAGGGTCAGGGCGCTGATCGCCGCCAGGAGTTCCATGCGGTTGTTGGTGGTTTCGGGCTCGCCGCCGCAGATATCCTTTTCCACCTCGCCATAGCGCAGCACCGCGCCCCAGCCGCCCGGTCCAGGGTTTCCGGAGCAGGCGCCGTCGGTGAAGATATCGACATGTTTCATGCGGGCTGGATCTCTTGGGTCAGGCCATATTCGGCCGCAGTTGCGACGGAGCGATGGAACTGCAGCTTCTTCAGATATTCGAGCGGGTCCTTTTTCACGACCAGGGCCCCCGGCGGCGTCATCAGCCAGTCGTAGAGCCTGGTCAGGAAAAAGCGCAGCGCCGAGCCGCGCGAAAGAAGCGGAAGCGCCTCGATCTCGGCAGCGGTCAGCGGCCGCACGCTCTGATAGCCCGACAACAGCGCCATGCCCTTGGTCATGTTGAAGGCGCCGTCCTTCTCGAAGCACCAGGCGTTCAGACAAACGGAGATGTCATAGGCGAGGAAATCGTTGCAGGCGAAGTAGAAGTCGATCAAGCCGGAAAGCTCGTCGCCAAGGAAGAAGACGTTGTCGGGGAAGAGGTCGGCATGGATGACGCCTTCCGGCAGGTTCTCCGGCCAATTCGCTTCGAGGAAATCGAGCTCGGCGGCAATCTCGGTTTTCAGACCCGGCTGCACTTCGTCGGCACGGGCGCGGGAATTATTCCAGAGCGGCCGCCAGCCATCGACGGACAGCGCATTGGGGCGGCGGATCTCGAAGCCCTCTCCCGCCACATGCATCGCCGCCAGAGCCTTGCCGACCTCGCGGCAATGATTGGCGGCAGGCTTGCGCAGCCACATGCCTTCGAGGAAGGAGATGACGGCGGCCGGCCGGCCGGAAAGTTCGCCGAGCAAGTTGCCGTCGGCGCGTGGCAACGGCAGCGGGCAGGAAAGGCCCTTGTCGGCCAGATGATGCATCAATCCGAGGAAGAACGGCAGGTCGTTCTGGTTCACCCGCTTTTCATACAGCGTCAGGATGTAGGAACCCTTGGTGGTGTGCAGCAGGAAATTGGTGTTTTCCACGCCCTCGGCGATGCCCTTGTAGGAGGTCAACGTGCCGACGTCATAGGCGGCCAGAAAACGGGCAAGATCGTCTTCCGTGATGTCGGTGTAAACTGCCAAGGCCTGTTCTCGCGGTTGTGAGTGCTGAATTTGTTCTGCCGGGGGCATGGATCCTCGGGTCAGGCCCGAGGATGACGGAGAGAGGGAGCAATCGCAACGCTGACGGCTGGCTTGAGAATGCCAGCAGAGTCGTCATCCTCGGGCTTGACCCGAGGATCCATGCCACCTGCCCTCATTGCCTAATCTCCATTGACGAATGCCATGTCCTGCGCCGTCAGCGGCACGTGGCGAAGCTCGCGGTTGACGAGGAAGTTCTCGGTCTCCTCGACCGTATCGGCAAGTTCCACGGCAGCATCGTAGCGGTCGCGAAAAGCCTCGATGATCTCGTTGACGATGACTTCCGGTGCCGACGCGCCGGCCGACAGCCCGACCGTAGAGATATCGCCGATGTCATCCCAGTCGATTTCCGACGCGCGCTGGACAAGCACGGAATTTTTTGCCCCGGCGCGCAGCGCCACCTCGACCAGCCGCTTGGAATTGGACGAATTCGGCGCGCCGACGACGAGAAAGAGATCGCAGCCCGGCGCCGCCTGCTTCACGGCCTCCTGTCGGTTGGTCGTTGCATAGCAGATCGAATCGGCGGCGGGCGCCGTCAGATTGGGGAAGCGTTCATGCAGCCGCTTGATGACGCCGGCCGTGTCATCGACCGAGAGCGTCGTCTGAGTGACGAAGCCGAGATTGTCCGCATCCTGTGGCACGTAATTGTCCGCGTCCTCGACGGTCTCGATCAGCGAAACGGCGCCTTCGGGCAATTGCCCCATCGTGCCGATGACTTCCGGATGGCCGGCATGGCCAATCAGCACGACATGACGGCCAAGGCGCTGGTGGCGCATCGCCTGCTTGTGGACCTTTGATACCAGGGGGCATGTGGCATCGAGATAGAACAGGTTGCGCTGATCGGCATCGGCAGGCACGGATTTCGGCACGCCGTGTGCAGAAAAGACGACGGGCTGCTTGCGATGTTCGGCCGGGATCTCGTCCAGTTCCTCGACGAAGATCGCACCCTTGGCTTCCAAGCCCTCGACGACATAGCGGTTGTGGACAATCTCGTGGCGGACATAGACCGGAGCACCATATTCCTTCAGCGCCAGAACGACGATCTGGATCGCCCGGTCGACGCCGGCGCAGAAGCCGCGCGGGCCGCAGAGGCGGATGGTGATCGGTTTCTTTGCCGAAGAAGATGCCATTTATCAGGACGCCAGAACAGTGAATAGGAATGCCAGGATCGCCGGGCCACCCTGCACCAACAGGATGCGCGGCTTGACCGACCATGCGCCATATATAGCGGCAACGATCACGCACACAAGGAAGAACAGCCTGAGCTGGAAGGCAAATTCCGCCGGCGAAGCCACAAGCGACCAAATAAGGCCGGCGGCGAGAAAGCCGTTGTAAAGTCCCTGATTGGCCGCCAACACCTTCGTCGCCTGCGCCTGCTCGGCCGACATGCGAAACACTTTTCGTCCCTGCGGCCCGGCCCAGAGAAACATTTCGAGCACGAGAAAGCCGATATGCATCGCAGCGGTCAAGGCAATCAGAAGAGTGGCGATGATGGTCATGGACTCCCCCAGCAGTTGGGTAAGCGTTGAAGGCGATGGGTGCGAATTATCTTTTCCGCCGGAAGACGAACACGCCGCTGACTACGACCAGCGCCGCGGCCAGGCCATACCAGGTGACGGCGTACTGCAGATGATTGTTCGGCAGGTCGAATTGCGTGACGCCGCCGATCGGCATGCCGCCCGGACTGGGCGTTGCGTCCGCATCGACGAAGAACTGGACGGTGCGGGCCGGATCGAGGCCGACGCTCGATGCCATGACGTCAAGATCCTTCCAGTAGAAGATGTTCTTGGCGACATCGTTGTCCGGCACCACCCAGGACGGCTTATCCGCGAGTTTGACGCGGGCAAGACCAGTAACGGTCTGTTCGCCGGTCAGTTGCCCCTGCTTGCGCATCTCCGGCTCCTTGCGCTCGAAGGAGACGAAGCCGCGATTGACGAGGAGGACGCGGCCATCGGCGATCTCAAGCGGCGTATAGACGTAATAACCGGTCCGACCCTCGTAGGTCGCGAAGAAGTGCCGTTCCTTGTTGTTGAGATAGGTGCCGGTGACGCGCACGGTGCGGTAGTCGATATCCTCGCCGGCCTTTGCCATCGCCTCGATTGCGGCCAGTTCGATCGGCGGTGCTGCGCGGCGCTCAGTGATTGCCGCCAGCAGATCCTCTTTCCAATGGAGCCGCTGCATCTGCCATGTGCCGAGCGACAGGAGGATGGCAAGCGCGACCAGGACGAGCACAATGCCGGCGGCGCGGCCGATCAGCCCACTTCCCTCTCTTCCACTCGCGGTCTCAGCCACGATCGATCTCGCCCTGGCGCGCATTGTTGCGGTATTGGAGGTTGATCAGGATGCCCTTGAGCATGCGCATCAAAACGAGGCTGAAGATACTGGCAAGCGGGATCCAGAGCAGGAAATGCACCCAGAGCGGTGGGTTGACGTTGACCTCCATCCACAGGGCCGCCCCAACGACGATGAAGCCGACGATGAGGATGACGAACACCACAGGCCCGTCGCCGGAATCGGCAAACGTGTAGTCGAGCCCGCAGTTGGCACAGGCGGGCTTCATCTTCAGGAACCCATCGAACAGCTTTCCCTGACCGCAGCGCGGGCAAAGCCCCTTGATCCCGGCCTTGACCGGATCGACCGGCGGGAAATGTGCGCTGTCTTCGTTCATCTGTTCCTTACGCCCCTGTTTGCCTTCTGCTTTCCATAACGCATTCGTCGCGCAAGCGATACATTGGCCGCCGCGACCTTTGGGCTCACTCGAGCGGCGTGCCAGACAAATCCATCGCCGTAAGGCAGCTTTGCCAACAAAGAAAAAGGCGGGCGCCTGGCACCCGCCTTTTCAGATTTTCGGATAAGGACCTGATCAGCCGTGGGCGAGCGGTGCGCCCCAGCCGCCCCAGACGTAGATCGAGAAGAACAGGAAGAGCCAGACCACGTCGACGAAGTGCCAATACCAGGCGGCGGCCTCGAAGCCGAAATGGTGCTTCGGGGTGAAATCGCCCTTGACCGCGCGCAGCAGGCAGACGAGCAGGAAGATCGTGCCGACCAGCACGTGGAACCCGTGGAAGCCGGTCGCCATGAAGAAGGTCGCGCCGTAGATCGAATCCTTGAAGGCGAACGGCGCGTGAGCATATTCGTAGGCCTGGACGGTCGAAAACAGGATGCCGAGCAGTACGGTCAGCGTCAGGCCATTGATGAGGCCCTTGCGGTCGTTGTGCAGCAGTGCGTGGTGCGCCCAGGTCACGCAGGTGCCCGAGAGCAGCAGGATCACGGTGTTGTAGAGCGGCAGGTGCCAGGGATCGAGAACCTCGATGCCCTTCGGCGGCCAGACGCCGCCGGTAAAGGTCGTGCGTGTTGCCTGGATGGCTTCGCCCGAAAAGAGACTTGCGTCGAAGAAGGCCCAGAACCAGGCGACGAAGAACATCACTTCCGAAGCGATGAACATGATCATGCCATAGCGCAGGTGCAGCGACACGACGCGGGTGTGGTGGCCCTCATGTGCTTCCTTGATCGTGTCCGACCACCAGCCGAACATCGTATAAAGCACGACGACGAGCCCGACGAAGAACACCCATGGATTGGCCAGCTCGAGGCCGAACATCTTGAACGAACCGCCGGCCAGGTAGCGCATGTAGGCAACGCCGCCGAAAGCCATGATGAAAGCGCCGATCGAGGCCAGGAGCGGCCAGGGGCTCGGGTCGATGATATGGTAGTCGTGGTTTTTCTGATGCGCATCGGCCATGTGGTAATCCCCGATAAGTCTTTCTCGTATCGTTCCGGCTTAGCCGAAAACGGTGATCTGTCAAAGTTTGTTGTCAGTCTCGTCCGGCTTCACCATCAGGCCGGCAATCGGCTTCGACGGCTCGCGGGCGTAGAAGGTGTAGGAAAGCGTCAGCGTATTGATGCCCTTGGTCTCGACGGTATTGACGATTTCCGGATCGACGAAGAACACCACAGGCATCTCCATCTTTTCACCGCCTTGCAGCGTCGTCTCGGTAAAGCAGAAGCACTGCACCTTGTTGAAATAGGCGCCGGCAGCCATCGGTGTGACGTTGAACACCGCCTGGCCGGTCGTTGGCTTCTTCGACAGGTTCGTCGCCTCGAACTCCACCTGCACCGTCTCGCCGACCTTTAGTTCGATCTCGCGCTGAACCGGCTTGAAGTCCCACGGCAGACCTGGAGCCGAGTTGGCGTCAAACGTCACCTTGATCGTCCTGTCAAGGATGACGTCGGAAGCCTGCTCGACGCGCTTCGTCGTTCCGTTGTAGCCGGTGACCTTGCAGAACATGTCGTAGAGCGGAACCGCGGCATAGGCCATGCCGACCATGCCGAATACGAAGGCGACGCAGGATGCGACGATGACGCCGTTCGCCCTGTCCTTCTTCTGCTCTGTCTTGTCCGCCATTGTCATGATCTTTTGATCCTTACTGGACCATGCCGTTGCCGAACTTGATCAGCGTCACAACATAGAAGACCGCAACCAGACCAAAGAGCACGAAACCGAGCGCAATGTTGCGGCCGCGGCGCGATTTCCTCTGGGCGTCCGTGAGCGTCAGGAGTTCCATCAGGCAACCTTTCCGGCAGTTAGCCAAAGCATGGCAATCAAATGGTCGACCATCAACGCGGAGAAGATCGCGAAGAGATAAAGGATCGAGAATGCAAAGAGTTTCTTGGCCGGGATCATCTTCTCGTCGCCCTCCGGCATGCCGTGCACGCCGATCGAGTACCAGATGAAACCGAGACCAAGACAGGCAGCAAAAATCCCGTAAATGGTGCTGGCGAAACCGAGCGCGGTCGGCACGACGCCGATCACGGCTGTCAGCACCGCATAGATGACGATCTGGTTCTTGGTCGTCGCCTCACCGCAGACATTCGGCATCATCGGCACGCCGACCGCGCCATAGTCGCGCATCTTGAACAGCGCGAGCGCCCAGAAATGCGCGGGTGTCCAGAGGAAGGTGATGAGAAAGAGCACGATGCTTTCGATCGAAACTCCGTTCGTCACGCAGGCCCAGCCGATCATCGGCGGGAAGGCGCC
>UCOA01000233.1 GCA_900474095.1 Hyphomicrobiales bacterium | reverse complement strand
GATGCGCGTGTTGGTGGCGCCGAGGGTGGCGGCGGCATCCGTCAGGTTCGTCAGCATCGCGTCGACGGCGCTGATCATGCCTTCGATGCTATCGTCGGTGACCGTAGCGTCAAGCGCGATTTCGGTACCAACCGCTGCCCCGGTGGAGCCCGCGTTGATCAGGTAGTACGTTGCGTCGGCTGTGCTCGCACCGGATGGCTCGACAACCGCGACGTCCTCGGTAAGGAGACCCAGCTGCGCGTCATTCATATCGACCAGCACCGAGGTCGAAGCGTCGAAGCTCAAAACACCGACAGAAACGGTGCCGGTGGAGGAACGGGTGAACGAACCGACCATTTCCTTGATGCCGATAGCAACCGCGGTGTCGTTGTAGAGCCAGTTTTCGCCCGAGAAGGACGCCGACTGGGCGGTCGAGACCAACTGGTTCTTGAGCTCGGTGATTTCCTTGTTGATCTTCAGCTTGTCAACGCCCGGTTCGCGGGCTGCAACCAGCTTGGCCTTGATTTCGGAAACAACGTTGATGGAGTTGTCGAGGCCGGTATAGGCCGTGTCCGTCTTGGCAGCACCGAGACCGAGCGCGTCCTGAACGGTGGAGAGAGCCTTGTTGTCCGACTTCATGGTCGTTGCGATCGACCAGTAAGCAGCGTTGTCGGCAGCGGTCTCGACACGCAGGCCGGAAGAAACGCGGCCCTGGGTCGTCTCCATACCGTCGTTGATCGAACGCAGAGTCGAGAGTGCTGCCATCGCAGCCGAATTGGTGAGAATGCTCGTCATGGTAAACTGCCCCTTTTGAACAGGTGATATGGAAGGGACATTCCGGTCGCTACCGGGAAACAGCAGCCAGCTTCATGCCTGCTAACGCGTTAAGTTTCTTGGTTAACCCGCTGTTTCGATGGTCATAGAAAACACCAACATGGTTAAAGAAAACCTAAAGCGGAAAATTAATTTCGTTCGCCAAAGAAAAAACCGCACCTCTTGCGAGATGCGGTTTTCGATAGGCCGCGAACCGGCCGTTGGGGGTTATGGCCGGTTCGCGCCGTTTTCGATTAGCGGAACAGCGACAGGACGTTCTGCGAGTCCGAGTTGGCGATCGAGAGAGCCTGGATGCCGAGCTGCTGCTGTGTCTGCAGTGCCTTGAGGCGGGTCGATTCT
>UCOA01000235.1 GCA_900474095.1 Hyphomicrobiales bacterium | reverse complement strand
GGGGATCGCCGCCAGCCGCATCGTAATATTCGTCGACCAGCGCCTCGAGGTCCTTGAGCGGCCCATAGGATTCGGCGCGCGTGAGCGGCGGCGTCAGATGGTCGATGATGACGGCACTGGTGCGGCGCTTGGCCTGGGTGCCCTCGCCCGGATCATTGACGATAAACGGATAGAGATGCGGCATTGGTCCGAGGACGGCTTCGGGATAGCAGGTTTCCGACAGGGCCAGCGCCTTGCCGGGTAGCCATTCGAGATTGCCGTGCTTGCCCATATGGATGATGGCATGGGCGCCGAATTCCTGCCGCAGGAAGGCATAGAAGGCAAGATAGCCATGCGGCGGCACGAGGTCTGGCGAATGGTAGGTTTCCTTCGGATCGATATTGTAGCCGCGCGCCGGCTGGATGCCGACCAGGGTCTCGCCGAACCGGGCGAGCGGTAGGGCGAAACGGCCATCGCGGAAGAACGGATCGACCTCGGGCTTGCCCCATCTTTCAACAACCTGATTCTGAATCTGAACCGGAAGAGACGCGAAGAAGACATTGTATTGATTGAGCGAAAGTGTCTCGCGGATTTCGCAATCGGAGCGCGCCGCGTTCGTGGGACCTTTCATCAGATGCCGGATCAGCGCATCACCATCTGCCGGTATGTCGTCGATCCCATAGCCGCCGACGGCCATGGCCTTCATCACTTCGATCGTTCCGGCCGGCGTATCGAGACCGACGCCATTGCCGAGCCGTCCGTCACGGTTCGGATAGTTCGCCATGATGATTGCCACGCGGCGCTCATGGGGTTTAGCCTTGCGTAACCGCGCCCAATTGACGGCCAGTTTCGCGGCGAAGGCGACGCGGTCTTCGAGAGGCTCGTGACCGACAATATTGGCCTCGACATCCGGATCGTAGACGGCTGCCGCCTTGAACGAGACCGCGCGCGACAGGATACGGCCGTCGACCTCCGGCAGCGCCACGTTCATCGCCAGATCGCGTGCCATCAGACCTTGCGGCGAACCTTCCCATGCCTTGCGGGTGGAGCCGGAAAAAATCACCTGCAGCACCGGCGCATCGGTAAACTCCAGCACCGTGGCCTGGCGATCAGCGCCCGGTGCCGACACGGCAAAGCCGGTAGCGTTCATGACCACGTCCGGCGGCGCGTCGCCAAAGATCGCTTCCAGCGTGCCGATCGAGACGGCATCCTTGAGGCTCGAGACGAAGACCGGCAGGACGGTCATTCCCTCGGCGACGAGCGCCTCGATCAGCGCCTCGACGGGCCTGGTTTCACCGCTTTGAACCAGGGCACGGTAGAAACAGAGAGCGACGATGGGTGCGCGCCTTTGTTCGGCATGCGCGGATGCTTCGGCCATCTCCCCCACAAGGGGCCGCCCTTCCAACAAACTCTCAACAATCTCGAAACCTGCGTTGGGCTGCCCCGGCTGCCGCGGGTCAATCCCCCTTGTGGGGGAGGTCTCAGGAAAGCTGACAGAGGGGGATAGCTCTTCAGCCACGCCAAAACCCACCGCCTTCTTCCACGCCTCAACGCCGATCACACCCACGCCCGGCCACCAGATCCCGGCCTTGAGCAACGGCGCGGCCGGCTCCGGCTTCTCGGAATCATCGATCAGTGCATCGGCATAGGCGAGCAGCCGCTCCATATTGTCGGCGCCGCCTTCGGTGAAATAGGCCCACATCCGGTTGCGGTCTTCTGCGGAAACCGTCGAAAATGGCTCGAGGCCAAGGTCCGGCTTGTCATAGCCAGGCAGGACGGCGATCTGGAATTTGTGGGTGACGGCAGCCGCATGCAGCGCCTCCAGCACATACTGAAAATAGCTGGCGCCGCCGAGCGGGCGGACGATGATCAGCTTGGCATGCCGCGCCGTGCGCTCGACATAGGTATCAACCGACATCGGATGTTTCAGCGTCAAGAGACTTGCGACCCGCAGGCTCGATTTGCCTTGCCGCGCCCGGTGGGCGGCGGCGATCGCCGAAAGCTCGGTATCGGCAGCGGACAGGAACAGGATATCGGCGGGCGATTGACCGAGGTCAATCGCTTCCTCGCCGTCCGAGATGGTGCCTTTCTGGGCTAGGAGGAGGTGCATGACGTTCTCCGTTTCCGGGATCGAAAGAACCCCTCCCCGACTCCTCCCCACAACGGGGCGGGGCTAATCTGCCGCGCCCTCTCGCCAAGCCAAATAGCTTTCCCCCGCGGACGCGCACTCGAAACAATCATATGGCATTGTCGGCGCGACAAATGCCGTCCAAGCCCCTCCCCCTTGTGGAGAGTGGTTGGGGAGGGGATATTGATATTGGCTCGCCTGGTCAAAATACCCTCAAACCGCAGCAACGATGGCGGCACGCACCGCGGCTCCGTCCATATCGTGCAGACCGATGACGACAAGACGTGTACCGCGCGCCTCGCTCGGCGCCCATGCACGGTCGAAATACTGGTCGATGCGGGCGCCGACGGCCTGGATCAGCAGGCGCATCGGCTTGCCGGGCACATCGGCAAAGCCCTTGAGGCGCAGCACGTCGTGCTCGGCGATGATGGTTTTCAGCTTTTCGACAAAGCCGGCCGGATTGGCGATCTGACCGAGTTCGACGACGAAGCTATCGAACTCGTCGTGATCGTGCTCCTCGCCTGCCTCATGCTCCATCTCATGATGGGACTTGCGGTTGGCAATATCATTTTCGGTGCCGACGCCGAGCCCGAGAAGCACGGCCGCCGAAACCTCGCCGTTCTTCGCCTCGATCATCGACGGCTTGCGCCTGGTGCGGGCGGCGACTTCCTTGCGCACGAAGGCGAGACCGGTCGAATCGAGCAGGTCGGTCTTGTTGAGAACGATCAGGTCGGCGGCGGTCAGCTGGTCCTCGAACAGTTCCTCGATCGGGCTCTCGTGATCGAGATTGTCGTCCTTGGCGCGCATGGCATCGACCTTGTCGTGGTCATCGGCAAAGCGGCCAGCGGCAACGGCGGCGCTGTCGACGACAGTGATGACGCCGTCGACGGTGACTTCGCTGCGGATATTCGGCCAGTTGAAGGCGGCAATCAGCGGCTGCGGCAGCGCAAGACCGGACGTCTCGATGACGATGTGGTCCGGGCGGTTCTCGCGCTCGAGCAGCTTTGTCATTGTCGGAATGAAATCGTCCGCGACGGTGCAGCAGATGCAGCCATTGGTCAGTTCGATGATGTCGTCCTCGCTGCAGGCTTCGGCGCCGCACCCCTTCAGCACGTCACCGTCGACGCCGAGATCGCCGAACTCGTTGATGATCAGCGCGATGCGCCGGCCGTCGGCGTTCTCGAGGATGTTGCGGATCATTGTCGTCTTGCCGGCGCCGAGGAAGCCCGTGATGACGGTTGCCGGGATCTTGCCGTGGGCGGCTTTTGCGAGTGTCATGGATCAACCCTTCATTTTCAGCGGCAATCCGGCCGCGATAAAATAGACTTCCGCGGATTTCTCCGCAACGAGCTGGTGCAGCCGGCCGGCGTGGTCGCGAAAATCGCGCGCCATGCGGTTTTCGGGGACGATTCCGAGCCCGACCTCGTTCGAAACGAACACCAGCCGCGCCCGCGCCTGCGGCAGCCATTCGGCCAGGTTCTGAAATTCTGCCGCCATATCGCGATTCTCCATCATCAGATTGGTGATCCAGAGGGTCAGGCAATCGATAAGGACGACACGATCGGGCGCGTCGATTGCTTTCAGGCAGGCGGCAACGTCAAGCGGCTCCTCATGCGTCTGCCAGTCAGCACCCCGCCGATGCTGATGCTCGGCAATCCTTGCCTGCATTTCCCCGTCCCAGGCCCTTCCGGTCGCGACGTAGTGCATGTCGAGACCCGCCGTGGTCGCGAGTTTTTCAGCGAACGTCGATTTGCCGGAACGAGCGCCACCAAGAACCAGCACGGGTCCTGTTTTCGTCGATGTCATGGAACGATCCCAGCCTATTGTTCGCCGGGAGATATGCCGGCCCTGAGGCGAGAAACGCAAGAATGGCCGCTGGGGGAGCGGAACGAGAAAGCCATGACAACCTCCGTGCTGGCATCGGGAGTGTCTCTCCCTGGGTCGGGCACGATGCCCTTAAGGATGGCAGGTCTCCTGGCTCACGGCGTCACGAACCTCATCAGAGGCCCGAACGGGTCCGCCTCGCCTTCCCGGAGTTTTCGCGCCAGATTGCGTGACCGCGATCGACGAGCATCACGAAGAGGTGGACGATTCGTAGAGATAGAGGCGTCCGGCCCCGGCTGATCATGATGCCACTCCAGTGGCTTTTCCGGTTGGACCGGCCATTCAGCGGCCGCACCGCGCGGCCTGTCCAGAACATCGGTTTTCCCGGATGGCGAACCCTGACCGTTCTACAGTCGCGGGGTCGGCTGTGATAAGAATGCCCGGCTTGGGTCCATCCCTTCACATTCCCATTTACTCCCGAACCGAAACGCCGGTCCGGGAACCATCCAATGGCTGATGATTAGGCGCTCGGTTGAACCCTGTCAATTGAAAGACCGGCTGTGCGCGGCTTCACGGCATCAATGAATCGAGCCAGCGCGCATCGAGTACCGTTTCGAGTTCTGCCGCGACATCGTCGAGCGCCTGGTCGACCGATTGACGGTAGTTTTCACCGCCGCCTTCGATGCCAAAACTTTTGAGAAGTGCGGCGCGATAGGCATCGCTGGCAAACAGGCCATGCAGGTAGGTACCGCTGACCCTGCCATTCGCCGAGACGGCGCCATCCGCCCGGCCGTCAATAATCACGGCAGGACGAGCGCAGTCCGGTCCAGTCGTCCGGCCAAGATGGATTTCGTACCCCTCCAGCGCCACATCATAGACGGCCGAACGGGCTTGGCTGTTGCGCACCGTCTTTTCCGGTTCCATTTCGGTTTCGACAGACAGAAGGCCCAGCCCCTCGATCTCACGCACATGTCCTTCAATGCCATGCGGGTCGGTCACGCGACTCCCGAGCATCTGGTAGCCGCCGCAGATGCCGATAACATGGCCGCCGCGCCGCACATGCGCCTGAAGGTCGCGGTCCCATCCTTGCGCGCGAAAATCGGCGAGATCGGCGATTGTCGCCTTCGAACCCGGAATGACCACCAGGCCGGCGTCGGCCGGGATCCGCTCGCCGGCGCGGACGAAGACGAGATCGACCTCCGGTTCGGCCGCCAGCGGGTCGAGATCGTCAAAATTGGCAATACGCGACAGGACGGGAACCGCGACCTTCAATGCCTTGCCGCCCCCCCGTGCCAGTTTTTCCAAGACGACCGAGTCCTCGGCCGGCAAACGCCCGGCGCTTTTCAACCAGGGAACCACTCCGAAGCACGGCCAACCGGTAAAACTTCCGACAGCCTTGATACCATCGTCGAAAAGCGACACGTCGCCCCGGAACTTGTTGATGATGTAACCACTGACCATCCTCCTGTCTTCATCGGACAGGATCGTATGGGTGCCGACCAGCGATGCGATCACACCACCACGGTCGATATCGCCGACAAGCACGACGGGAACATTGGCGCGGGTGGCAAACCCCATATTGGCGATGTCGCCGGCGCGCAGATTGATCTCGGCGGGCGATCCCGCGCCTTCAACGACAACAAGATCGCGCCCGGCGCCGACAGTTTCGAAGCTCTCCATGACGGCGGCCATCAGCTTCGGTTTCAGGGCCTGATAGTCCCGTCCCCTCGCCTGGCCTGCCACCTTGCCCTGCACGATGATTTGGCTGCCGGTGTCAGACTGGGGTTTGAGAAGAACCGGATTCATGTGAACCGAAGATGGGATGCGCGCCGCCATCGACTGCAGCCATTGGGCGCGACCGATCTCGCCGCCGTCATCGGAAACGGCGGCGTTGTTGGACATGTTCTGTGGCTTGAAAGGCGCGACCCTCACACCGCGGTTGGACATGAGCCGGCACAGGCCTGCGACGAGTACCGTTTTTCCGACATCGGAGCCGGTTCCCTGGAGCATGATCGTCTTTATCATGACGTTTCGTCTAGCATTGCCGCCTTGATAAGCAAAGCCATGGTTTTCCGCATTTTTGCCGCCTTTCCCGCCGATCGCTCACGCGACATTTCAGGCCGCTGCAAGGCTTGTTCGACTTTGCTGCCTCACTATCCGAAAAACGACATAGAACGACGAAAACAATTGTTGCGTTGGGCCAGAACAGGCGTATATCCGCATCAATCAAATCACGGAGCGGAATTGCTCCACACCCAAGGTCATAGTCCGATGCTGTTCATCTTCTCGAAGCCCAATTTTGTACAGATCGCCTGGAACTCCAGAGCGCCGGAAAGCCAATCGCGTGTCCGCAACGCCGTGATGCCGGCCCCCTTCGGCCCCCTCGGTTTCATCCGCACGCGCAGCGTCGGCTGATCCATTCCTCCCGACCGACGACTTAAACCGCGCCTCACCACAGCGCGGTTTTTCTTTTGCCGGAATGTACGCTCGAACTCAAAACGCGAAAACCGCACCCGCCCCTTTCGGAACCGTGCGGCCTGCCAAGATACGCATGGCTTCTGCGGCATATACCCGCAGAACGCTCCGGCCCGGGACGCAATACCTGATCCGGGCGGGCGGCAGGTGTTCCCCGC
>UCOA01000237.1 GCA_900474095.1 Hyphomicrobiales bacterium | reverse complement strand
CCCGCCGGGGAGAAGAGGGAGACCCCCTCAAGCGGAGGTAAACGTGCCGCATCGCAACCATTTTCCTTTGCCCGCCCCGCGTGATAAACCGCCACCACGCACACGAACGGACCGAAAGACGACGCCATGACCGACAAGACCAACCCAGTCGACACCATCACCGGCCATCGCCGCATGCGCCGCAACCGAAAGGCCGACTGGACGCGCCGCATGGTGCAGGAAAACCGGCTGACGGTCGACGATCTGATCTGGCCGATCTTCGTCGTTCCCGGCTCCGGCATCGTCGAGCCGATCGACGCCATGCCCGGCGTCAACCGGATGAGCGTCGACAAGGCCGTGGAGGCGGCAAAGGAAGCGGCCGACCTCGGCATCCCTGCCCTTGCCACCTTTCCGAACATCGAAATGCGGCTGCGCGACGAGACCGGCTCCAACAGCCTTGCCGCCAACAATCTGATCAACGAAACGACGCGGGCGATCAAACAGGCAGTGCCGAACATCGGCGTGATCACCGATGTGGCGCTCGATCCCTTCACCAGTCACGGCCACGACGGCATCCTGCGCGACGGCGATATCGCCAACGACGAAACCGTGGCGCAGATCGCCAAAGCTGCCGTCATTCAGGCCGAGGCCGGCGCCGATATCATCGCCCCCTCAGACATGATGGACGGCCGCATCGGCGCCATCCGCGCAGCGCTCGACGCGGCTGGCCACCAGAATGTCGGCATCATGGCCTACGCGACCAAGTTCGCGTCCGCCTTCTACGGCCCTTACCGCGAGGCGATCGGCACCGGCGGGCTCTTGAAGGGCGACAAGAAGACTTATTACATCGATCCCGCCAACGGCACCGAGGCGTTGCGCGACGCAGCTCTCGACGTCGAGGAAGGCGCCGACATGCTGACGGTCAAGCCCGGCCTGCCCTATCTCGATATCTGCTGGCGGATGAAGGAAAGTTTCGGCCTGCCCGTCTTCGCCTACCAGGTCTCCGGCGAATACACGATGATCAAGGCGGCTGCCGCCAATGGCTGGATCGACGGCGAGCGCGTCATGCTGGAAACCCTGCTTGCCTTCAAGCGCGCCGGTTGCGACGGGATATTGAGCTATTTCGCCATGGACGTGGCACGGATATTGGCGAAGCGGCCGTAACGATATCCGGCGGGTTGTTTGAAGGGGGCTTGGTGAGCAGTCTGGATGCTGAAACCTTAAACTTCTATGCGTTGGAAGCGGAAGCCTATTCCGGGCGATCGCGTTCAACGCAGAATGAGCGCCTTGATCGCTTTCTCAAAGCCCTGCCGGCCGGCGCAAAAATTCTCGAACTGGGATGCGGCGGCGGCCAGGACAGCCTCTCAATGCTGGGGCGCGGTTTCGACGTCACGCCGACCGACGGTTCGCCGGAGATGGCACGTCAGGCCGAACGATTGCTGGGGCGACCGGTCACCGTTCTTGCCTTCGATCGGCTGGAAGAAAACGGCACCTACGCCGGCGTCTGGGCGAATGCCTGCCTGTTGCATGTCCCACGGCCGGAACTTAGCCCCGTGCTGTCGCGCATTCATCGCGCTCTCGACACAGGGGGTGTTTTCTACGCCAGCTTCAAAGCGGGCTCGGCAGAAGGGCGCGACCGGTTCCAGCGATACTACAACTATCCGTCTCGCGATTGGCTGATCGCGCAATATGCGCCCCTCGGTTGGGCGAGCATGGAAATCGACGAGGATATCGGCGGCGGTTACGACGGCGAGAACACGGCATGGCTGCACGTAACGGCCGTCCGCGCGGCATGAACGCCCCCTTATTTTCACCCACCATTTGCATTTTTGCCCCGACCGCCCCATATCCGTCCCTGTTGACGATGGAGAATGGCCATGACTGTGCAGGATGAAAACGCGAGAATCCCGAGCAACGACTGGCGGGCCTATCAGGGCGTTTTGAGCCGCCGCGTCATCGCTTTCGTGATCGACTATGCGATCGTCGCCCTTCTGTGGATTCCCGCAGCGGTCGTCGTGTTTTTCCTCGGCATCCTGACGCTCGGCCTCGGCTTTTTCCTCTACCCCGTGCTGTTTGCCGGTCTGGCCATGCTCTACTTCGGGCTCACCGTCGGCGGCCCGAAACAGGCTTCCCCCGGCATGAACATGATGGGCATCGCGATTGCGCGGACCGACGGACGGCCGATGGATTTTTTGACCGCCATCGTACATCTTGTGATCTTCTGGATCGCCAACGCGCTTCTGACGCCTCTGGTTCTGCTGATCGGTCTCTTTACCGACCGCGGCCGCCTGTTGCACGACCTTCTGATCGGCACGGTGACGGTCCGCCGCGACCTCTATTGATTCGTCTTGCTGGTTGGTGATAACGGGATCGTCCTGCACCTCGCTGCAGCGAAATAGCCGAAAACATAGATTTATCGCATGGCGACGCGACGTTCAAAAAGTCGCGATTGACCTTTTTCAATCTTGCGCCATGCTAATGTTTTCGAAGCGGCCACGAAGAGCGATCTCCGCACCATATGAACACGCAAACTGCACCGTCTCCACAATTCTACCTGACCGCACCGGCAACCTGCCCCTATCTGCCGCAGGAGATGGAACGGAAGGTTTTTACCCACATGGTGGGCGAGCGGGCACCCGAACTCAACGATCTCCTGACGCAGGGCGGCTTCCGCCGGTCACAGAACATCGCCTACCGGCCGGCATGCGAAACCTGTCGGGCCTGTATCTCGGTGCGCATCGTCGCCGGCGAGTTTTCCCCCACCCGCTCGATGCGGCGCATCCTCACGCTCAACAGCGACGTCGTTTCGTCGGAATATCCGGCCGAGCCCTCCAGCGAGCAATACAGCCTGTTCCGCCGCTATCTCGACCACCGCCACCAGAAGGGCGGCATGTCGGACATGTCCGTCCTCGACTACGCAATGATGGTGGAGGACACGCATGTAAACACCAAGATCATCGAATACCGTCTGAAGGTTGAAGGTGATGGTATCGGCAAGGCCAAGGGGCCGCTGATCGCAGCAGCGCTCACCGACAAGATGGGCGACGGCCTGTCGATGGTCTATTCCTATTTCGACCCGGAACTGTCGGCCCGCTCGCTTGGCACCTTCATGATCCTCGACCATATCCGCAAGGCCAAAGAGCGGGGCCTGCCGCATGTCTATCTCGGCTACTGGGTCAAGGGGTCGCGCAAGATGGACTACAAAACAAAATTTCTGCCGCAGGAGCACCTTATGGCCCGCGGTTGGGAGCGCTATACAGCCGACAGCGCAACCACCGGACAGGACTGAACCTTGGCCCAAACGATCGATGCCGCCCACCATCGCCGCGGTCTTCTCATCACCGGCCTCGGCGGCCTCGCCCTCTCCTTCGATATCCCTCTGATCCGCTCCGCACAGGGCGAGGTCTGGTCATTGCTTGCCCTGCGAAGCCTGTGCACGTTCGCGGTGGCGCTTGTCGCCTGGGTCGTGCTCAATAAGTTTCTCGGCCGGAAGATCGCGCTCGTGCCGGGTGCGGCGGGCCTTGCCGTGGGATTGTTTTACGGCCTCGGCTCGTTCACCTTCCTGCTGTCCGTCTTCAACACCGCAACCGCCAACGTCGTCTTCATCGTCGCCTTCACCACGATGTTCGCAGCCGTGCTGTCCTGGATCTTCCTCAAGGAACGGCCTTCCAACGCAACGCTGGTGACGATGGCGATCATGGTCTTCGGCGTCGGGCTGATCGTCCAGGACGGTCTGAAAAGCGGCAACTTCTTCGGCGATGCCATGGCCGTCTGCTCGGCCCTGCTGCTTGCCTCAGCCATCACCGTCAGCCGGGCGAGCGGCAGGGACATGGGACTGGTGCCGCTGGCAACCGCCATCTTCCCCGCCATCGCCGGCTATCTGCTCTCGCCCGCCGATGGCCTGACGATCACCCATCCAGGATGGATCGTCTTCAACGGCCTGGTCATGATCCCGCTCGCCTTCTTCTGCCTGGCCACCGGCCCGCGCTACCTGTCCGCCCCGGAAGTCGGCATGTTCTACCTGCTCGAAACCATCCTCGCCCCGATCTGGATCTGGATCGTTTTTGAGGAGGTTCCGACCGTGCAGACGCTGGTCGGCGGTGCGGTGCTGATCCTGGCGCTGGTGGGGCATTCGCTGTGGCAGATGCGAAGGACGTCGGCGGGCGACAAGGATGCCGCAACCGAGTTTCCGCTTACAGGTTGAGCGACGATTGCCTCCAGCAGACGGCGCTGCCATGGTCGATGTACGGGATTTCGGAGTTTCAGGCATGAAAGTCAAAGTGCGGAAAATCGAATGCAGAAGGCGTTGTCATTCCGAGAGCGCTGCTGAGAAAGCTTGGATGAAAAGCTGGCGACCAGCTTGAACTCTCGGCAACCGACGACGTGATAAAGTCTGCGCGCACTCGATCCCGACCCCGAACGCCAGCTTGAAGCCGCCCGTTACCTTATGGCGAAGTACAAAGTCGCTCTAAGCCGCCTCGCCGATTCCTAACGTCGCGGCGCCGATCACCCCGTGAACTTCCCACTCCTCGGAAAGCCCTTCGGCACCGTCCTGCCCGCAGACGCCCTGTCGCCGAGCCATTCGATGAGTTCATCCTTCGTCTTGACGAAGCTGCGGCTGGCGCTGTCCGCCCACGTGAGGCCTTCGGCGATGGCGAAGCAGCGGATGTCGGAGACGCCGCCGTCCTTGTAGCGCTGCAGGCGCACGCCCTTGCCGCGGCCCATTTCCGGGATCTGTGCCAGCGGGAAGACCAGCATCTTGCGGTTTTCGCCGACGATCGCAACATGATCGCCTTTCACCGGGATGACGAGCTTGGCCTCGTCCGGCATGGTGACGTTCATGATCTGCTTGCCCTTGCGGGTATTGGCAGCCATGTCGACCTCCGGCACGACGAAGCCGTTGCCGGCGGCCGACGAGATCAGCAGCTTGCGAGCGGGGTCATGCACGAAGGCCGTCAGAACGTCCTGATCGTTTTCCATATCGACGATGATGCGCAGCGGCTCGCCATGGCCGCGCCCGCCCGGCAGCTTGTCGCCGCCGAGCGTGTATGCCTTGCCGCCGGTGGTGACGACGAGGATGCGGTCCGTGGTCGAGGCCGTGAACGACAGCTTCAGCCCGTCGCCCTCCTTGAACTGCAGCGTCGAGACGTCGGCGATGTGGCCTTTCAGTGCCCGGATCCAGCCCTTCTCGGAGATGACGACGGTGATCGGTTCCTTCTCGATCATCGCCTGCTGGATCGCTTCCAGATCGGCTTCCGGTGCGTTCGAGAACAGCGTGCGGCGGCGGCCGATCTCGGTCGCCTTGGCGAATTTCTTCTTCACCTCGCCGATTTCCCACGCAACGGTCTGCCACTGCTTGTCGTCGGAGGCGAGCAGCGCCTCGATCTCCGCCTTCTCCTTCGACAGAGCGTCGAACTCCGTCCTGATCTCGAATTCCTCAAGCTTGCGCAAGGAGCGCAGCCGCATGTTGAGGATCGACTCCGCCTGCAGGTCGGTGAGCGTGAAGCGCTCCATCAGCGCGGGCTTGGGTTCATCCTCCTCACGGATGATGCGGATGACTTCGTCGAGGTTGAGATAGGCGATGAGATAGCCGCCCAGAATTTCAAGACGGCGGTCAATGGCTGCCAGGCGGAAGCGCGAACGGCGTAGCAGGACCTCGCGGCGATGGTCCAGCCACTCGAGGAGCACCTCGTTCAGCGCCATCACCTTGGGCACTCGGCCCATCGACAGCACGTTCATGTTGAGCGGAATGCGGTTTTCCAGTTCCGACAGCTTGAACAGCGATTCCATCAGGATCGTCGGATCGACCGAACGGCTCTTCGGCACCAGCACAAGCCGAACATCCTCGGCCGATTCGTCGCGCACGTCTTCAAGCAACGGCAGCTTGCGGGCGATCAGCAGTTCGGCGATCTTCTCGATCAGCCGCGACTTCTGCACCTGGAACGGTATTTCGGTGACGATGATCTGATAACCGCCGCGGCCGGTATCCTCGACTTCCCATTTGGCACGGACGCGGAAACCGCCGCGGCCGGTCTTGTAGGCTTCGATGATGCTATCGCGGCTGTCGATGATGATGCCGCCGGTCG
>UCOA01000243.1 GCA_900474095.1 Hyphomicrobiales bacterium | reverse complement strand
GGGATGCCGCTCGCCCCGGGATCCAGCCAATAGGTCTTCCAGCCGGGGTTCAGGCGGATGTCGAGGATGGCGGGGATCGTCCCGTCCGGCTGCTGTCCGCCGGCGACGATACGGATAGCGCCGCCCTCGGCTTGAACCCATAGGCTTTGCGCAGCATCGGCCGGCGGGGCAATAAAAAAATATCCAACAAGGCTTGCCAGCGCCGCCAAATGAGTCACATTCTCTAGGAGACGATGATGTTTCATAACGATGAGGCTTATCGGTTTTGGGGCGTGGTTTAAAGACGCCGGCTTTCACCTTCGATCATTTTCTCTTGATGGAGGCGAAACGAGGAACCCCAAAAACAGCCTCAAAACCAAAAGACGTGGGTGGGATCGCTTTTCATTTGACCCAGAAGGCTGACACCATGATGGCGACATTCCAGAAGAAACGCGAGCGCGGTTTGCTAGACGGTCAGTTCCTGATCGCCATGCCCGGCATGTTCGACAGCAATTTTGCCCGCACGGTCATCTTCGTCTGCGCCCATTCGAGCGACGGCGCCATGGGTTTCGTGCTCAACCGTCCGCAGCAATTGACCTTCCCGGATGTGCTTCTTCACCTTGAGATCATCGATCAGGCAGAGGCGATCCGGTTGCCGGTCAATACACGTAACTTCCAGATCCAGACAGGCGGTCCTGTCGAAACCGGCCGCGGCTTCGTCCTGCATTCCGACGATTACCTGAGCGAATCCAGCATTCCGGTCAGCGACGACATCTGCCTGACGGCAACGCTCGATATCGTGCGCGCCATTTCGCGCGGGGAGGGACCGTCCAAGGCTATGATGATGCTCGGTTATGCCGGCTGGGGCGCGGGCCAGCTGGAAAGCGAGATCGCCAGCAATGGCTGGCTGAACTGCCCGGCGAGCGAGGAACTGATCTTTGACCGCGATCTCGGCGATAAATATGATCGGGCTCTGGCGCTGATGGGCGTTGCTCCGGCCATGCTCTCCATGGATGCGGGTCACGCCTGATCCACGGATTTTTCTGCCCTTGCGGCTTTTTGCCGGAACAAATTGACCTGCCCACCGTTGTCTGGAAGCATGGACAAGACGCTCGGCAATGTCCTCCTCCCCGTCAAGGAGACTGATCATGGGCAGCACGTCCGACAAGATTTCCGGCGCGTCCAATCAAGCCGCAGGCAAGGCCAACCAGGTGGCCGGCAGGCAACTGGAAGCAGAAGGCGGAAGTCAAAGGCCAACAAGCCGGCAAGGTTCAGGCCGCAACTGGCAAGGCCAAGAGCGCGGTAAAGGGCGCCGTTGATCGCATGTAATCCGGTTTGCCGCCCCATGTCGTCCATAACATGGCGGCGGTTTCAAGGTGCGCGGATCGACTGTCCTGACGGGTTCAACTGGATGGAAGATCTCAGCGCCGATGCCCGCTGTGCTTCGCGCCGGCGGGCATTCCTTTTCGTCGGAGTGTATGTTTCATTTCGGATAGGGCATTCGGTTTCTTCGACACATCATGCTGACCATTGGGCGGACGATCTTCCATGAGACTTTACGAATGCGGCAATTGCGGAAACCTGGTCCATTTCGACAACCGTGTTTGCATTAACTGCGGTTCGCGCCTCGGTTTCCTGCCGGAGGCCATGGCGATGCAGGCCCTGACGCCGGCGGGCGGCGACCTGTGGCAGGTGCCGTCCCGTCAGCAGGCGGATGTCCGGTTCTGCGCCAATGCCGCCCACGATACATGCAATTGGCTGATCTCGACCAACGACAATCATGTCTATTGCCAGGCGTGCCGCTACAACCGAATTGTGCCGGTCACCGACAATCCGGAAGGGCTCGCCCGCTGGCAGAAGATCGGCCAGGCGCAGCGGCATCTGTTCTATTCCCTGCTACGCTGGAACCTACCGCGACCGGGACGCGACGTTGACCCGCAGGGTGGCCTTGTCTTTGATTTTCTCGCCGACGAGGTTGATGCCTACGGCAATCTGGTGCCGGCCATGACGGGCCATGAAGACGGCTTAATCAGCCTGCGCGCGGCGGAAGCCAACGATGCTACCCGCGAAAGCGTACGCGTGTCGATGAACGAGCCCTACCGCACCTTGCTCGGACATTTCCGCCACGAGATTGGCCACTTCTACTGGGCGCAACTTGTTCGAGATGACGAAACCCTGAACGAGGCCCGGTCGCTGTTCGGGGACGAGCGGGCGGACTATGCCGAGGCGCTGCGTCGCAACTACGAGCAGGGGCCACCCGCCGACTGGCAGGCACGCTTCATCAGCGCCTATGCCAGCAGCCATCCGGCGGAGGATTTTGCCGAATGCTGGGCACACTTTTTCCATATAGTCGATGCCCTGGAAACGGCGCATTCCTTCGGATTGTCAACCGATCCGCGCCGACACGAAGGCATGGCCGCCGAAGTCGATTTCGATCCCTATCGCGCCACGGCTGCGCAGACACTGATCGACGCATGGATCCCCTTGAGCGTCGCTCTGAACAGCATCCAGCGCAGCATGGGCCAGCCCGACAGCTATCCTTTCGTGCTATCTGCGCCAGTCGTGCAGAAGCTCGATTTCATCAACCGGCTGATAAGGCGCGCGGGGCGGGGAGTACAAAATAGTGAGCACTGAGTAGTAATAGACAGTAATTTTGCCTTGAGTTTTGGCAAAGCGCTCCGCGACTATTCACTATTCACTATTCACGCCCGCTTCATCAACGGAAACCGTTCCTTCAACAGCCGCAGGATCGATTCCGAGCCGATTGGCGGGCC
>UCOA01000245.1 GCA_900474095.1 Hyphomicrobiales bacterium | reverse complement strand
CGGCAAAAGACACCGAAGCGGGGCACAGCGTGTGTCACCTTACTCATCTTACCCAAGGCACCCGTTGTGCCCCGGCCGATCCCTGACCTCGCAAAGGCAAAGAGATCGAAAGCTTGACACAGACCACGGGCAGCACCTGCCGCGTGAATGCCTCCGGCTGTTTACCGGCCGCCGCCCTCTTGCGGCCTCGCCAACCCTTGACTTTCGCCCCCGATCGTCCGACTTCACGGGGATAGCCTGTTGCACGGAGTAGATGCCATGAGCGAACAAGCCCGCACGACCATCGACCAGGCGCAAGTCGACCGGTTTTCCGCCATGGCCGCCGAGTGGTGGGACCCCAAGGGCAAGTTCCGGCCGCTGCACAAGTTCAATCCGGTGCGTCTTACCTATATTCGCGATCGCGTCTCGGAAAATTTCGGCCGCGATGCCAAGGCGCCGCAGCCGCTGAAAGGCCTGCGCATCCTCGACATCGGCTGCGGCGGCGGGCTGTTGTCCGAACCGATGGCCCGCATGGGTGCCGATGTGGTCGGCGCCGATGCGTCGGAAAAGAACATCATGATCGCCAAGACCCACGCGGCCGGCAGCGGCGTTGCCGTCGACTACCGCGCGGTAACGGCGGAAGCACTCGCCGAAGCCGGCGAGACCTTCGATGTCGTGCTCAACATGGAGGTGGTCGAGCACGTTGCCGATGTCGAATTCTTCATCAGCACCTGCGCTTCTATGGTGCGCCCCGGCGGCCTGATGTTCGTCGCCACCATCAACCGGACGATCAAGGCGGCGGCGCTTGCCATTTTCGCCGCGGAAAACGTGCTGCGCTGGCTGCCGCGCGGCACCCATCAATATGAAAAACTTGTCCGTCCGGAAGAACTGGAAAAGCCCATCGAGGCGAGCGGCATGACCGTGACCGATCGCACCGGCGTCTTCTTCAATCCGCTTGCCAACCAGTGGATTCTCTCCAAGGATATGGACGTCAACTACATGCTGATCGCCCGACGCCCGGCCTGACCGGCCAGACAGCCGGGCACGACGCACAACAGGAGAATGTCGCGATGAAAATTCCATCTCTCGGCATTCTCCCGGTCGCAGATGCGCAGCCCGAGCCGATGGACTATATCGGCATCTGCGAGGCCTCGGCAGCGGTTGCACTTGACGACCGCCATTTCGTCGTTGCCAGCGACGAAACCAATACATTCCATATCTATCGCCGCGGTCTTGCCAAGCCCGTGCAGGCGCTGCAATTCAAGAGCTTCCTCGGCAACGGGAAATCCGATATCGAGGCCGCCGCCCGCATCGGCGACAAGGTCTATTGGATAAGCTCGTTCTCCCGGCCCGGTGACGGCGGAAACGCCAGGGACCGCTCCATTCTCGCCGCAAGCAGAATTGCGCAGACACCGGACGGCCCGACGCTCGAGCCTTTGGGCACGCCCTTCGAAGGCCTGCGCGGCTATTTGAAGAAAGAACTGCACCGCCCCGGCACCGACATCAATATCGAGGGCCTCGCCGCAACGCCGCAAGGCTACCTGCTGATCGGTTTTCGCGAACCGCTCATCGACAAGATGGCGCCGGTACTCCGCCTGATGAACCCTGCCGCCGTGACCGAGCGTGGTGAGGAACCACGCTTCGGCAAGCCGCACAGGCTGGATCTCGGCGAGCGCGGCATCCGCAGCATCGACTGGACCGGCCTTGTGCCACCGGTCTATCTCGTTCTTGCGGGCCTACAGACCGACAAAGGGGAGAGACACAAGGGCGAGGGCGACAAGGGCGAGAAATTCTCGCTCTACTCCTGGGGCGGGGACGACCAGCCGC
>UCOA01000246.1 GCA_900474095.1 Hyphomicrobiales bacterium | reverse complement strand
AGATGGTTGAACGCCTTCACAACGCGCGCACCCGGAACGAACTGCTCGAAGACTTCGCTCGAATGTTTTCCGCCGAGATCGACGGCCTTGATACCATAGGCAGCCAGCGGATTGCTTTGATCGTTGGCATCCGGCGAATTCGGGTCAAGGAACTCAACCGGGTTGGTACCATCGACAACGATGCGGCCATTCCACGCAGGCAAACTGCCCAGAACCTGCTCGGCAACACTCCAGCGCATCGCAGCAAAGACAATGTCGGCGCTCCCGGCTTCTTCGACTGTGCCTGCGGTGATGGACGGACCCAGTTCTTCAACCAGCGACGTCAGGGAAGCGGGTCCCCGGCTATTCGAGATCGTGGCGGCGATGCCGTTTTTGGCAAGAATGCGTGCAAGGTTGGAGCCAAGGGCGCCGGAACCGATAATACCAATGGTCATAGTTCACTCCTGTTGACGTACGGGGCTTTAAACATGAGAACTGCCAGCGCCCCGAAGGCCGAACAATTCCAGGAGTCAATCAGGCTTGAGTGCCCGAAATGACAGTGTGTCGATGTCACGGTGACGTTTATTCGCAAATGTTCACCAGACCAGAGGGATGGAGAACTTTCCAAGGCGGGCAACCTCCGCTGCGATGTCCGCAACAGTGGATTTCGCCAGTTCGGTTTCGAGCGCCGTGCGCGCCTTCGTCAGGACCGGCTGCATCGCTTCAAGAATGTTGCCCCCGACCGCGCAGCTCTCGCAGGGTGGCGTGCGATGCAAGGAAAACAGCTCCGTGTCTTCCACAGCTTCATAGACATCCAGCAGCCTGATCTTCTCAGCGGTCTTTGCCAGAAGCGCACCGCCTCCAGCTCCCAGTTGTGAGCGCGTCAACCCTGCATCGATCAGCCGCGACAAGAGCCCGCGGATGACGACTGCACTCGTATTCGCCGAGTAAGCGAGATCTTCCGACCGCATGGGCTTGCCGTCACTCACCGCAAGGGCGGCCAGAATATGCACGGCGACGGCGAAGCGAGTGCTGGTTGGCATGACAATATCCGTTAATGTGTAATCATCACTATTACACACTGAACTCGCTGTCAACCGACTATTTGTCACACAGTTCGATCAGTCGCTCGGTAATGTCCTTTGCAACGGCATGGAGAGGCATCCCCCAGCCCAGACCACTGACGAGAAAGGCGTGTTTGGCAAAAAGGTCGGCCAAACGCCACGTTGAGGGCGACTTGACGCCGAACTCGCGCCCGGTCATGAGCGTCAGGTTGCCGATCTTACTGCCTTCCGGATCGCATTGACGACCCGGAGGGCAGCGCGGAGGAAATTCAGAGAAGGTTTCTCGTAATCGTATCTTCGCGCGCCACGAGTTCGCTTTGGGCGCCCAGAAGGGTGCGGTTCAGATGCGGATCGCGACCTTCAGCCATGTCGTAGATCGTCATGAAATAAAAAGCCTGTTGGCCAAGGACCGTCGCCGTCTGGATTTCAATCGCGTCGAGGCCGTTTTTCTCCCCTTCGGACAGCGCAGTCCTATGTTCGTATAGGTCGGTCTGCGCGACCTCGCCCTTTATAAGCTTGGCCGAAACGAATGGGTCGGTGCAAAGCGGGCGTGCGAGGCCGACAAGGTCGCAGGTTCCGTCGTTGAGAGCACCAATCATGGAATCCCGGCTGCGGAATCCTCCGGTGGACATGACGGGCATCTTGGCGACAGCGCGAGCCTCTGCCGCATAGACGGCAAAATATGCCTCACGGGCAGTGGTCGATGCACGGGGCGGCTCTCGCTCGAACTGGTTGTCATTGTTTACACCAAGAAGACTGAGATGCTCGTATGTCCCACCTGTGAGTTCCAGCAGATCCAGGCCCTCGTCATTCAACCACTCAACCACCTGCATGGAATCGTCGTGTGAAAACCCGCCTTTCTGGAAGTCTGCAGAATTCAACTTGAGGCCCACTGGGAAACTAGGGCCGACAGACTTCCGTATCGTCCTCAACACTTCAAACAGGAAGTGAGCGCGCGACTTGAGGTTCCCGCCCCATTTATCGGTACGCAAGTTGACCCGTGGGCTGAGAAACTCACTAATGAGATAGCCATGCGCCCCATGAACCTGCACGCCCTTGAAGCCTGCCCGTTTGCACACCAACGCCGCGTTTCCGAAGCGCCAGATGATGTTTTCGATTTCGTCTTCATCCAAAGCGCGCGGTGCCTGCTGCTGCCAACGCAACATGGTGAGCGGAACTGATGAGGGCGCGACCGGCTCGGGGCACGCGCCGGCCGGGGCTTGCCGCCCAGCATGCCCGATCTGCGCCCACATATGCGCACCATGAGCTTGACCTGCATCCGCCATGGCGGTCAGGCGTTTCATCTGTTCGGCGTCCTGCTCTCCCTCTATCCGGATATTTCCCGGTCTTTCAAGTGAACGGCGATCCACCTGGATATTGCCGGTCAGAAGCAATCCTGTGCCGCTCTCCCCCCACAGGCGATAAATGCGCTCGTGATACTCGGTCGCGCGCCCGTAAGCATCGGCGCAGCCCTCCGTCATGGCAGATTTACCAAGCCGGTTGGGTAAGGTCGTGCCGCACGGTAGTGGGAGCGGCGTATCAAGTTGAATAGTGGTACGTGTCATTTGCATCCTCCGTTGCTTCGGTACCTTCAAGTGGCTTGCTACGCCGCAGCCCCTTCGCGAGAAATTGCGGCGAATTCTGATGGCATTCCCAGCCGCCAGCCAACGCCGACTTAAGCGGCGCTAAAGACCTGCACGCGGGATAGATCACCACGATGCTGCGTCCACCCAGACAAGTTCAAGGCCGCCGCGTCTTCCCAGCCAAGCTGGTCGGATCCCTAAGGCTTGGCTTAAGTGTGTGGGAGTGCCCCCATATGCTGCGCCATCAGCACAATTTGAGAATCGAGCATCGGCTTTCCCGGAAATATCTCGCAGCCCCTCGACTGGGCGGCCGCCAAAAGCGGTGTCAGGGCAGGCTCCATGATCGCGTCTGCCACCAGGTGTTTCGCGTGGATCCGGCTAAAATCCACCGGCTCGGCATCCGACGAGCGCATTCCGAGTGTGCTCCCGTTGACGATGAGATCATGATGTTCAATGTCCTGAGCATCGATGCTCAAAGACAAGCGAGGATAGACAGCCGCCAGGCGCTCTTGCAGTTCCAGCGCGCGAATAGCGGATCGATTTGAAATCGTGATGTGATTGACGCCGGCTTCAGCAAGGCCGAACGCGATGGCGCTTGACGCGCCCCCGGCCCCGACCAGAAACACCCGCATACCGGAAACGTCGATACCGCGCGAGCGCATCGCCTCAACGAAACCGATGCCATCCAGCATCGTCCCGACGAGCCGACCGTCATCCTCCCGCCTAACACAATTCACCGCACCAATGTGCCGGGCCGCATCGGTGACCTCATCGCATAAGTCCAGCATGGAGGGCTTGTGGGGGACCGTAGCGATGAACCCGCCGAAATTCTGCATCTTCCGCAATCCCTCTACCAGCACCGGCAATGCGGCTGGCGCGACATGGAATGGGACGAGCACACAATCCAGCCCGTGGCTGTCAAAAACCGCGTTCATCGTCTGCGGTGTTTTCACGTGGTAGATCGGGTCGGCCAGAATGGCGAACACCCGCGTTTTTCCCGTAATCAGGCGGACCTGCTCAGGCAGCTTCTCTGTTTCGTGTTGTACTGACATTATGCCTCTTCCTACCGTAAAGTTCAGCGATCATCGAAATGGTCAGGTCATAAGCAAGCCGCCTGCCACATCGATGTTCTGCCCGGTGATGAAGCTGGCTTCCGGGGAGGTCAGATAAAGTGCGAGATCGGCGACTTCCTCAGATGCCCCAAGACGGCCCATAGGTGTCATGCGAACCTGCTCGTCATTGATTTCGCTTGCGACCCCGCGCACCATGGGCGTTTCAATTCGGCCGGGGGCTATTGCATTGACCCGGATCCCGAATGGGCCGAGCTCGCCTGCGAGATGTCTGGTGAAACCAAGGATCGCAGATTTCGTCGCCGCATAATGGCATGCCACAAGCGGCATGTAGGCACGGCCTGCGACAGACGACATATTGACGATCCAGCCTGCCCCCGCATCTCGCATTGCTGGCGAAAGCGCGCGGATCGTGTTGAAGCTGCCCGTCAGATTGACCCCGACGACACGGCCCCATTCCGTCGGGTCCATTTCCCAGATCTTGTGCGAAACACCGTCATGCTTCGGTGAGATTCCAGCATTGTTGATGACGGTGTCGAACGGGCGGCCGAGCAAGGTGGCGGCATGCGCGACACCTTTCTCCACGGCGGCATAATCCGAAACGTCCATCTTCAGCGCCAGCCCTGATCCTCGCCCTTCAGCCTCTATCAGCCCGATCGTTTCGTTGATGTCAGCTTCGTTCATGTCGGCGACGCCGACGCGTGCACCGCGGCTTGCAAACCCGATCGCTATCGCCCGACCGATCCCGCGCCCCGCGCCGGTTATCAGAACATGACGTCCCTCGTGGCTGGCGCGATTGGCTATTTCAGTGGCGTTTTTCTGACGTTCCTGCATGTCGTCTTCTCCCGTATGCGGGTTTGTTCCTTGGTTTACGGCTGGGTGTAGGTGGTTTTGACGACCGTATAGAACTCGCGGGCGTATGCGCCCTGCTCTCGCGGACCATAGGACGATGACTTTCTACCCCCGAACGGCACGTGATAATCCACACCTGCCGTCGGCAGGTTGACCATCGCCATGCCGGCGCCTGAACGTCGTTTGAACTCGGACGAGTATTTCAGCGAGGTTGTGCAAATGCCGGACGACAGGCCGAATTCTGTATCGTTGGCTGTGTTCATTGCTTCCTCGAAACTCCTCACACGAATGACGCTTGCGACCGGGCCGAAAATTTCCTCCCGATTGATCCGCATGTCGTTCGAGGTCTCGGTAAAGAGCGCCGGCGACAGATAGAAGCCAGGATGCTCACGCTCCAGTCTCGTGCCGCCGAAAGCGAGTTTCGCGCCCTCACTCTGGCCGATGCGGATATAGTCCAGATCCTGCTCCAGCTGGCTCTGGTTGACGACGGGACCGATCTGGCTGTCATGCGCCAAGGCGTGGCCAATCTTCAAGCCCTGGAGCTTTTCGATGACTGCCTGCACGAAGCGGTCATGGATTCCGGACTGGACGATCAGCCTGCTTGATGCAGTGCAACGCTGCCCCGTTGAGAAATAGGCGCCATTGACGGCGACATTGACGGCGACGGCGAGGTCGGCATCATCCATGACGATCAGCGGATTCTTGCCACCGAGTTCGAGCTGGACCTTCTTGCCCCGTTCGAAACATGCAGCGCCGATCCGCCGCCCGGTCTCGACCGAACCGGTAAAACTGATGCCGCGCACCTTCCGAGATTCGACGAAGGCCTGGCCGACATCCCGGCCCGGTCCGATCACGAGATTGAAGACACCTTCCGGCACGCCTGCCCTGACGATAATGTCTGCCAGCGACCAACCGCATCCCGGCACAAGCTCGGCGGGCTTGAAGACGACTGTGTTGCCATAGGCCAAGGCCGGAGCAATTTTCCACGCCGGGATTGCGATAGGGAAGTTCCACGGAGTTATGATGCCGATGACGCCCTCAGGTTCCCGAAGAATTTCAACCTCCACGCCGGGACGGACCGATGTAACACGCTCGCCGTTCAGGCGAAGTGCTTCGCCGGCGAAGAACTTGAAGACACGTCCGGCTCGCACGACCTCGCCGATCCCTTCGGACAGGATCTTTCCCTCTTCCCGCGACAGCAATTGGCCGAGTTCGTCCTTGCGGGCGAGGATTTCCGTTCCGATCTTGTCGAGGATGTCGGAGCGGACTTCCGGGCTCATTGCGGCCCAACCAGGGAATGCCTGATACGCGGCGTCGATAGCCTCCTCAGCTGCGGCACGACCCGATGACGCGTAGATGCCGACCTGATCATTGGTATCGCTCGGATTGATGTCGCGGACGACGGAAGAGCCGTCGATCCACCGGCCGGCGATATAGTTCTTGTGCATGGTCATTGTCATGTCTCCTGAATGCTTTTGAAGCGGTCTTTCGATGATCATTTTCCCGGAAGGGATTCCCGAAGATGCTGCAACAGAACCTGTACCGGATGGCGAAGAGCCACCTGTCCGAAACGCTTGGCCTGCGAGCGGCACGAATAGCCGGTTGCCAGCAGCTCTTCTTCCGGTCGGGCGTCCTCGATATGTCGGCGCCAACTCATGTCGAAGATGGCCTTTGAGGTTTCGACATTGCGGGTTTCGTGACCGTATGTGCCCGCCATGCCGCAACATCCCGACGCGATGATATCCAGGCGAAGGCCAACGCCGGAAAAGATTGCCGCCCAGTCCTGAAGACTGCTCTGCGCAGTCGCGCGTTCGGTACAGTGCGGCAGCAGCACATAGCGCTTCCCGGTCGCCGCGCAACCAATAGGCGCTTTGGTCGCCAGCCACTCCTGCAGAAGGTGAACCTTCGGCACCGCCTTGTGTCCGAGCGCCTCCACATATTCGGAACGGAAAGTCAGGGTCATGGACGGATCGATCCCGACCAGAGGAATGCCCATTTCGACGTACATGCTCAACTGCTCGACTTGAGATCGGGCAGTTTTTTCAAACCTTTTCAGAAACCCGTGGACATGCACGGGCTTTCCATTGGGCCGATAAACGGACAGGAGTGGGTTGAAGCCAAGGCCCGAGAGAAGATCGAGAGTGTCGAGGACCAGCTGAGTTTCGTAGAAGCTGGTGAACGCGTCCTGCACGATGATGATGGAGCGCCGTTTCTCTTCGCCGGACATCGATGCCAATACCTTAGGCGTGGCGAACGCAAATCCCCGAACCGCCATTTCCCGGCCCAGTTTAATTCCTGTCAGGAGCGGCAGATCGACCAGCCCGAGCGCCCGCAGGGCACCTGTGACGGGCGGGGCACGCAGGACGGCGTTTGTCAGCCGGGGCGCGGCGGCGAGGAACGGAAGCACGTCTTCAAGGTTCGCCACCAGCCAGTCTTTCGGCGGG
>UCOA01000247.1 GCA_900474095.1 Hyphomicrobiales bacterium | reverse complement strand
CCCCTCTGTCCCTCCGGGACATCTCCCCCTCAAGGGGGAGATTGGCCGTGAGCCGGGTGCGTCCCTTACCGTTGAGTCTTGAAGCCGGGAGGGAAATGGATGATCTCCCCCTTGTGGGGAGATGTCCCGGAGGGACAGAGGGGTTCATGCGACAAACGCTTAAGCAATATGGCTCGCCCGACCCTTTTCATTCCCTCCCCCGCATCCTAAGGTCCCGTTCACAGTGGAGACCTGCATGAGCATTTTTCGCGCCCGCCCGCCCGCCAAGTCGACCGTGCTTCTCGACGATGATGTGGTGAGGATCACCCGATGGGATTTCGAGCCGGGGGCCGATACCGGGCATCACGTGCATGGTATGGGCTATGTCGTCATTCCGATGACCGATTGCCGGTTCCTGCTCGAAGAGCCGGGCGGCGAGCGGCGGGTGGACATCGCCAAGGGAGCGGCCTACCGGCGCGAGCCGGGCGTCGAGCACAATGTCATCAACGCCGGCAAGGAATTCATGTCGTTCATCGAAATCGAGTACAAGTGAAGAGACGGCGCATGGAAGGCCCTGATTTCGATCTGCATTTCCAACCCGCCTACGGCGAGGCGGTGACGGTGGCGGACGGCGTCCAGCGCATCACCGTCAACAATCCCGGCCCCTTCACCTTCCACGGCACAAACAGCTATATCGTCGGCGGCAAATCCGTCGCGGTGATCGATCCGGGGCCGGAGGACGATGCGCATTTCCAGGCGCTGATGGCGGCGCTGAAGGGGCGCGAGGTCACCCATATCGCCGTCAGCCACACCCACCGCGACCACTCGCCGCTTGCCCGGCGGCTGAAGGCTGCGACGGGTGCGCTGATCGTCGCCGAAGGGCCGCACCGGGCGGCAAGGCTCCTGCACGAGGGCGAGATCAACCCCTTCGCCGAAAGCTCCGACATCGATTTCAAGCCGGATATCGTCCTTGCCAATGGTGATATCGTGGAGGGTGACGGCTGGTCGCTGACGGCGCTGCTCACTCCCGGCCACACAGCCAATCACGCGGCCTTCGCGCTTGGCGACACCAGCCGGAGAGATACCGGTACAGTGTTTTCCGCAGATCACGTGATGGCCTGGGCAACCTCGATCGTCTCACCGCCTGATGGATCGATGACCGACTACATGGCCTCGCTCGAAAAGTTGCTTAGCCGCGACGACCGGCTCTATCTGCCCGGCCATGGTGGCCCGGTGACGGAACCCGCCGCCTTTCTCCGGGGGCTGAGAGCGCACCGGCGGATGCGCGAGCGCGCGGTGCTGGAGCGGGTGCGGGCCGGCGACAGGCTGATCGCGGATATGGTGAAGGTGATCTATCAGACCACCGATCCGCGGCTGCATGGGGCGGCGGCCCTTTCGGTCCTCGCCCATATCGAGGACCTCATCGAGCGCGGCCAGATCGAGACCGACGGCCCGCCATCGCTTGACCGCGCCTATCGGCTGGCGCCCGGAGGTGCGGCCTGATGCGGTCGCGCGAGGCCTATAGCTATCGCACCGATGAAGCCGTGCCGGTCTTTGCCGACGATCACCCGCTCATCGTCTTCGATGGAGAATGCATCTTCTGTTCCGGTTGGGTGAATTTCGTTCTGCGCCACGACAAGCCGGGCCGCTACCGCTTTATCACCGCCCAAACGCCGCTCGGCGAGGCGCTTTACCGGCACTACGGCCTCGACAGCCGCAATTACGAAACCAATATGCTGATCGAGAACGGCCGCGCCTTCCTGAAATCGGAGGGAACGCTGCGGATGGCGGCGGGTCTCGGCCTTCCCTGGAGGCTGTTGTCGGGGCTGCGCGTCGTCCCGCGGGCATTGCGCGATCCGCTTTACGAACTGGTGGCGCGCAACCGCTACCGCATTGCCGGCAAGCGCAACAGCTGTTTCGTGCCGACGCCGGAGCATCGCAGCCGGTTCCTGACGTGAAGGAAGAGCGGCTACGCGTCCTCCTACTCGGCGGCTACGGCACCTTCGGCGGCAGGCTCGTTCGGCTGCTTTCCGACGAACCGCGGCTGACGCTCTTGATCGCCGGACGGTCGCTCGACAAGTCCATGACCTTTGTTGCCGGCGTCGAAGCAAAGGCGGCCTTGGAACCTGTCGTGATGGATCGTTGCGGCGACTCGACCGCCGTTCTCAGCGCGCTGGCGCCCGATCTCGTCGTCGATGCCTCCGGGCCGTTTCAGGATACCGGGCCGGACCCCTACCATCTGGTCAAGACCTGCATCGCGCTCAGGATCTGCTATCTCGATCTTGCCGATGCCACGACCTTCGTGGCGGGCATTTCCAGTCTCGACACGCTGGCAAAGGAGGTCGGCGCCTTTGCCCTGTCCGGCTGCAGCAGCTTCCCTGCGCTCTCGTTTGCCGCACTTGAGGCCTTGAAGCCCGGATTTGCCCGCACCGACACGGTCACCGCCGGCATTGCCCCCTCGCCCAAGGCGCGCATGGGGCTGAATGTCGTCAAGGCCGTTTCCAGCTATGCCGGCAAGCCGGTGCCGCTGATCCGCGACGGCAAAGCCGCGACCGGTTACGGCCTGATGGACAGCGTGCAGAGAACCATAGCCCCGCCCGGCTGCGTGCCGCTCAGGCGCCGCCGGTTCGCGCTGGCCGATACGCCGGACCTTGCCTTGCTGCCGCAGGCAATCGCGGGATTGCGATCAGTCTTTTCCGGCGCGGGCACCGAGCCGCAGATGCTGCAGCGGCTTCTCGGATGCCTCGCATGGCTGGTGCGACTTGGACCTGTTCGCTCGCTGTCGCCGCTCGCGCCGCTGTTTCATCGGGCATCGCAGCGCCTCGCGTTTGGCGAACATCGCGGCGGCATGTTCGTCACGGTCACCGGCAGGACGGCCGATGACCGCGCGCTGAAGCGCTCCTGGCACCTGATCGCTGAGGGTGACGACGGTCCGTTCATTCCGGCGATGGCGGCGGAGGCGATCATTCGCCGCTGGCTTGCGGGAGAGAAGCCCGAGGCAGGCGCGCGTGCAGCCACCGGGGAACTGGCCCTTTCCGATTTCGAACCGCTGTTTTCCCGGTTTTCCATCCGCACCGGCATCCGCGACGAAAGTGCTGCGGACGACGCGAAACCTCTCTATCGCCGCATCTTGTCCACCGCCTGGAACGGCCTGCCGCCCTCCGTCGCCACCCTGCACGACAGCGTCGGAACGCGAACCGTCGCGGGGCGGGCAACGGTTGAACGCGGGACCGGCCTGCTCGCCCGAATCGCGGCCGCCATCATCGGCTTTCCGGCCGAAAACGCCGATGTTCCCGTTAGCGTCCGCTTCGAATGCGCCGCGGGCCAAGAGACATGGACCCGCACCTTCGCGGAAAAATCCTTTCGCAGCATCCAGTCGGCCGGCACCGGCCGTGACGAACATCTGCTCGCCGAGGATTTCGGGCCGTTTCGCGTACTGATCGCGCTGGTGCAGGAGAGCGGCCGCTTACGGCTGGTGATCCGCGGCTGGCGCTTTCTCGGCCTGCCGCTACCGCTGTTTCTCGCTCCCGGCGGTGATACGTTCGAGGAGGAGCGCGACGGGCTGTTTTGCTTCCACGTCGAAATCACGAGCCCGCTCACCGGGCTGATCGTGCGCTATACCGGCTGGCTTGCCTGATCAATCCCCCGCTATGCCCAGCAGTTCCGCATCGAGCGCATGCAGAAACTGGTTGGCAAACGCTGCTCCGAGGCCGAGATCATGCGGACCGTAGCGGGAGGCGACGCGCATGTCGACAAAGGTCGTTTCAGCCTCTTCGCGCAGCCTGATCAGCACGTCTAATCGAAAGCCGACGATCAGCGTGCGCCATTCGCCCTGCAGGACGATATCGGAAGAACGCCGCCCGGGGCTCATTTCGCCCGGCATCGTCTGCGGACGCGACAGCGGGATCGGCACGTCGCTTGGCTCGCTGTCGGCCGGCGCCGCATCGTCCGGCTTTACCACCATGTCCTCCAGATCAGCCCTGGCGTTCTCAACGCCCTCCTCGTCGACGATGCGGATACCGGTCTTTTCGGCAACGATCTTCACGCCCTGGTAGACGCGGTCAAGGGCACCGTCGTAGCGGCGGCCAGTCAGCGCCGGATAGGCGGCGATCTGGGCTTCACGGTCTTCGGGCGTCACCGTCGCGGGGCGTTTGAGCCAGCCCTGCACCGCAGCCGGCGGCCTGATCCATGGCGGCGGCGTCACGGTGTCGGTGCTGACGTCGTAGATCGCCGGCCTGGAGAAGTATTCGTTGAGCGCGAAGCCGGCAGCACCGATTGGAATGGCCGCATACAGAAGCGCGACGAAGGAGGCAACACCGCCGACGGCCGCGACTTGCCAGAGCCGGACGAAGCCGATCGCGGCAAGCACCACGGCCAGCGCCGCCAATCCCGCCGAAAACACCGCCAGTGCCACGAAATGCGGCGTCGTCAGTGGGCCGAAACGATGCGCCAGCAACACGGCGGCAAAGAGACCGAAGGCAAAGCGGGCGATCCTGCGCGCCCAGTGGGCGGCATGAGACGTGGGGCGCTCGTACTTGATCATCATCTGGCAGAATCATTCCTTCGCCGGAGACGGCACTTCTTCTCCTGTTTAGAGCATGATGCCGAAAGGTGTGAAGCGGTTTTCGGCAAGATCGCAGCCGAACAGCGAATGATGCGTGCAAGTGCATGCAAGTATTGGCAGCGCCGCCGACGCCGCAAATTCGCCATTCTCGTTAATCATGTCTTGAGGACGGGGATCATGCGTGTTTCCCGGTCCTCACGTCACTGGACCGGTTTGCACAGACATCAAATTTGCCAGGCGCCCGGAGAGCGCTGCTTTTCCGGCCGCTTGAAAGGAGAGAGAGCATGCTTTTATCCGAACCCAAACAGGCGTCAACCGCGACCCAAGCTACCTCCCCGCCATCGGATGCTAGCCTGACGATGGAATTGCTGGAGCTTGAGCTCTCGCTGGACGGCTTTGCCACCGGCGCCGAGGGTTTTGCTGCCCATGTTCGCGCCGCTGCCGCCGCGATCGAGGGCGCCTTGCTCTTTGAACTACCTGCCTCCGGGCTCATCACCGATTGCGACCGGATCGCGGTGCTGCGCATTCCGCAGGATGGCAGCGCGGCGATGACGACGGTCTTTGCCTGCCTTGAGAGCGACGGCACGACGATCCGCATCGAAAAGCCGAACGAGGAGACGGCAGACTTGAAGAATTTTGCCGAAGCTTTTGTGGATGTGCTGCAACGTATCTGATAGATGATCGGATCTCGCAGAACGTCGTAAGGTCTGACCATGCATATCCGGAAGATCCTGGTTCTGGCGGCACTTGGCGCGGTCCTTTCCGGTTGCGCCACGATGACGCCTGAAGAGCGCCGCGCCGCCGACGAGAAGACCTGCATGTCCTATGGCTTCCGCCGCGGCACTGAAGCCATTGCCACCTGCCTGCAGCGCATCGACCTCGACCGGCGGGCGGAATCGCGTGCCTTCCGGTATGGCAACGATGCTATGCTGTGGGGCTGGGACAGGCCGGCGGTCATCCGCCGGTAAGCGGGCCAGCATTCGCCTCAGAGAAGAAATTTTCCCGTTTTGCGCGAAAAGACTCTTGCTTCGGCAAGGGCAATTCGCGCCTATGATGCACGCGACATCGAACGGGAGATTTTTCATGGCAGCCGTACTGAAGATATTCTGCGCCCTCTTCTTTCTCGCCGCAGCGCCGGCACTTGCTGCGGAACGCTGGCAGGAACTGCCCGAACCTGCCCCGCTGCCGCAGGCGGCGAAGACCGGCAAGGCGCCTATCAACGGCATCGAGCTCCACTACACCATCTACGGCGCCGGGCCGCCGGTCCTTTTGATCCATGGCGGGCTCGGCTACAGCGAGGTCTGGGGCGCACAGGTTGCCGACCTCTCAAAGGACCATACCGTCATCGTCGCCGACAGCCGTGGCCACGGACGCTCGACGCGTGATGCCGAACCATTCAGCTACGACCTCATGGCATCGGACTATCTCGCCCTGCTCGATTACCTGCAGATAGAGAAAACGGCGCTGGTCGGCTGGAGCGACGGCGGTATCGTCGGCCTCGACATCGCCATCCATCATCCCGAGCGCCTGACTAGACTCTTCGCCCAGGCAGCCAATTCCAAGATTGATGGGGTCATTCCGACTGTGATGGTGGACAAGACCTTTGCCGCCTATGTCGCGAAGGCCGGCGAGGTCTATAAAAAAATCTCGCCCACACCGACGGAATACGACGCCTTCGTCACCCAGATCAGCAACATGTGGGCGAGTCAGCCCAACTGGAGCGACGACGACCTGAAGAAGATCACCACGCCGACCGCGATTGTGCTCGGTGATCACGATGAAGCGATCAGCCGCGAACACACCGATTATCTGGCAAGGACAATCCCCGGTGCAAAGCTGGTGATCCTGGAAAATGCCAGCCATTTCGCCATGCTGCAGGACCCGGAAGGGTACACCAAGGCGGTGCGGTATTTCATTGATGAGTGACAGGCAATTATAGTCTTATCGCGGCAAGCTATCTCGCCGCGATAATTCAGAAACCTTTGGCAAACCCGCTTGTTTGAGGGTTCGTTGGCAGCGACGCCACTTCATGCCGCGATCGTCGGCAGTTCCTTCAACTCGCGCAGATGGGTCTGCTCCCTCACCCCCTGCCGTTGATCGCCGCCTGCGCCGCCGCGAGCCTTGCGATCGGCACGCGAAAGGGTGAGCAGGAGACGTAGTCGAGGCCGGTTTCCTCGCAGAACTGGATGGAAGCCGGGTCACCGCCATGTTCGCCGCAGATGCCGAGCTTCAGGCCGTTCTTGGTGCGCCGGCCGCGTTCGGCGGCGATCTGGATCAGTTCGCCGACGCCGTCGAAATCGAGCGAGACGAAGGGATCCTTCTCGACGATGCCCTTCTGGATATAGGTGTTGAGGAACTGGGCGGCGTCGTCGCGGGAGATGCCGAAGGTGGTCTGCGTCAGATCGTTGGTGCCGAAGGAGAAGAAGTCGGCGGATTCGGCGATCACATGGGCGCGCAAGGCCGAGCGCGGCAGCTCGATCATGGTGCCGACGAGGTATTCGATCTCCACCCCCGACTCGCCGATCACTTCCTTGGCCACGGCATCGATGCACGCCTTGACGTAATCGAGTTCGGTCTTGAGGCCGACCAGCGGCACCATGATTTCCGGAACGACCGCAGCCCCCGTCTCGCGGGCAGCTTCGACGGCAGCCTCGAAGATGGCGCGCGCCTGCATCTCGGCGATCTCGGGATAGGAGATCGCCAGCCGGCAGCCACGATGACCAAGCATCGGGTTGAACTCGTGCAGCGCATCGACACGCTCGCGCAGCTCCGACGGTTTCAGATTGAGAACAGCCGCGACGTCGGCGATCTCCTCGTCGGTCTTCGGCAGGAATTCATGCAACGGCGGATCGAGCAGGCGGATCGTCACCGGCAGACCGTGCATGATCTCGAAGAGTTCGGTGAAGTCCGATCGCTGCATCGGCAGGAGCTTGGCAAGCGACGCGCGCCTTCCGGCCTCGTCGGCGGCAAGGATCATTTCGCGCATGACATTGATGCGGTCGCCCTCGAAGAACATGTGCTCGGTGCGGCAGAGACCGATGCCTTCGGCACCGAAGGAGCGGGCGGCACGGGCGTCAGCCGGGGTCTCGGCGTTGGTGCGCACGGTCATGCGGCGGCTGACGTCGGCCCAGGCCATGATCTTGCCGAAATCGCCGGAAAGCTCCGGCTGCAGCATCGGGATTTCGCCTTTCAGCACCTGTCCTGACGAGCCGTCAATGGTGATGACGTCGCCCTTCTTCAGCGTCCCGGCGGCGGCGATCAGCAATTCGTTGCGCGCGTCGACGCGCAGGTTGCCGGCGCCGGAGACGCATGGAATGCCCATGCCGCGTGCCACGACGGCCGCATGGCTGGTCATGCCGCCGCGCGATGTCAAAATTCCTTCGGCCGCGTGCATGCCGTGGATATCTTCGGGGCTCGTCTCGACGCGCACCAGGATGACCTTGCGGCCTTCCTTTTGCGCCACTACCGCTTCCTCCGAGGTAAAGACGATTTCACCTGTGGCAGCGCCCGGCGAGGCAGGCAGGCCGGAACCGATGATATCGCGGCGGGCATGCGGATCGATGGTCGGGTGCAGCAGCTGATCAAGCGAAGCGGGATCAATGCGGGCAACCGCCTGCTCCCTGGTGATCGTCTTCGCTTCGGCCATATCGACGGCAATCTTCAGTGCCGCCTTGGCGGTGCGCTTGCCCGAACGGGTCTGAAGCATCCAGAGCTTGCCGCGCTCGATGGTGAATTCCAGGTCCTGCATGTCGCGATAGTGGCTCTCCAGCTTGTTGCAGATGGCCTGGAACTCCTCGAACGCTTCCGGCATCAGCTTTTCCAGCGACGGTTTGTCGGAGCCGGAAGCGATGCGGGCGGCCTCGGTGATATTTTGCGGCGTGCGGATACCGGCAACGACATCCTCGCCCTGCGCGTTGACGAGAAACTCGCCGTAAAGCTCGTTCTCGCCGGTCGAGGGATTGCGGGTGAAGGCAACGCCGGTCGCCGACGTATTACCGAGATTGCCGAACACCATGGCCTGCACGCTGACGGCGGTGCCCCAGCCGGCCGGGATATTGTGCAGATGACGGTAAGTGATGGCACGCGGGTTCATCCAGCTGGCAAAGACAGCGCCGATCGCTCCCCACAGCTGTACTTCCGGATCCTGCGGGAAGGCCTCGCCGAGTTCCTCCTCTATCATCCGCTTGTAGAGCGAGATGACATGCTGCCATTCGACGGCGGAAAGCTCGGTATCGTTTTCATGGCCGAGGCGCCCCTTCTCGTCTTGCAGAATTTCCTCGAAAACTTCGTGATCGAGCCCCATCACCACATCGGCATACATCTGGATGAAGCGACGGTAACTGTCCCAGGCGAAACGGGCATCGCCGGCATCGTGCCCGAGCGCCTCCACGGTGTGATCGTTGAGACCGAGATTGAGGACGGTATCCATCATGCCCGGCATCGAGGCGCGCGCGCCGGAGCGCACGGAAAGGAGCAGCGGGCGTTGTGTATCGCCGAAGACGCGGCCGGTAATCGCCTCCATCTTCGCGATGCCGGCTTTGACCTGGCTCTTCAAATCGTCGGGAATGATGCGGCTGTCGTCATAATAACGAGCGCAAGCATCGGTAATGATCGTCAACCCGGGGGGTACCGGCAGGCCGAGATTGCACATCTCCGCCAGATTGGCGCCCTTGCCACCCAGACGATTGCGATCGCTCGCACTTCCCTCGGCTTCTCCCCCGCCGAAGGTATAGACCCATTTTGTCATGCTCATTCTCCACCCATACAGCTCCCACCAGAGGCTACATTATCCTCTTCAGGTTTAAAATGCATCGGTGGCGGAAATTTGCTGCATTGCAGCATATTTCGAAACAAAAGAACCCCGGATGAATGAAGCGGGGTCACGCCGCAGCGTGGCTGCGGCGCCACGTGCTTTTTCCGGACGCCTTTGCCTCATAAAGCGCGGTGTCGGCGGCGCTCATCAATTCGTCAGGATCGAGGCCATTGTCAGGTGCCACGGCGATGCCGATGCTGACGCTGATGCCAATCTCGCGGTTTTCTATGCCGAACGGTCTTCGAAGCGCATGGATGCAGCGGTCCGCAACCTCGTCAGCGCTCGCCGCCGAAGCGTGCTGCAGGATGGCGAATTCGTCCCCGCCGAGCCGCGCTACGAGGTCGCCGCCGCGCAGCACCGATTTCAGCCGCTCGGCCACTTGCTTCAACAGGATGTCGCCGGCGGCATGGCCGAACGTATCGTTGACCGGCTTGAAGCCGTCGAGGTCGAGATAGTGAACCGCCAGTTCCTCGCCGTCACGCGCGGCCGTTTCCAACGCAGTCTCAAGCCTTTTGCGGAACTGCATGCGGTTCGGCAGGCCCGTCAGCGCATCATGATGGGCGAGATGTGTGGCATGTGCCTCAGCGCGAACACGATCGCTGACGTCGGCGATCGTCAAAAGCAGCCGCCGCGACGCCCCTTCATGGAGAATGCGGACATAGATCAGCACGTGATGCCCCGTGCCGCTCGCCGTCTTCTGGTGCCAGACGGTACGCGCCTCGCAATCCGCATCAAGGCCACGCATCATGGCGCCGAGCCGCTCACTGTCGCCGGGTGCATGGAAATCAGTGATGCGCTTTTGCAGCATCTCCTCGCCGCTAAAGCCGTAGAGCGCGATCGCTGCGTGGTTGACTGCGACGATGTCGAGCGTCGCCCCATCACAGACCATCATCGGCATGGGGTTGGCGTCGAACAGCAGCCGGAACGATTCCTCCCGGCGCTTCAGGTCGGTGATGTCTATGCGCATGCCGATCGCGCCGCCATCCGGCGTCCGGCGATCGTCATGGCGCAGCCATCGACCGTCACGCAGCATCTGCTCGTGCTGGGAAACGGCAAGCGCGTGTTTCTCCAGGCGTTCCTCGATCCATGTCTCGGGATCCGTCACCATCTCCGGCATATCGCCGCTTTTGAGGCTGATTTCGAGTATCGTCCGAAAGGTGATGCCGGGACGCAGATGGGCGGCGATCTCGGGATAGAGCGCCGCATATTTCTCGTTCCACAAGACATAACGGTCTTCGGCATCGAAGACACATGCTGCCTGCGGCAGCATGTCGATGATGAAGCCGAGCCGCCGGCGGGCAGCCTCCGCTTCCAGCAAGGCCTCGTCGTTTTGCCGTTCGAGCTCGATGCGCATCGATTCGAGCGCCTTTTCATCGATCAGGTCACGGATCACAACGCCGGTCATCGCTTCAGCGCCTGCCCCAAACCGCACGAAAGAGACTTCGACGGGGATCGCGGCGCCATCACTGCGCAAAAGCATCGTTTCGCGGCGGAACGATCTGGCGGAAGCCGTCGCCAGCACGTGCCATTCCGGCAGGAGCCGCGAAACCGGCGTTCTGACAAGCATCGATTTCTCGCCTGCCATTTCACATGCAGCCTGATTGGCGAACACGATGGTGCCGGCCACGTTCACGCACATGGAGGCGAAGGGCACGACCCCCAGCAGCAACGATGCATCTGCGCTTGTGAAATCCGTCAAGCCTTCAAGTCCTCGACAGTCAGTTCCGCCTATCCGAAAGGCGTAGCCCACACAATAAACCACAGATATGAAAAAACTTCTTATGCGTCGAGGAAACGTTTAAGATCAACGCCTGTATATCTCGCCTCGATCTGGAACGCGATCGGTTACTGCTTCGACTGTGCTTATCCAACGAACGACGAATTTTCCGGGGCCATCAGGCGTTTCCTGATGGATGGGAGCGTTTCAAAATGCAGGAGATCGCAAAAAGCATATTGGTGGCGCTGGCGATCGTCTTGTGGGCGGGTGCTTCGTCCGCTCACTCGGCAGACGGCCGGCGGCTCGCTCTTGTTATCGGCAG
>UCOA01000249.1 GCA_900474095.1 Hyphomicrobiales bacterium | reverse complement strand
GGCTGGATTTCGCGCGGAAACTCGCCGTCCAGCCGCTCGCTCTCACCACCGCGGATCTTTTCGAGCGACCTCCGAGCCTGATCGAGCGGTCTGAGACCAAAGAGAATGGCCAGCGCATTCATGCCAATGCCGCCGAAACCGAAGATCGACAGGGCAAGATAGAGATTTCGGTTGAAATCGTTGATGTCGGCTTCCAGCACGTCGCGATTGCCGGCCACACGGAAGCGGGCCGTATGCCCCTGGATATCAAGCACGACTTCCGTCTCGGCGACTTCGACTTCTTTGTTGAAGGAATCGACTGTCGTATAGAAGCGCTCGTAGCGGATATCGAACGGAACCTCGTCAAGGCTGGCAATCGGCAGCTTGCCCGATCCGAGCGAGGTCGACATCAGCGGCGGCGTATTGAATTCCCCGATGGGCTCGACGATCCAGTACCAACCGGTTTGCGGCTGTGAAAACCGCAGGTCGCCCAGTTGCGGGCTACCCGCCAGCACCGACTTGTCGTTGACGACGATAGAGTTGATGACGTTGTAGAGCTGCGCGCGCAACAGATCCTGAAAGCCGCGCTCCGAGCCTTGCCGATAGAGCGCCGAAATCACCACGCCGATCACCACCAGCGCCGCCACCGCCCAAACGGTGGAAACGAGCAGAACACGGGCGGTCAAAGACTGCGGGCGAAGCCTCATGGGCACATGCGCCCGTCGTGCTGCGGCGTATCGAACGCGAAAAGACCCTTGGTTTCGGTCATGTCGATTCCGCTCAGGATTTCGTTTCCTTGCTGGTCATGCCCGGCGCCTGCATACGATAGCCGAGGCCACGCACAGTCTCGATCAGATCGTTGCCGATCTTCTTGCGCAACCTGCCGACAAAAACCTCTATCGTGTTGGAATCGCGATCGAAATCTTGATCGTACATATGCTCGACTAGTTCCGTGCGCGACACCACCTGTCCCATATGGTGCATCAGGTAGGAGAGAAGCCGGAACTCGTGTGAAGTGAGCTTCAGCGCCACGCCATCGACCATCGCCTTGGAACCCTTGGTATCCAGGCGCACGGGCCCGCAGACGATCTCTGAGCTTGCATGACCGGCGGCCCGCCGGATCAGCGCCCGGATACGCGCCAGGACTTCCTCGACATGGAACGGCTTCGTCACATAATCGTCGGCGCCTGCGTCGATGCCCGCAACCTTGTCGCTCCAGCGGTCGCGTGCGGTCAGGATCAGGACAGGCATCGCCTTGCCGGCGCCACGCCATTTTTCGAGCACGGTAACACCGTCCATTTCGGGCAGGCCGATATCGAGAATGACCGCATCATAGGGCTCGCCATCACCGAGATAGTGCCCTTCTTCGCCGTCAAAGGCCTGATCGACGACATAACCCGCCTCCTTCAACGTATCCGTCAGCTGACGGTTGAGGTTGACGTCGTCTTCGACCACCAGAATGCGCATGAACAGACCTTTTCCCTTCAGCGACAGCCCATCCGCGGATGACCTGCGCGCTGTGACACCAGACTCAATGAATATCCTATTCGATCCGGTTCGAGAACATTTTCGATGACCGCGCCTGCGGTTCCGTTACATCGGCACCCGCATCGTCACCTTCTTCGGGCGGCCGCCATTGCCGGGAATGAGAACGGTGACGATGCATTGACCGTCGCTTGTTGGCTGCGCCGACAGAAGTTCGCCGCCGGTCTTCGCCACGACTTCGGCGGCAGCCTGACCGCAATCGCCGTCCACTTCGACAACCGCCGATGGCACATCAATCGCTGGCGGTGCGAATCCGGAAAGGCCCGCTGCTAGCGTTGCTATGATCAAGGGTGAGGACATGGACGCACTTTCGACTTGGGAAGTATCATTGTAATTTTAATAAACGAAACAGTCTGAATGGCAAATGAATGTCCTGCCAACGCGGCGGTTTGCGCGGCCTCGTGCAGCCCCTCGGGCAATGGCTAGCGCAATCGCTTTCGCGCCGAAATTCGGCCCCAGATTGCTACCAGCCCACCCGCCGCAGCAGCAAGCGCGGTCAGACCGTCCGCCAGCCCACCCTGGTCGTCCGGGGTTATCTCCACCCCGAGAAGATGGCTGCATGAAGCAAGGATCGCAACCACCCCGCCCCACACCGTCTTCGACATATACCAGTTCTTCAAGTCATCCATAGCTGCGTCCTTTTCCAGTTTGCTGTTTGTTTCCCTCACAGGCTCAGCACCGCCTGTGCCGACAGCCCGGAGGAAACCTTCTGCCCTTTCTGCCGGACCCGAACCGACAAAGCCGTCTGCCGTCCCCCGAAATCGTCCAATTCAAAGGCGGGCGCATAGTCGAACGCCGGCTCGGACACATCCACCGCCCGCTTCACCGTCCCGCCATCGAGAATTTCGAGACGATAGCGCTCCACCGGTTCGTCGAGCGCAATGTCGCCGTCCAGCCAGTGGTCGGCATCGCGCCGGGCGCAGCGGATCCAACTGACCCGGATTCCGCCGCCCTCCATGCGCCGCGCCCGCAGGTGCACCGGCGCAACCGGCGTCTCGGCCCTCAAACCGCCGGCGAATGCGAAAGGCCCGGCCGACCCCATCGTCTGCCCGCCCGCCTCCACGATCCAGTTGATCACGCGCCCGGCCTCGTCGGCACCCAGTCCCAGCGGCTTGACGGCCGCATTGAGCACCACCAGCGGCGCGCCGGCGGCCGCACCCGCCATCATTGCGTCCGTGGTGCCGTTGAGCCCGCGCAGAAGCTTCCAGAGCCGCCAGCGCCCGGCCGCGATTTCCTCTGCGACGCAAAAACCGATCATTTCCCAAACGCCGTTCGCAGCTCGGACCGCCATGCGGTTCTGGCCGTTCAAGACGGCAAGGCGACCTGCGGAAGACAGGCCACCGAAATGCAGGTCGAGCGTGATCGGCCGAGCCGTGTCGAACCGGCCCAGCACGCCTGCAGCGAGAGCCCCCGTCAGGACGCCCGTCTGCGCCGGCTGGTCCAGCCTGACGCGCGCTTGATATCCTTCCGTTGTCGCAGACGACGAGAGCAAAGCGGTGCGCCATGGTCGCGCGAAGACCGCGCCCCGGGCAAAGGTGGCCGCCTCGCCGGCCTCGTATTGCGGCAGATCCATGAGATGCACGATGGGCGAGAAGCCGTCCGAGGGCGTGCGCGGCGGATTGACGGAGCGGGATTGCGGGCTCGGCCCGCCGCCGCTCGACGGCACGAAGGCCCGTGCCTCGACGGAGCGCACTGCTCCGTCCTCGATCCTGCCGACGATGAAGTTTCCTGCCGGCCCATCATCGAAGGCACCGTGATCGAACGCAACGACATCCCCCGGCTCGATGTCGATCGCTGTCGGCGAAAGAGAAAACCGGATCTTGCGGCGCGACACCTGGTGATCTCGAAGTGCATCCTCGACGGCAGACGCAGCCGCGCCGTCATGCACCACGCCGGCCACGGAGAGCCGCAATACCCGGTCATTCGCAGGCGTCACGCGCCGCGACCGGGTTGTTGTCCGCTCGTAGGCATTGGCCGGATCAAGATGATCGAGGATGGCCTCGCTGCCGAAATCGCTGTCATGGCCGCGCATCTCCTCGAATTGCGGCTGCTCGTCGATATCCGCCAGCACCGAAATCGCCCGTGGCGGTGACGCCTGCTTCATGCGCGAGCGAAACCGCAAGGTCGCGCCGTCTTCCACCGCATCGATCTGCAGTGCCGCCATCAGTGGTTCCAGCACGTCCCGGGCCGAGGCCTGCTCCGATTGCACATAGCCGCTGAGATCGCCGCTGACGAGCCGTGTGTCGCCGGCCTCGAAACCATGATCGGCAAGGATAGCGGCAATCACGTCCGCCGCCGTCGACGCCCCGAGCCGTCCGTTCAGCCAGTGCCCGGTCTGCCAGTTGCGACCATCGGACCAGAGTTCCGCATTTTCCGGAAAGGCCGGCACCGGCCGCGCATCCCAGGTCCAGACGAACATGTGATCCGGATCAACGCAATCCGGCGCGTCCGGCCCCTGCCAGAAGGCATGCTGTGCTTCCAGAAACCGCCGCTGCATGGCATCACAGCGGGCGCCGTTCGAAAAATACGGAACCGCCGTCTCCGACGATTTCGGATCGGTAAAGACGTTCGGCTGATTGGCTCCCTTGTCGATCGCTGGGCAACCGAGTTCGGTGAACCAGACGGGTTTGGAGGCCGGAACCCAGCCAGTCGCCACCGGTTCCTCGGCACCGCCGATCCGGTTGCGATGCGCCTGCCCCCACCAATTGGCAATGTCCTTGTAACGGTAGACCCAGGACTTGCCCCCCAGCCCATCCGTGATCGGCGTGCGGACGCGGTTTCTACGATCCCCATCATCGGCATAATGCCAGTCAAAGCCCTCGCCGGACGCGACCATCGCCCGCATCGCGTCGGCATCCTCCGCCAGCGCAAATCCATCCGGATTGCCCGCGGAAAGATCGCTATCGCGCCAATCGGAAAGCGGCATGTAGTTGTCGATCCCGACGGCATCGATATCGGCAGATGCCCAGAGCGGATCGAGATTGTAGTGGACCTCGCCAGACCCATCCGCCGGGTGGTAGCCGAAATACTCGCTCCAATCGGCGCCGTAGGTCAGCTTGGTTCCCGCGCCGAGGATCGCCCGGACGTCGCCTGCCAGCGCGACAAGCGCCTCGACGAAGGGAAACGCGCCCGACCCATCGCGCAATCGTGTCAGTCCGCGCAGCTCCGATCCGATGATGAAACCATCGACGCCGCCCGCCACCTGCGCCAGCAGAGCATAGTGAAGGATGAGTCGTCGATACCCTTCGTCGGCAGCGGTCGACGTCACCGAGGATCCGGATACCGAAAAATCCCCAATCTCGGACGGCCCACAAAACGCCTCGATTTGCGACCGCGCAGCAGCCGTCCGGTCGGCGCTCTCCGGCAATCCCGGCGCCGGATGCGCTGTGATGCGCCCCCGCCACGGATAAGCCGGTTGGCCCGTCCCGCCAAGGGGGTTCGGCAGTACGTTTCCTGCGGGAATATCCATCATCACAAAGGGATAGAGATAGACCTTCAGGCCCCGCGCCTTCAGGTCGGCGATTGCCGCGGTAACGCTTGCGTCGCTCGGCGTGCCACCATAGGCCGGCCCGCCGTCGTTCCGGCTGACCACCATCGCATTGCTTCGCGCTATTCCCGAGACCGACCACGGCCGGCTTTCGTCGGCGCGCGCCGCCGTCTCGACGCCCGGCAGGACGCGACAATGGCCCGCCCGCAAATCCGTCCCGAACCAGGAAACCACCAGCGCGACGCGCTCGAGGTTGGGACACAGCGCCTGCAACTCGTCAATCGACGCTAGCCAGTCCGAACTCGCGTGAAAGACATTGCGATTGATCAAGCGGCTCGCGCCGGCGCCTGTTTTTTCCGTGACCACATGGGGATCATAGCCATGTTCGCTCGAGCCCGGAATGATCGTCACCGCCCGGATCGCGCTTTCCAGCCTGCCGACCGGCCGCAACACCTCAAACTGGATCACCGGAATGCGGTTGCCGTAACCGTCCAGCGGAAAGCGCTCGAACACCGCATAGGCAAGGCCCCGATAGGCCGGCGCCTTGCCGGGCCCCTGCTTGGCCTCGATCAGCGGATCAGGGAGCTGGTTCTGCGTTCCGCGATGGAGCCGCATCTCGACCCCGGTCAGATCGATCTCGCGCCCGTCAGCCCAGGCCCGCCGCACGGAGGCGATCTCGCCTTCGCAAATACCGAGCGCGAAATTGGCATGATATCGGAAGGTCTCGACCCGCGGCCCGCTCGCCTTGCCGCCCTGCCGCTCGACGCGCACCTCCTCTTCGAACCGTGTCGCCCAGATCAGCGTGCCGCCGATCCGCACCGTTCCGTAGGCCCGCGTAATCGCCGTTCCTTCCTCAGCCCCCGGTATGCGGGCATCGCCAAGGCGCGCACCGGAAATCGTCGTCATTCCGTTGATGATCGAGCGGTCGACGATAGACCCGGCAAGCGCACCGGCAGCGCGGCCCAGCACCGCACCAACGGGACCGAACACGCCGCCGAGCGCGGCACCCGCCGCCTGCAGAAGGATAGTTGCCATGGGTGTCAGACCTTTTCGGGAAAACGAAAAATCCCGGCGATCCGCCGCCGCCAGGAAGGCACGAGCGCGGATTCGATCACAGTCGCCTGCTCATAGGCATGAATGAACCGGTCGGAGGCGCTCAGAATTCCGACATGTTTGGCCGGCAGGTCCGGCCGCCAGCAAAACAGCATGAGATCTCCCGGCCGCATCTCAGCCCCCGCGATCTCGGCCCCGAAATACCGCCGCGCCGCGTCCCGCAGCCGATCATCGCCGCTGCGTTCCGCCCAATCGGGCTGATAGGCTGGAGGCAGTTCCGGCTCGGCGCCATAGATCTCCCGCCAGACGCCCCGCACCAGCCCCAAGCAATCGCACCCGACCCCCTTCAGGCTCGCCTGATGCCGATACGGCGTCGCGATCCAGCGTCGCGCAGCTTCAACAATCCGATCCGCAAATGCGGACGTCACACCCTCCTCTCGAGGGGGCGGCCGCCAAAGTGGGTTGATCTTCGAGACCAGGCTCACTCATACAGCGCCCGCCCGTCATGCACCGTATCGCCATCCGCGTAGCCGAACGCGAAGTCCGTCCCCGGCATGTGCGGAAACCCTTGAAAATTAGCCCTGTTTGAAAACTTCTCGCCACAAGTGGCAAAACTCTTGTCGCAGCCGGCGGTCACCGTAAACGTATCCCCTACCGCAAGTGGCAGAGATGGCGGCAGCCAGAGCGACAGCGTCACCGCGCCATCTTCCTTCCGGTGATCCTCGATATCGCATACATGCCCCTCATTCGCGCCCGCCGCGAACCGGAACACGCCATACCGGTAGAAGCCCGTTGCCGCCGCAGCGAGCCCCGTCACCCGCAGCCGCGTCTCGCCAAGAACGGCCGCAACCGCCCCCTCGCGACGATAGGCCGGACTGTCGAGATTGACCTTGCAGCGTCCGTCCCCCAGCATGGCATCGCAGCGTCGCCCGTAGATCCGCCCCTGCACCTGGTCCAGCCGATGCGTCATCCGCCGCAGCTCCGCACGAAATGCGCCGCCCGCCCGCGTCACATCGCCGATTTCCTGCACCCTGAGCAGCACATGCTGCGCCGGCGCCCGCCAATTCACCTGATAGACCTCGACGCTCGCGCCATCATAGCGCCCGGCAACCACGTCCGCTTCGCTGATTGCCGCGTTTGAAAACCCGCCGGTGACTTCGCCCGCGTCGACCGAAAGCCCGCTTGCCGCCTCGCTGTCAGCCGCCTGGAAACCGCTTGCGGCCAAAAAATCAGTCCCGCCAAAACTGAGGTCATGGTCATGTTCGGTAAATCCGAGTACGACGCCGTCCCGTCGCGTCACCCGCCAGCAATGGCACATCGTGGTGGCGTCGCCGGAAAGATGCGCGGCAAGCGCCGTCGGAAGCGTTCTCATGGCTTGACCTCCACCAACGGAATAGACGGAATGCGTCCGGCCTGGAATTGCGTCAGGTCGACATCGATCCGGTCGGTGTCGAAACGCACCGGCACATCGAATTCGTAACCGGCCCGAATGACAGCGCCGCTCGCCGGAATTTTCGGGGGTATGAACGTCACCCGGCCGGTCGTGGCATCGAGCGCAAAGTCGCCCGGTCCCGCCATGACTCCGCCCACAGAAACCGCCACGCTCCCCGCCACCGGCTTTGCGATCTCGCGAACGCTCGCGCCGCCCGCATCGCCATAGGTCTTGATCAACTGGAACGTCGCGGTCACACCGTCCCCCGTGCCGATCCCCTGGTCGCTCGCCGTCACCGTACCGCCGGGCGGACAGGACTTGAAATCAAGCGGATCCCGAAACCGGAAGCCATGAAGCTGTCCCGCCCGCGCCTCGAAGAATTCAAGCACCGCATAAAGGTCCGCGATCGACTTGATTCCCGAGCCCGCTTCATAGTGCCGGCGTGCATCGCGCCAGCGCCGGTTGCGGTTTTCCCGCCCGTTCGAGAGGCTGACGATATCCGTGCGCCTGACCGGCCCGCCGCTCGTGCCTAAAGCCAGGCGCAGGGGAAACCGGACCTCGTGAAATCCTGTTGGCATGTTGTTTTCCGTTGTGTCTTGAATCGGTTGGTTGGAAGTCTTCACGGATCACTGCATCAAACGCAGTCGAACGCCCTCGTCGGCCCATCGGCTTGCTCCCTCTTCTCCCCGCGGGGAGAAGGTGGCGCGAAGCGCCGATGACGGGGCGGCGGCACGAGATCGCCACGCCCCCTCATCGCCTCGCATACGCTCGGCACTTCTCCCCGCGGGGGAGAAGAGGGCAAGCTGTCGCTCCTTCGATTCATAGGCGACAGCCCTCGCGTTCACGGGGGAGAGGGCTAGGGTGAGGG
>UCOA01000250.1 GCA_900474095.1 Hyphomicrobiales bacterium | reverse complement strand
ACGCCGCCAAGCACAGCAAACGCGCCGAGGTGGTTTTTGTATGTGCAGGCCTATGACAGCTGGTTCATGCGCCTGGTCGGTAAACTGACCGGTGAGGAAGATATCAATGCATCCGCATTCAGGCGGCTGCTGGCGCGTTTGCAGGCGCGGCTGCATATTTATCTGGAGGTCCGCTTCATCGGACCGAACGATCAAGTTCCGGCTCATTGCACGCACGGCAGCTTGATTGCCCAAGCCGGCTTGGCCTCGCCGATCATTGGCAGCGTGAAAAGCCATAGACAGAAATCTCCAGACCACCGGGGTGAAGGCCGCCTTGGCCATTTGGCCATGTAGCTTCTCTGGCATTCCCCGCCTGTATCGCTATCCCCCATCCGGGACCTGACACGACGCTTGGTAAGGTTGACACCCTTTCGAGCCAGGTTCTCCGAGCGACACCCCATTGTCTAGGCGCAAGCATTGCCGGGTTCCGTGAATTCACGAACAATAGGCGCTTCCTTGATCCAGAGCATGGCGACCGCAGCCACGGCAAGCAAGATGCCGGCGAAGGTGATTGCGTTGTTGGGGTTGTCGCCGAGCACATTCGAATAGACCCAGCCGAAGGTGATGGAGTGAATGAGCATCGGGATCACGATCATCATGTTGATGATTCCCATATAGACGCCATATCGCGTCGGCGGGATCATTCGCACCGCCATGATGTAAGGAACTCCCATGATGGAGGCCCAGGCAATCCCGAGACCAACGATCGGGACGAACAGAAGATACTTGTCGGTCAGGTGTGGGAGGATCAGGAGGCCGGCTGCCGCGAGGAGCAGAGATGCCATGTGAACGAACTTTGCGCCGCGGCGACGGGCGAAGGCGACAAGCGAGAATGCCACCGAGAAAGTGACGATATTGTACCAGCCGTTGACGAGCCCGGTCCAACCCACTGCTTCTTTGAAACCTTCGGAGTGGGGGTCGATCGTGCCCCAGACCGACTGCGCCATCGAAAGCGTAACGAACTGCCAGTAGCAGACCATCCCATACCACTGGAACAGGTAGACCAAGCCGAGTTTCCGAAGTTCCACCGGCATCGCAACGATTGCGTCCCAGATTTCACGGACAAAGCCAAATGCGCTTCCCTTGTGCTCTCGCATCGCCTTGAGCTCGCTCTCTGTAGGCGGGATCTCGGGCGTGCTCAGGACGGAGATCAACACCGATCCAATTGAGCAGACCGCCCCCAACATGAAAGAGCCGACCACCCAGTATGGGATTCCAGTGGCTGTGGCGCCTTCAATCAAGTTTTGGAACACAAAAAGGGAGATGTTGGCCAGGGTGATCCCAAGGCCGGTGAAGAAGCTCTGGGCGAGGAAACCTTTTCCGAGCTGGGAAGGTGGCAGTTTGTCGGCGATGAAGGCACGGTAGGGCTCCATCGCCGTATTGTTGCTGGCGTCCAGCAACCACAGCAGTAAAACTGCCATCCAGAGCGCCGAAACGAAGGGGAAGAGGAACAGGCAGATCGAGCAACCGACGGCTCCAATCAGAAAGAACGGTTTTCGACGGCCCCAGCGCTCGCTCCAGGTGCGGTCACTTAATGCTCCGATGATCGGCTGAATTAGCAGTCCGGTGATCGGTCCGGCGAGATTGAGAATCGGAAGGTCGTGGGCGTCGGCCCCGATAAACTGAAAAATTGGATTGATTGCTGTTTGCTGCATCCCGAAACTATATTGAATGCCGAAGAACCCGAGGTTCATCAAGAGAACTTGACGGGTGTCCATTAGTGGCTTTTGGCGAATGGTGGTGGTGTGGTCCGCTGAAGGTCCTGTTGCAGGCGCCGTTGGAAGATCGCCGTTCGTGGTCGCGATGGTCACTGGGCACCTCCTTTCGGGCCAAGAAGATTGTGAGGGCTTTTAATCGCGCGCTTCAAACGCTCGCCGTGTTTAATCGGCCACGTTCGTACGAACCGGTCACGATGGTGGCCAGCGTTGCTCGTTTGTGGAACGAGTATGGTAATCTTCGGCGTGGATTGCTTCACTGCTTTTGCCTCCCTGCAAAATAACAGGGATCTTAAAATCATCAGGATGTGAACGGCCGATGTCGATAACTCGAATCTGTCACAGAATAAAACCGGCCAAGTTGAAATATTTGAAACAAAGTCCTTGGCCTGTTCCAAGCGCACTTCTACGGAATTAAATGCCACAAACCAGTTGTTCGTTGAAATCCGAACCAGGAGCGATGCATTGACTGCTTGAGTCGCGAGCTTTTGAGACAGGTGTTTTTATGGCAGTTGAATATCGTGAGCCTTTGTATGAGATCGGGGACGAGTGGCACCGTGCCGCCCTGCAACGCCAGTATGACCGGAAAATTTCGAAACAGCACGAGTTGTGGGGAGAAGAAGCATTCGTCATCGGTAAAATGGAGGCACCGATGACGTGTTGGTTCAGTTGCCTGATGGTCGCTTTGCGATCGTAAACCTGGTTTGGACGACGGGTTCGGCCGATGCAACTTGGCCAGAAGCAGTTGTCTATCCATCCGCTTCAAACGTATCGCACGCAATCGCTGCGGACGCCGAAGATTTTGATCCCTGACTGCCACGGGCAACCGTCGCGTTAGTAGTCGGATAAACTCGCATTTAAGACGTCCGATCGAATTTGACGCACAGTAGCGGTTGTAGGAAATACGCGCCGCTTGGGGGCGGAACCCAAGCGGCGCGGAGGGGCATGAACGGGAGGATCATGCACCTCTACTGGAGCGGGCGATGGCGGGCCATCACTCCAGAATGTTTTGTGTCAGCATGACGGATGGCATGGTCGTCGGCATCATTGTCTGCTGGGTCTTGTTGACCCAACGCCAGCCGCCCCATAGCAGCAAGGCGACAAAAGGCACGGCAGAGACTGTATAGGTACCGTTCGGGTAGTCGAATGCCATCAGAACCAATACGCCGAGTAGGAAGGCGAGCGTCAGCCAGGAGGTGACGGGCGCGCCCGGCATCTTGAAGGAGACATCCTCGACCTCGCCGCGTTCGACGGCACGGCGGAACATCATTTGGCAGACGATGATGAAGCCCCAGGTGCTTAAGATTCCAAGTGAGGCGATGTTGAGAACGATTTCGAATACGCTCGACGGCACGAGATAGTTGAGAACGACACCGAAGACATAGATCGCAAGCGTTACAAGGATGCCGGCGTAGGGAACCGCCTGCGCATTCATTCTCGACAGGAACTGCGGCGCTGAGCCACCCTGTGCCAGTGCGCGCAGGACGCGACCGGTGGAATAGAGGCCTGAGTTGAGGCTGGACAGCGCGGCCGTCAGCACGACGATGTTCATGGCGGTACCGATTCCGGGGACGCCCAGTGCAGCAAAGAAAGTGACGAACGGGCTTTCACCGGCCTTGTAGGCCGTCCAAGGCAGGAGGCAGACGAGCAGCGCCACCGAACCAACGTAGAACAAGGCAATGCGCCAGATAACGCTGTTGATGGCGCGAGGCAGGATCTTCTTGGCGTCCGAGCATTCACCGGCGGCTGTACCGACCAGTTCGACACCCGCAAAAGCAAAGACCACGCCCTGAACCAGAACGAGTGCCGGCAGAAGGCCGTTAGGAAAGAGGCCGCCATTCTCGGTGATGAGGTGCATGCCGGTCGTATTGCCGGCGACCTCCAAGCCCGAACCCAAGAACAAGGTGCCGACGATCAGGAACAGGGAGATTGCGGCGACCTTGACGAGGGCGAACCAGAATTCCATTTCGGCGAACCACTTGACTCCGACGAGGTTCATCGAACCGACGATGACGAGCGCGCCAAGGGCGGACACCCATTGCGGCAAATCGGCCAAGGCATCCCAATAGTGCATATAGAGTGCGACGGCGGTGATATCGACGATACCGGTCATCGCCCAGTTGAGGAAATACATCCAACCAGCGACGAAAGAGGCCTTCTCGCCGAGGAATTCACGCGCATAGGAGACGAAACTGCCACTGCTCGGCCGATGCAGTACCAATTCACCGAGCGCGCGCAGAATAAGGAACGAGAAGACGCCGCACACCAGATAGACGATCGCAAGAGACGGACCGGCGATCTGCAGGCGCGCACCAGCGCCAAGGAAAAGACCAGTGCCAATCGCGCCGCCGATCGCAATCATCTGCACCTGACGGTTTCCGAGGGTTTTATGGTAGCCGGCTTCATGGGACTCCAGCCAGCTTCTTTTGTCGAACTCGGCAGCAAATTCCGCTGCCTGTGGGCTTTCCATAGCAGTCACAGGGTTCTCCTTCATAATGTTGGCAGAATTGCCTAGAGCGCCAGCTTGTCGATCATCGCCT
>UCOA01000251.1 GCA_900474095.1 Hyphomicrobiales bacterium | reverse complement strand
GCGGTGGTCGGCACGCCGTAGAGATGAGCATAGCTATGCGCCATCAGCTCGGTTGATTTCTTCGTCGCGGCGTAGAGCGTCATGGGCTCATCGGCCCGGTCGGTCTCCGCAAAGGGGATCTTCTCGTTGGCGCCGTAGATCGAAGAGGTGGAGGCAAGCAGCAGGTGCTTGGGCCGCACCGCTTTCGCCAGTTCAAGGATGTTCCAGGAGCCGATCAGGTTGGAATCGACATAGGCCTTGGGGTTCTCCAGGCTGTAGCGAACGCCGGCCTGGGCTGCGAGGTGAACGATGACGTCAGGCTCGCCGATCTCCGCTGCCGCCTCCAGCGCGCGCGCGTCCTCAAGCATGCCGATCACCGGCCGGAAGCCATTCGAGCGGGACAGGATCGCGTGGCGCCGCTCTTTCAGCCGGACATCATAATAGGGCGTCATACCGTCAAAGCCGGTGACGAAATGGCCGTCATCGAGCAGCCGCTTGGCCAGGTGGAACCCGATGAAACCTGCCGTTCCTGTGATCAGATAGCGCATACCGGCTCCTTGCTTTCCCTGCCGTCGGTGCTGGCCTTATTCCGGCCGGCCGACACTCGTATAGTTGAATCCGTGCTTGGTCACTTCATCGCTGTGGTAGATGTTCCGCAGATCAACGAGCACGGGGTTTTTCATCGACGATTTCAACCGGTCGAGGTTGAGCGCGCGAAATTCGTTCCACTCCGTGACGATGACGAGCGCATCGGCATCTTCCGCCGCCTTGTAGGGGCTGTCGGCATAGGCGATGCCGTCGATAACGTTTCTCGCATTCTCCATGCCTTCCGGGTCGTAGCCGGTGACGATGGCGCCGCCGTCCGTCAGCGCCTGGATAATGGCAATCGCCGGACTGTCGCGCATGTCGTCGGTGTTGGGCTTGAAGGTGAGGCCGAGCACGGCGATCTTCTTGCCGCGCACGTCGCCGCCGGCCGCGGCAATGACCTTGCGGCCCATTGCCCGCTTGCGGTTGTCGTTGACGGCGACGGTGGTTTCGATCAGCCGCACCGGACTGTCGTGATCCTGCGCTGTCTTGACCAGCGCCAGCGTGTCCTTCGGGAAGCATGAGCCGCCGTAGCCAGGCCCCGCATGCAGGAATTTCGCGCCGATGCGTCCGTCAAGACCGATCCCGCGGGCGACCTCCTGGACATTGGCGCCGACCTTTTCGCAGAGGTCGGCCATCTCGTTGATGAAGGTGATCTTCATGGCAAGGAAGGC
>UCOA01000252.1 GCA_900474095.1 Hyphomicrobiales bacterium | reverse complement strand
TTGTTACCATGGTAACAAGGCCGCGAATGGCGAACAGCTGGTCCTAATGCTTCTGGCCATTCACCGTCATGTCGAACTCCACGATATTGGAATAGATCGGCAAACCGGCAGACATGTTGTAGCGGTCGCGATAGATGTCCCCTTGGATATGAAAGCTGATAACGTGGCGGTTCCACTTGATCAATTTCGCGCTGAACTGTTCGGTTCTGGTCGTGCCCCTTGCCGTGAGCTTGCCCTCGATCTCGGCCGTGTCTTCGCCGGTCTGGGTGATCTTCGTCGAGCGGAACACGATTTTTGGATGATTGGCGCTATCGAAAATCGCTGACGAGCGCAGGAACTTCTCGATTCGTGGCTCACCGGTGTGCACGGTGTCGGGGAAGAGCGAAAATTCGACCACCGATTTGCGGATGTCCTTGCCATCCAGTTGGAATGTGCCGGAAAACTTGCGGAATTTTCCCGAGATGCCGCCGCCGCCGGTTTGCGCGACCGAGAAGTTGATCTTCGACGATCCATCGATATCGTACCGCCCGGCCGCATCATCGAGCGAGGGGGCGCGTGCCTGCGCGCTTGTCGCAACGAGGACCAGCGCGCAGGCGGCGAGGCATGGTCCGTAAAATTGGCTCATCGATCGGTTCCTTCAGTCTGCTGATGGGCGTTGGACGCCGCACCCCGCCGGAATATTCCAAGCATCCGTCGCAAAACATCGTCGCGATGCCAGAAGTGATGCAGGAGGGCCGCGGCCGCGTGCAGGACCACGAGACCGGCCAATCCGTAGGCGAGCCAGGCATGCGCATCGCTCCAGAATGTCTCGGCGGCCTCGGATTTTTCCATCGGCAGATGCGGAATCAGCACCCGGTTGAAAAACAGCGTTGGAATATTGAGCGTCGATGTCGAGGCGATCGCCCAACCCGCCAATGGAACGGCGACGGTCAATACCAGCAGAAGCGCGTGGGTCACCGAGGCGCCGCGCCTTTCGAGGGCAGAAAGGCTGGCAACGGGGTCCGGATGGACGTTGGCCAGCCACCAGACGAGCCGGACGAAGGCCAGCGCCAGCGCCGCCATGCCGAAGGACTTGTGCCATTGATAAAGCGAGAACTGCAGTTCCGGATCGATATCCGGCCGGGTCATGACATAACCAAGGATGATCAAGCCCGTGATGAGGAAGGCGATCATCCAGTGGAGAACGATCGTGCCCCATCCGAAACTATCCTGCCGGTTGCGTAGCATCGTCGATCTCCGGTTATGCGTAGGCAAACAAAACCATCGTTCTTTGATGACCGTCGGGCAAGCGGCAGCGTCATCACAGTTTCGATATCGGAGCGTTATGAATCGCTCCTGCTCGGCGACAGCTTTCCTTTGCCCGGCATATTTGCTAGGCCGTTGCCGGGAAACGACTATTGCCGTGAGGAGATCGCATGACGCCCGAAATACGTCCGCTTGTTGCCGGAAACTGGAAAATGAACGGTCTGCGGGCGTCGCTCGACCAGATCAAGGCCATGGCAGAAGGCGTCAAGGGAGAGCTGTCCGAAAAGGTCGAAGCCCTGATCTGCCCGCCCGCGACCCTGCTCTACGTCGCAACAGCGCTTTGCGACGACAGCCCGCTTCTGATCGGCGCCCAGGATTGCCACGAAAAAACCTCCGGCGCCCATACCGGCGATGTCTCGGCCGAGATGATCGCCGATTGCTTCGGCACCCATGTAATCGTCGGCCATTCCGAGCGCCGCACCGACCACGCCGAGACAGACGCCCTCGTGCGCGCAAAGGCCGAAGCGGCGTTCGCGGCCGACTTGGTCGCCATCATCTGCATCGGCGAAACCGGTGACGAGCGCAAGGCGGGCCAGACCCTGGACGTGCTGAAACGCCAGCTCGCCGGTTCCGTTCCGGGTAGCGCCACCGCCGAAAACACCGTCATTGCCTATGAGCCGGTCTGGGCGATCGGCACGGGCCTGACGCCGACGGCCAAGGATGTCGAGGAGGCGCATGCCTTCCAACGCTCCGAGCTTGTAGCGCGCTTCGGCGACGCCGGAGCGAAGATGCGCATTCTCTATGGCGGATCGGTCAAGCCGGGTAATGCCAGGGAATTGATGGGCGTCGCCAATGTCGACGGCGCGCTGATCGGCGGCGCGAGCTTGAAAGCCGACGACTTCCTCGCCATCTACCGGGCGTATGAAGATTTGACGGCCTGAACTCGCCGAACGGCGAGGAGGGGCTTTTAATGCGCGGTGGCTTGGTATATGCAGCCGCCAACATGAATTTTTCCCGCGTGGTGCGGGCGCTGAAACCTGCCTTGGTTTCCGTGCGCCTCCCACGCCGGACGATCACTCGATCGCGCTTCGGGTTCCGGCTTCCCAAAGCCGGACGGGGCGTGATCTAAGGCAGGACTGGACAAAATGCAGACCGTATTGCTCGTCATCTATCTCATGGTTGTGCTGGCGCTGATCGGCGTCGT
>UCOA01000255.1 GCA_900474095.1 Hyphomicrobiales bacterium | reverse complement strand
TTACTCGACGATGCTTGCGACGATGCCGGCGCCGACGGTGCGGCCGCCTTCACGAATGGCGAAGCGCAGCTTTTCTTCCATCGCGATCGGCACGATCAGCTCGACGGCAACGGTGACGTTGTCGCCCGGCATGACCATTTCCGTGCCTTCCGGCAGCGACACGATGCCGGTCACGTCCGTCGTGCGGAAGTAGAACTGCGGACGGTAGTTGGTGAAGAACGGCGTATGACGGCCGCCCTCTTCCTTCGTCAGGATGTAGGCTTCAGCCATGAACTTCTTGTGCGGCTTGACCGAACCCGGCTTGCACAGGATCTGGCCACGCTCGACGCCGTCACGGGTGACGCCGCGCAGCAGCGCGCCGATGTTGTCGCCGGCCTGGCCCTGGTCGAGCAGCTTGCGGAACATTTCAACGCCGGTGCAGGTCGTCTTCGTCGTCGGACGGATGCCGACGATTTCGATTTCCTCGCCAACCTTGACGATGCCGCGCTCGACGCGACCGGTGACGACCGTACCACGGCCCGAGATCGAGAACACGTCTTCGATCGGCATCAGGAACGGCTGGTCGATCGGACGCTCGGGCGTCGGGATGTAGGCGTCAACAGCGGCCATCAGCTCGCGGATCGCGTCTTCGCCGATCTTCTTGTCCGAATCTTCGAGAGCGGCCAGCGCCGAGCCCTTGACGATCGGAATGTCATCGCCCGGGAAGTCGTAGGACGAAAGCAGTTCGCGCACTTCCAGTTCGACGAGTTCGAGCAGCTCGGCGTCGTCGACCTGGTCGACCTTGTTCAGGAACACGACGATCGCCGGAACGCCGACCTGACGGGCGAGCAGGATGTGCTCGCGGGTCTGCGGCATCGGGCCGTCGGCAGCCGAGCAAACCAGGATCGCGCCGTCCATCTGCGCCGCACCGGTGATCATGTTCTTGACGTAGTCGGCGTGGCCGGGGCAGTCGACATGCGCATAGTGACGGGCCGGCGTCTCATATTCGACATGCGCCGTCGAGATGGTGATGCCGCGCGCCTTTTCTTCCGGAGCGGCGTCGATCTGGTCATACGCCTTGTATTCGCCGAAATACTTCGTGATCGCTGCCGTCAGCGACGTCTTGCCATGGTCAACGTGGCCGATCGTGCCAATGTTAACGTGCGGCTTGTTGCGCTCAAATTTGCTCTTTGCCAT
>UCOA01000256.1 GCA_900474095.1 Hyphomicrobiales bacterium | reverse complement strand
TGTGGCAGCAAGGTTGGAATGTCCGCTGTGGCGCAAAGTTAAAATGTCACTTTGGCCGCGTCTTCAGCCCGTTAGAAATGCGACACTCGGCATCTCCAGTTGCGCTGAGGCAAGCCCCCGACCGAACCGGCTGGGCCGGGTTGCAAGGGAAGGGCGGGGGCGGGTGAGACGCTCCCCTTCGGCTTTAGCTTTGACCGTTGCAGCAGCCATTCATTCCGCCGCATCGAGGTCAGAGAGCGCTTGTCGCCGTCGGGCAATGACCGCAGGATCGTTCATGTAATCCGTCCGCTTGCCTGGCTGCTTGCGGCCACGTGGTTTGTAGCCAATCTTCTCGCTGTTGGTCTTCACCTTCGGCGTTGGTAACTGCTCCTGCCGCTCCTTGATGTAGGCCAGCACATCGGAAAGCCGCTTGTTCTCGGTGATCGCCGCATGCGTCACCCGCTGGTCCTTGTCGAACACCCGATAGGACAGGGAATGCCCCTTCCAGCGCACCTCCAGCCGGCCATCGGCAAAGGCATAGGTCTCGACATAACGGCCAACCAGCCCACGCGTCACCTCACTCTCTTCCAGCATGATCCGCTGGCGCTCGAACGAAAACGTCAGCTGCGCCCCAACGTAACGCTGCTCACGCTTGCACAGAATGTCCCTGAGCCGTTCCGACGCGAGGTTCATCGGCCGATGCAGATTGTCCGAACGGGTAGGGGCGATGGCAAACCGCTGGTTATAGCGCGCCATGAACTGCGGCAGGAAAGCGTTGCCGTCATCCATACCGCAGATGCCCTCCAGGCGCAGATCCTTGATCAAACGGTCCTGTAGGGTCCGGTTCATCCGCTCAACGCGTCCTTTGGCCTGGCTGGAATTTGCGCAAAGAATCTCGATGTTTAGCTCACAAAGCGCGCGGCCGAACTGGGTCATGCCCTGGCCACCCTTGGCATCCTTCTTCGCCACCCGGAACACCGAATGCTTGTCGGAATAAAAGGCAACGGGAGCGCCGTGATCCTTCAGATAAAGCTCCAGCGCCTCGAAGTAGCTGAACGCACTTTCCGAGCGCACGAAGCGCAACTGCATCAGCTTGCCCGTCGCATCGTCGATGAACACCAACAGCGAGCAGGCCGGCCCACGCTCTTCGAACCAGCGGTGCTCCGAGCCGTCGATCTGCACCAGTTCGCCATAGGCCTCACGCCGCAATCGCGGCTGATGAAACGTCCGGCGCTGCTTGCGCGACAACCAGATTCCGGCCTCCGACATCCAGTGCCGCAACGTCTCGCGCGACACCGTCAGCCCATCGCGCTCGGCAAGCTTCTCGGCCGCCAAGGTTGGACCGAAATCGGCATAGCGCTCGCGAATGAGAGCCACAGCATAATCGCGAACCCCATCGCCGATCCGGTTGTTCGACGGCCGGCCGATCGCCTTGTGCCGGATCGATGCCGCACCGGTCGTCCTGATCCGCTCCAGTAGCCGGCGCACCTGGCGCTCG
>UCOA01000257.1 GCA_900474095.1 Hyphomicrobiales bacterium | reverse complement strand
CTCGTGACCTGCGGCGAGCCGTGACGATCTTACTTTGCAGGATCAGGACACTTAACTTTGCGGCTACAACTTTCAGTGCGATAATCTATCTGAACGACCCCCACTTTCGCCCGGACACTCAGCATAAGCAAGAAGGCTCAAGCACAGGCTTGAGGTAGGCTTATGTCTAACGAGTTTCGAGAGGTTGAACTGATGGTCGGTGACGTCCGCGGCGACGCGTGTGCGTCCAAAATAGGCGTCACTTGCCCAAGCCTCTGTCACTCGCAACCTTGGTCCGCACGCGCTTGTCGGGCGTCAGATCCACCCACCATAAAATACCCTGAGCGACTGGCAGAGGCAGGAATAGAACCCTCTGTTGTCAGCGTCGGCGTCTCCTACGACAATGCGTTGGCCGAAACGATCAACGGTCTTCAGAAGGCCCATGTGATCTCTCCTGCTTCCCATTTTAATTGACTTACGCAAATTCTGACGCTATTTTGCGTCATATTGGTTGACTATTGGGAATGGAGGTAAGCGCAATGGGCCTTGCTCAATATGCCGACGGTGGGATTTTCTCACCGCGCAAGATCGCAGACGCGTTGCGCACCACGAGCGAGGAAATCGCCCGTACCGCCGGCCTCGGAAGGGATGCGATTCAGCGCAAGGACCGAATCCGTTCGGACAAAACGCAGCGGCGCCTGCGCGAGGTGGCGGAGATCATCAATAAGGTCGAGCCCCGTTTCGGCTCGGCGCTGATGGCCTATGCTTGGTATCGGTCGGAGCCCCTGCCTGGCTTCTCAGGCCTGACGGCGATGCAAATGGTCAGGGATGGTCGTGCCGAAGACGTGCTTGACTATATCGACGCGGTCGACGCCGGCGTTCACGCGTAACGCGGTCTATGCGTTTCCAAGGAGCCTTGTACCGGGCGCTGAACCCCATTTATGCGCGCGAACCGTTGTCCGGCCGCGGCGCGGAGCTTTACGGTGGCCGATTCAACAGGAAGGGGACACCGGCACTTTATACATCCGTGTCGGTCATGACGGCGCTGAGGGAGGCCAATCAGGTCGGCAGCCTGCAACCGACGATGCTCGTATCCTATGACGCGGACATTGAGCGCGTTTTCGACAGTCGCGACGATGCCGCCTTGCAAGCGGAGGGGATGGAAGCGTCCGCGCTCGCCGACGCGACGTGGCGGAACCAGATGAAGGCGACCGGGGAAGCGAAGACACAAGCCTTCGCCCGCAGACTTGTTGCAGCCGGATATCATGGGCTTCTTATCAGGAGCTTCGCCCCCGGCGCGACCAATAATGATCTCAATCTCGTCCTCTGGAACTGGAGCGATGCGTTGCCTAGCCGCCTCACACTGATCGACGATGAAGGCCGGTTGTCACAGTAGCGAGGATGACGACGACCATGTCGGATATAAGAAGGGCCGATCACCGCTGACGGAGCGACGGGTCAGCAAATTCGATCAGGCGGTGATCGCCTTGTGCCGGATCGATGCCGCACCGGTCGTCCTGATCCGCTCCAGGAGCCGGCGCACCTGGCGCTCG
>UCOA01000258.1 GCA_900474095.1 Hyphomicrobiales bacterium | reverse complement strand
GCCGGCTGCAGCGCGTTGACGATGAACGACGCCGGATCCTGGCTCCATGGAATGATGTCGATCTTTTCACCCTGCAGTTCGGCGACGACGGCCTGAACGCGCGAACCGCGCATGCCAACGCAGGCGCCGACCGGATCGATCGAACTATCGTTCGAGATCACGGCGATCTTGGCGCGCGAGCCGGGGTCGCGGGCAACCGAGCGAATCTGGATGATGCCGTCGTAGATTTCCGGAACTTCCATGGTGAACAGCTTCACCATGAACTGCGGATGGGTACGCGACAGGAAGATCTGCGGGCCGCGCTGTTCGCGACGCACATCATAGACGTACGAGCGGACGCGATCGCCATAGCGCATGTTCTCGCGCGGGATCATTTCGTCACGGCGGATGATGCCTTCGCCGCGGCCGAGGTCGACGATGACGTTGCCATATTCGACGCGCTTGACCGTGCCGTTGACGATCTCGCCGATGCGATCCTTGAATTCGTCGAACTGGCGGTCACGCTCGGCTTCGCGCACCTTCTGGACGATGACCTGCTTGGCGGACTGGGCGGCGATGCGGCCGAAATCCATCGGCGGCAGCGGATCGGCAATGAAATCGCCAAGCTTGGCGTCCGGGTTGCGGTCACGCGCCAGTTCGAGCGGGATCTGCGTGGAATAGTCCTCGGCAATCTCGACGACTTCGAGCAGGCGCTGAAGGCGGATCTCACCGGTCTTGGAATTGATGTCGGCGCGGATGTTGCTCTCCGAACCATAGCGCGAGCGTGCCGCCTTCTGGATCGCATCGGCCATCGCGGCCAGCACGATTTCGCGGTCGATCACCTTTTCGCGCGCGACGGCATCCGCGATCTGCAGAAGTTCGAGCCGGTTAGCACTCACTGCCATTTTCAAGTCTCCGTCTGATTGCCGGGGCTTCATCCTGAAGCGTCCCGCGCCATAAACTCATTCGATCGGCGAATCTTCGTCTTCGAAATTTTCGTTCGCCGCCACGCCATGTGCGGCTTGGCCTTCTGCAGCTTGCGCCGCCTTGGCCTTCTTGTCCGCCGCCAGCGCATCGCGGATCAGGTCGTCCGTCAGGATCAGCCGGCCCTCGGCCAGCGCCGTGAACGGGATGGTAACCCGCGGCTCTTCGCCATAGGCCGGCTGGTCGCGCTCGATGGTGAAACCCTCATCGTCGGCCGCAACGATCTTGCCCCGAAAACGCTTGCGATTATCGACCAGGATCGAGGTTTCGCACTTGATCAGATGACCGGCCCAGCGGCTGAAATCCGATTTGCGCACCATCGGCCGATCGATGCCGGGCGACGACACTTCCAGATGATACGCCTTGTCGACCGGATCTTCCACATCGAGAACCGGAGAAATCGCCGTCGAGATGGCTTCGCAATCCTGCACGGTCATCGTGCCGTCGGTCCGCTCGGCCATGATCTGCAGCGTCGCGCCGTTCTGCGAGGTCAGGCGAACCCGCACCAGCTGGTATCCCATCGGAACGAGCACTGGCTCGATGATGTCGGCGATGCGGCG
>UCOA01000259.1 GCA_900474095.1 Hyphomicrobiales bacterium | reverse complement strand
GTCGAGGGCGTGCGCAAGGAGTTTCCGGGCGTGGTGGCGCTCGATGATGTGTCGTTCCGGCTGCGGCGCGGCACGGTGCATGCGCTGATGGGCGAGAATGGCGCCGGCAAGTCGACGCTGATGAAGATCCTGGCCGGCATCTACACGCCCGACCGCGGCGAGGTGAAGTTCAAGGGCGTCGACATCCAGCTGAAATCGCCGCTCGATGCGCTCGAAAACGGCATCGCGATGATCCATCAGGAGCTCAACCTGATGCCGTTCATGACGGTGGCCGAGAACATCTGGATCCGCCGCGAGCCGTTGACCCGGTTCGGCTTCGTCGATCACGGCGAGATGAACCGGCTGACGGCCGAGCTGTTCAAGCGGCTGAACATCGCGCTCGATCCGCAGAGCGAGGTGCGCGACCTGTCGATCGCCAACCGCCAGATGGTCGAGATCGCCAAGGCGGTGTCGTACCAGTCCGACGTGCTGATCATGGACGAGCCGACCTCGGCTTTGACCGAGCGCGAGGTGGCGCATCTGTTTGAGATCATCCGCGACCTGCGCCGCCAAGGCATCGGCATCGTCTACATCACCCACAAGATGAACGAGCTGTTCGAGATCGCCGACGAGTTCTCGGTGTTCCGCGACGGCAAGTATATCGGCACGCATGCCTCGAGCGAGGTGACGCGCGACGACATCATCCGCATGATGGTCGGCCGCGAGATCACCCAGATGTTCCCGAAGGAGGAGGTGCCGATCGGCGACGTCGTCCTGTCGGTCAGGGACCTGTGCCTGAAGGATGTCTTCCACGATGTCTCGTTCGAGGTGCGCGCCGGCGAGATCCTCGGCGTTGCCGGCCTGGTCGGCTCCGGCCGCTCGAATGTCGCCGAAGCGCTGTTCGGCGTGACGCCGGCGACCTCCGGCGCCATCGCCATCAACGGCAAGCCGGTCAACATCGCCTCGCCGACGGAGGCGATCCGGCACCGCATGGCGTTCCTGACCGAGGACCGCAAGGACACCGGCTGCCTGCTGATCCTCAACATTCTCGAAAACATGCAGATCGCCGTGCTGCAGGACAAGTTCGTGAGGATGGGCTTTGTCGACGAGAAGGGCGTTGCGGCGCAATGCGAGGAGATGGCCCGCAAGCTGCGGGTGAAGACGCCGAACCTTGAGGAGCGGATCGAGAACCTCTCCGGCGGCAACCAGCAGAAGGCGCTGATCGGCCGCTGGCTGTTGACGCAGCCGCGCATCCTGATCCTCGACGAGCCGACCCGCGGCATCGACGTCGGCGCCAAGGCGGAAATCCACCGGCTGGTGACGGAACTCGCCCGCGACGGCGTCGCCGTCATCATGATCTCGTCGGAAATGCCCGAGGTTCTCGGCATGAGCGACCGCGTCATGGTCATGCACGAGGGCCGGGTCACCGGCTTCCTCGACCGGGCCGAGGCCAGCCAGATCAAGGTGATGGAACTGGCCGCGCGCTGAACGGCGCGGAAAACTGCCAACCACAGGGAGGAAAGACAACATGGATACCAATGTCGCCGCACAGGGCACTCGCCCGCCGCTTGCCAAATCGAGACGGCGCCTGCCGCCGGAATTCAACATTTTCCTGGTGCTGATCGGCATCGCGCTGGTCTATGAGGTGCTCGGCTGGATCTTCGTCGGCCAGAGCTTCCTGATGAACCCGCAGCGCCTGACGATCATGATCCTGCAGGTGGCGGTGATCGGCATCATCGCCGTCGGCGTGACGCAGGTGATCATCACCGGCGGCATCGATCTGTCCTCCGGCTCGGTCGTCGGCATGACGGCGATGATCGCCGCCAGCGTCGCGCAGGCCTCGACCTGGCCGCGGGCGCTCTATCCGGGGCTGACCGACCTGCCGGCGATCGTGCCGATCGCGCTTGGCCTCGGCGTCGGCCTTCTGGCCGGCTTCATCAACGGCCAGCTGATCGCCCGCACCAAGATCCCGCCCTTCATCGCCACGCTCGGCATGATGGTCTCGGCCCGCGGCCTGTCGAAATGGTACACGAAGGGCCAGCCGGTGTCGGGCCTCACCGACCAGTTCAACTTCATCGGCACCGGCATCTGGCCGGTCGTCGTCTTCCTCGTCGTGGCGCTGATCTTCCACATCGCGCTGCGCTATACCCGCTACGGCAAGTTCACCTATGCGATCGGCGCCAATGTCCAGGCGGCCCGGGTCTCGGGCATCAATGTCGAGGCGCATCTGGTCAAGGTCTATGCCATCGCCGGCATGCTGGCCGGGCTGGCCGGCGTCGTCACGGCGGCCCGCGCCCAGACGGCGCAGGCCGGCATGGGGGTGATGTACGAACTCGACGCGATCGCTGCCACCGTCATCGGCGGCACTTCGCTGACCGGCGGCGTCGGCCGCATCACCGGCACCGTCATCGGCACCGTCATCCTCGGCGTCATGACCTCCGGCTTCACCTTCCTGCGCGTCGACGCCTACTACCAGGAAATCGTCAAGGGCCTGATCATCATCGCCGCCGTCGTCGTCGACGTCTATCGACAGAAAGGCCGCAAGAAGAC
>UCOA01000261.1 GCA_900474095.1 Hyphomicrobiales bacterium | reverse complement strand
CGGGGACGGTCCGGCTCCCGCCGGCCGTCCCGCGCGACCTCAAGAAACCGCCCTTCAGGTAGCGAGCGCTCTTCCCAACGGACACTTGCCGCCGTCAATCGTTGCCAGTTCCGAAATCACATCTTCAACGGATTTTTCGCTGAGCAGACCAAGCAGGGCCTGCTCCGCTTCCTTGCTGAGTTTCGCGGACCATTCATTCATATTGCTTGAAATGAAGCATTCGGCAGGAATGTCGTCGCGCGTGCCCCAGATTTTCTTGTCCGGCGTTACGGCAAGATAGATCTCGCTCAAATAGATCGAACTGGTGGGTCGGCCAAGCCGATAGCCGCCCTGATATCCTTCGGACGACACGAGGATATTCTTCTGCATCAACGGCGCTACCAGCCTGCGTACAAGGCTGGGATTGGCATCGAGCTTCGCTGCCAGCATATCGCTCGTTGAGCGCGTGTTCGTTATTTCATTGACGGCAACTGTAATGATGATCTGCAGAGCCGAAGAGAAGCGTGTGTCCATCATGGAAGCACATTCTAATGCAGGCTTGCAAAAAAGCCAGATGGTCGATGCAGACACAGCAAGACCGCGGTCGCTTCGACGCCCGAGGTGAAGTCGTCAGTACAAGCGTGCCTCACCGGGCGCTCAATCGAATACAGGCCGCCACGCGCTTCAAACACGTGGCGGCCATTCCGTTTCGTCGTGGCCGGCCTTGTCATGCGCTACTTGGGTGCTAGTTGCCACCAGCAACGCGGGGAGAGTCTCCAACTGCCCAGCCGCCCGGTAAGCGGTGCATCAAGTAAAGACTTCCACTCGAACTTGCTCGCAGTTACTCTTGGGAGCAGTGCTAAAGCCGGTCAATGTGAATACCCGGCAGCTGTTTCGCTGAGGCTCTTCCCCTTCGTTTCGGGCGCCAGCCATTGCGACAATCCAGCACCGACACCGGCGATGCCGGCGGCGATCAGCATGGTGGTTGAGATGCCGAGGTTGGACATGGACCACGGCAGCAGAAACGTGCCGAGGCCCGCCCCAATACGGCTCACTGCCGCGCCGAAGCCCGTTCCGAGCCCGCGGATCTCGGTTGGGAAGACACGTTTTCGATGCAGACACAGCAAAACCCGCGGTCGCTTCTACGCCCGAGGTGAAGTCGCCATACAAGCGCGCCTCACCGGGGCGCATGTTGGTGGCCCGGGGGCGCGCCAAAAGGATAAACCGCGTGGTTCGCAACGAGGAAGGGTTGAGAGTGGGCGAGGCCGCGCTCACCGCTCGTCGCAAGCGCTTTGCGCAAAAGCAAAAAAGCTCTGCATCCTTTTGGGATTACAGAGCTTTTTTGGAATTTGGTGCCCAGAAGAGGACTCGAACCTCCACACCCTTTCGAGTACCAGCACCTGAAGCTGGCGCGTCTACCAATTCCGCCATCTGGGCGACGGACCGGCATGTAAGGGGCTCACGCTTTGGTGTCAACAGGGTTTTTGAAGTTTTCTTGAAAACCCTGCTGGAAAGTCAAACAAAGGTTTGGATTACAAGGACTTTCGACTGAAGTGAATTCCCTCGTCACGGAGGATAACCTGCATCACGTGTGTTCCCGAGCGAACGCGCGGATGCGGTCGAGGCCCTGCTCGAGCAACGCCTGCGCCTGATCGGCGGTTTCCGCCTCGACATAGCAGCGCATCTCCGGTGCGTTGCCGGACGGCCGGAAGTGGATGACGCGGCCGTCCGTAAGCGTGACCCGCAATCCGTCGATGTCGCTGATACTGTCCGGCGCGCCAATCGGCTCGAGGAATTGCGTGAGATTGTCCCTGCCGGCGCGCAGATAGGCCATCAGCGCGGCACTGGTCTCAAGCGGAAAATTCTCGATCCGGTCGCTCAATGCCACCGGCAGGGCATAGCTTGCGGCGAGCGC
>UCOA01000262.1 GCA_900474095.1 Hyphomicrobiales bacterium | reverse complement strand
GCCGAACAGGTCGCCGAGCTTGCCGTAGAGCGGCATGACCGCGCAGGTGGCGAGCAGATAGGCCGAGCCGATCCAGCCGAAGCGCTCCATCTGGCCGAACTCGCCGACGATGGTCGGCAGTGCCGTCGCAACAATCTGGTTGTCCAGCGTCGCCATGAACAGCGCGGTCATCAGGAAGAAGAAAAGCGTCAGGCGCAGCGCGTGGCTCGAAACGAGCGGCGCCGGGGCGGCGTGCATGTCCATGATCGGGGTTCCAGTTGCGGTGCGCAATTTATGTGCTGTTAGCATATATTTGTCAATGGCATATTTATGCGCACCGCATATTCCGGCTTTATGACGGTGCCGTGCTTTGCTATGGTGCCGTTCATGGAACAGGAAATATCGACCTTGGAACGCGAAACCGGCGCCAGCGACAGCGAGGCACACCGCGCCTCGATCGGCCGTTCGATGGGGCGCTGGCGGCTTCTGGTCGGGCGGCGGGTGCTCGCGCGCCTCGCCATCGACAATGTCGCACCCGGCCTTGAAATCTCCCATCTCGACGTCCTCGATGCGGTCCGGCGCGCCGAGCCGGAGGGCGAGGTGACGGTCGGCACCATCGCCGACTTCATGCGCATCGATCCCTCGCGCGCCAGCCGCATCGTCTCCGACATGGTGGCGCGCGGCGCCTTGCGGCGGGAAGCCTCGCAGGCCGACGCCCGGCGCATCATCGTCGTCATGACTGACCTCGGCAAAAAGCTGGTGCTCGAGGTGCAGGCGGTCAAACGCGGCGTGATCGAGAGCATCCTCGCCGACTGGCCGGAGGAGGACGTCGCGGCCTTTTCCATCCTGTTCGACAAATTCGTCACCGGCTTCGAGCAGGTCTACCAGAACCGCGAAAGGGAAAAGGAAGGCCGTATCGGCGCCGGCGCTGCTCCCGCACCATAAGGAAGGTACCCCTCGCCGGCAAATGAGCTGCTGCCTCTTCCCCTTCGCCCCCTGTTTAAGCTATGGCCTTGCGCCATGAAGAGACAGGCTTTCGTAATCCTGATGGGCGGCGCGCTGACACTAACGGATCGGCTCACCGGCCATCTGAAGGGCGCCCGCGTCATCGCCGCCGATGGCGGCATGCGGCATGCCAGGATGCTCGGCCACAAGCCGGAGCTCTGGGTCGGCGATTTCGATTCCACGACGCAGGCGCTGATCGACGAATGGCCGGACGTGATCCGCGAGCCGTACCCGCCTGCCAAGAACGAGACGGACGGCGAGATCGCCATTGCCGCAGCACTTGAGCGCGGCGCAAAAAAACTTGTCTTCGCCGGCGCGCTCGGCGGCGAGCGCAGCGACCACGCCTTCATGCACCTGCTCTACGCCGTGAAATTGTCCGAAGACGGCCTCGACGTGCTGCTCACCTCCGGCGAGGAGGAAGCCTATCCGCTGCTGCCGGGCACCCGCGACATCGACCTCCCGAAGGGCAGCCTGTTCTCGATCCTCGGCCTCGATCCGCTCGCCGGCCTTTCCATCGAAGGCGCCCGTTATCCGCTCAAGGATTTCCATCTGCCGTTCGGGTCCTCGCGCACCATTTCCAACGTCGCCGAAGGCACCGTCCGCCTCACCCTTTCCTCCGGCCGGGCGATCGTCCTTGCCCGCCCTCAAGACCTTTCGGGAGCCTAACCGTGGCGCCGCCCATTCTGAAACTCGACGACATCTTCCTCTCCTTCGGCGGCACGCCGCTGCTTGCCGGCGCCAACCTGCAGGTCGAGCCCGGCGACCGCATCTGCCTGGTCGGCCGCAACGGCTCGGGCAAATCGACG
>UCOA01000264.1 GCA_900474095.1 Hyphomicrobiales bacterium | reverse complement strand
CGCCGAAGGTCGCCGTCAGCAGTTCGCCGGTCAGTCGCGCCAGCCCGGCAATGCCGCCCTCGACACTCATCTCGGCGACATCCTCGTCGGAGACCAGATTGCCGCCGCCGCGCAAGCCGGCGCTGAGGATCCGGATCATGTCCACCGCCTTCAGCCGGCCGGAGGAAAAACGCGCCGCAAGCTCCGACAGGTTTTCAGCCGCAAAGGCGGTTTCCAGCTCGGCAAGGCTTCCCAGCGTCAGGCAGAGAATTCGCCGCTCACCACCGATCACCGCCTCCACCTCGCCGCGATGCCGGTTGGCCCGCCCTGTAGCCACATTGTGCCGTGTCATCATCAGAGCGCCGTAAAGGTCAGGGCGCCGGCGGATTCGAGCGCGGTCTCGAACAGGATCTCGCCATTGTACTGGCCGGAATATTCGAGCGCCGTCACCTGGAAGGCGCCGGTCAGCGTGCCGAAATCCGGGATGACGATCTGCCAGTTGAGGATCGAGCCGTTGAAGAAGGCCGCGCGCACCAGCGCATCCGAACCGTGGTCCTTGAAAATGCCCGCCCCGGAGACCGAAGCCCGCTGGGCGCCCGCCCCGCCCAGCAGTTCCCGCCACCGCCCCGCCGATTCCGCATCCGTCGCATCCACGGTCTCCGCATTGAACGCCAGCCGCTTGGAGCGAAGCCCCGCAACGGTCACATAACTTCCGCCGTTGTCGATCTTCAAAAGAAGATCCTTCCCCTTTTGCGCCACCATGTTCTGTCCTTCCTGAAACGAAAAAAGCGCCCGCGAGGGCGCTGACAACCTGTGCTTTCGACTAACGAAACTTCACTCGGTCACCGCCCGAAATACCATCTCCGCGACATGGCCCTTCACCTTCGCGTCCCTGCCAATGCGGGTGCGCCGGTGAAACAGGCTGACGAACGCGAAGCCGTCGAGCACAAGTTCGGCATCATCAAGCAGGACCCGAACGCGTGCCGAAATCTGCAGCGCCGACCGGTTGCCGCCTTCGGCAGTGCGAACCTCCAGCGTGACAAGATGCTCTTCTCCCGCTTCGCTCGCGGTCGAGGCATCGCGGCTCTCCAGGCTGACAATCCAGACGCCGGGCCGATGCGACCCCGTCTGTAGATGATCCCGCACGCCGCCATCCCCGATCAACGCGATCAGGTCGGCGTCGCCCGCCAGTCTCCCGTAAATCGCCTTCTGCAAGGCCGTCGCCGCGCTCATCGTCCCTCCTCCGCGCATTGGCAAACGAGATAGCGCCTCGTCTCGTCCGGGTCGTACCAGGCTCGCAGAGCAAAAAGCCGACCGCCTTTGCGAAACCGCATGCCCGCGACGAGGTCCTCGCGAAAGCGAATCCAGATGCGGTGCGTGACGGCGAAGACCTCCTCGTCTGCGCGCTCTTCGTCCCTGGCCGAAACCGGTACGATCCGCGCCCAGAGCGAGGTGACGACGGCAAAACCCGTCACGGCACCGCCCTGCCCGTCGCTTACCTCTTCGCGCATTTCCAGCTCCAGGCGCGCCGACATCTGCCCGGGATCAAGGATGGTCGCGCGCATGGTCAAAGCCCCCGCCGGCGAAACGGCCCGATCAGCCGGTCGTATCCGGCCGGCACCGCCGCCGGCTGGTTCTCCGGCGCGACCGCGCCGCGGAACTCGTAGAGCAACGCCGCGTGCAGCAGCATCGCCCGCTTCAGCGTGTCCGGCACGTCGGCCCCGTTCGCACCGAAACCGGCGGAAAAATCGATCTCGATGCCGTTGATCGCCTGCCCCGGCGCCGGATGCTCAGGCAGGATCAGCCGCGCCGGACGCGCCCGGCCATCGAGCACGAATCCGGAAACATTGATCTCTCGGGGCATACCGTCCGCATCATAAACGCTAACGCCTTCAATCGTTTGCACCGGCCCCCTGACAATCCGAATCACGCGCGACTGCGGCCAGTCGTTGAGATAGAGCCGGAAAGTGCGGGCCAGGAGCGCCAATCCCGTCTCCCGCTCCAGATGCTCGCGCGCGGTGCGAATGAGGGATGAGATAAGGTCGTCCTCGGCGCTGCCATCGATGCGCAGATGCGCCTTCGTCTCGGCAAGCGTCAGCGGCTCGCCGACGGGCGGCGTCAGTTCCGTGATGGTCATGGAAATCTCCGTCGAGGGCAATTCCAGGAAAGGTGCGAAGCGGCTTTCCGTCCCGGCGTTGCGTGAAAGTAAACGACCGAGCGTTTTTGTGGCTCGGAGAAAATGCTCGAAGGGCGGAAAAAATGGACGGACGCGGTGGGAGGGGAGCCGCGTCCGTCCTCGCGCCAGGGGCAGGG
>UCOA01000265.1 GCA_900474095.1 Hyphomicrobiales bacterium | reverse complement strand
GGCCGCCTCAATAGAAACGGCCGTCTCGCTTCGTGTCGAGACGGCCGCAAACGTTCAAAAAGCCCTCACTCCGCGGCTTGGCGCGCCATCGGGTTGTTCGGGTGGGTCGTCCAGTTGGCATAGTTCGGATCGACCACCTTGCCGGTGCGCTCGTCCAGCGTGCCGGGCTCAAGCGCGACCATGGTGATGCAATCCTGCACCGGGCAGACGTTGACGCAGAGGTTGCAGCCGACGCATTCGTCTTCCACCACCTCGAAATGCCTGACGCCATCGACATATTGGGTGATCGCCTGATGCGAGGTGTCCTCGCAGGCGATGTGACAGCGGCCGCACTTGATGCAGGCATCCTGGTCGATGCGGGCCTTGGCGACATAGTTGAGGTTGAGATACTGCCAGTCCGAAACGTTCGGAACTGCCCGGCCGCAGATGTCGTCGAGCGAGCGATGGCCCTTGGCATCCATCCAGTTCGAAAGACCGGTGATCATTTCCTGGACGATCTTGAAGCCGTAGGTCATGGCCGCGGTGCAGACCTGGACGTTGCCGGCGCCAAGCACCAGGAACTCAGCAGCGTCCCGCCAGGTGGTGATGCCGCCGATGCCGGAGATCGGCAGGCCGTAGGTTTCCGGGTCCCGGGCAATCTCGGCCACCATGTTCAGCGCGATCGGCTTCACCGCCGGTCCGCAATAGCCGCCGTGGCTACCCTTGCTGTCGATCGACGGTTCCGGCGAGAACGTGTCGAGGTTGACCGAGGTGATCGAGTTGATCGTGTTGATCAGCGAGACGGCGTCGGTGCCGCCGGCCTTGGCGGCGCGAGCGGGCTTGCGGATGTCGGTAATGTTCGGCGTCAGCTTGGTGATGACGGGCATGCGCGTATACTGCTTGCACCAGCGCGCGACCATCTCGATATATTCGGGCACCTGTCCGACCGCAGCCCCCATGCCGCGTTCCGACATGCCGTGCGGACAGCCGAAGTTGAGTTCGATGCCGTCGGCGCCGGTTTCTTCGACCAAAGGCAGGATCGCCTTCCAGGCATTTTCTTCGCAAGGCACCATGATCGAGGCGATCAGCGCCCGATCCGGCCAGTTCATCTTCACCTGCTTCATTTCGCGCAGGTTCGTATAGAGGTCGCGGTCGGTGATGAGTTCGATATTGTTGAGGCCGAGAAGCCGGCGGTCGGCGCCCCAGATGGCGCCGTAACGCGGGCCGTTGACATTGACGACCGGTGGGCCTTCCTCGCCCAGCGTCTTCCAGACCACGCCGCCCCAGCCCGCCTTGAAGGCGCGTTCGACGTTGTACGCCTTGTCGGTCGGCGGCGCCGAGGCCAACCAGAACGGGTTCGGGGACTTGATGCCGACGAAGTTATTGCGGAGATCAGCCATTGTTCATTCTCCCCTTCAAGCGACGGCGATGGCCGGCTGCGATGCAGCGGCAAGCACGCGGTTGATCGATTCGGCCGCATCGCGACCCATGGCGACGGCGGAAACCGTCAGGTCCTCGCCGCCCAGAACGCAGTCGCCGCCGGCCCAGACTCGCTCGAGCGACGTGCGTCCCTCGTCATCGACGACGATGCGGCCGGATTGCAGGGCGATGATGCCGAGACCATCGGCCTCGAAGGTCTGGCCGATCGCCTTCAGCACGTGATCGGCGGTGATGACGCCGGTTTCGCCGGTGGTGACGAGACGTCCGTCCTCGAGCGCCGTGTAGTCGAGTTCGATGCCGGCCACCTTGCCGTCGCGGCTGAGAATGCGCTTCGGCTGCAGCCAGTGGCGGATGGCAACGCCCTTGGAGGCGGCGAGATCCTGCTCGAACTCGGAGGCGTTCATATGCTCCTTGCCGCGGCGGTAGCAGATGGTGACTTCCTCGGCGCCGAGCAGCTTTGCCTGCACGGCCGCATCGATTGCCGTCATGCCGCCGCCGAGTACCACGACCCTGCGGCCGACTGCAATATCCGATTTGGTCTCGGATTGCCGCAGAGCGGCGATGAAATCGACCGCATCTTCGACGCCGTCGGCCGTTTCGCCTTCGGCGCGCAAAGCGTTGACGCCGGCAAGACCGAGGCCGAGGAAGACGGCATCGTGCTCGGATAGCAGGTCGCTCAGCGAGAAGTCACGGCCGAGCATCTGGCGGTTACGCACGTCGATGCCGCCGATGGACAGGACATAGTCGACTTCCTTCTGGGCAAAGCTGTCGACGGTCTTGTAGGTGGCAATGCCGTATTCGTTGAGGCCACCGGCCTTTTCGCGGGCGTCGTAGATGATGACGTCGTGGCCTTTGACGGCAAGTCGATGGGCGCAGGCGAGGCCTGCCGGACCGGCGCCGATGACGGCAACGGATTTGCCGGTCGGTTCGGTGCGTTCATAGAACTGGACGTTGTCGCGCATGGCGATATCGGTGGCATAGCGCTGCAGCCGGCCGATCTCGACCGGCCGGTGCTCGGCCGTGTTGCGGACGCAGGCCTGCTCGCAGAGCGTCTCGGTGGGACAGACGCGGGCGCACATGCCGCCGAGGATGTTCTGGTCGAAGATGGTGTTTGCCGACCCGATCGGGTTTCCAGTCGATATCTGCCGGATGAACAGCGGGATATCGATGGAGGTGGGACAGGCCGTCATGCAGGGCGCGTCGTAACAGAAGTAGCAGCGATCGGACGCGACCAGCGCTTCATGCTCGTCGAGCGGCGGATGCAGATCGGAAAAATTCCTGTCGTAATCGGCGGGCGACAGGCGTCCGCTTACTATTCCAGTTTCAGTCGTTCCCATTTTATTGCTCCCAATGTCATGCCTTAGGATGATGAAACGGTAACACGCTTTATTTTTTTATCAAACGGTAAAAAATCAAAAAATGAAAACGTTGGAATCGCGGTGGCGCAAGGGTTTCAGCGTGCTTGCAATCACATGCCAGCGGTCAGCGTTTGACAGAAGGCGGGAAAAGATGTCAGCACCTTTTCGAAGGAGTATAGGACGATGGCGCGCAGACCGGAAGCAGGCAACAGGCTCGACGACGCCGCACGCGCCGGCTGGCTTTATTATGTCGCCGGGCGCACGCAGGATGAAATCGCTTCCGTCATGGGGATTTCGCGGCAGTCGGCGCAGCGGCTGGTTTCGCTTGCGATGGCCGAGCGTCTGATCAAGGTTCGCCTCGATCATCCGATCGCGACCTGCCTCGAACTCGGGCAACGGCTCAAGGAAAAATATGATCTGCGGCACGTGGACATCGTGCCAAGCGATCCCGGATCGTCCTCCACGACGGTCGGCATTGCCGAGGCGGGTGCCGCAGAAATCGAGCGCTGGCTGAAATCGACCGATCCGATTGTGCTTGCCATCGGCACGGGGCGCACGCTGAAGGCGGCGATCGATCAATTGCCGGCAATGGAATGTCCGCAGCACCGAATCGTCTCGTTGACCGGAAATATCGGTCCCGACGGTTCGGCCGCCTATTACAACGTCATCTTCAGCATGGCCGATGCCGTCAAGGCGCGGCATTTTCCGATGCCGCTGCCGGTTTTGGTTTCCTCGCCGGAGGAGCGGGCAGTGCTTCACAATCAGGCACTCGTCAAATCGGCGTTGCAGCTTGGCGCGGAAGCAAATGTCGCTTTCGTTGGCGTCGGTGAACTGGGCGATCGCGCGCCGTTGTGCGAAGACGGTTTTCTTGCTCATGACGAAATGGTGCGATTGATGGACGAGGGGGCCGCCGGAGAAATCTGCGGTTGGATGTTCGACCGCGACGGGCAGATGATGTCGGGTAGCATCAACAAGCGCGTCGCCAGCGTGCCGTTGCCGTCGCGTGATTCGGCGAGCGTCATCGGTATCGCCAAAGGCCAGCGAAAATACCTGGCGCTGAACGCCGCGCTCAAGGGGCGGGTGATCAACGGTCTCATTACCGACGAGGCAACGGCTGAGTTTTTGCTCACTCAGTGAGCTGATGCCCAGAAATAATCAGTAAAAAATATCAAATGGTTAGTCAGCGTTTCTGCAGCGCAGCAACGAATGCGATTGACATTTTTTTCAAAAATGTGAGTAATTGCTCACGAGCAAGGCAAATGCTCATAACTCTTCTGGGAGGAAGATATATGAACTTGAAAACTTTTT
>UCOA01000266.1 GCA_900474095.1 Hyphomicrobiales bacterium | reverse complement strand
GCGCCGGCGCGATCTTCCAGGTGGACAGCATGAAGGGTGTGTTCCACGGCGTGATGACGCCAACCGGCCCGATCGGCGCGCGGCTGGTGATGTTGACCTGGCCATTCGCACGCAAGGTCTTTCCGTCACGGGCTTCCACCGCGCGATCGGCGAAGAAGCGGAAGTTCTCCGCCCCGCGAAGTGCGGCCTTCGCCATGAATTTCAGCGATTGCCCGGTGTCCATGCATTCGACGAAGGCGATCTCTTCGGCGCGGGCGACGATGGCGTCGGCAATCTTGTGAAGGAGCTTCTTGCGTTCGTCGCCAGGCATCGCCGCCCAAGCCGGGAAGGCCGCCTTTGCCGCTTGAGCCGCCCGGTCCACATCCGCTGCCTTGCCGTGTGCGACCTTTGCCAGAACTTTCAGGTCGACCGGAGAGATGATGTCGAACGTGGTGCCGTCGGCTGCAGGGACCGCCTCGCCACCGATATGGTTCAGTACGCCGTCTTGGCGAAAACGGGCCAGATAGGCTTCCGCCTTCGTGAGGTTATCCTCGAATTTCGACATTTTCTTCTCCGATATTGCTTCTCTTGCCGCGTTGGCAACGAGGCAGGTGCGCGGCTTTTCGCTTGTCTGCTGCGTCTGGATTTTGGTTGTGCTGCCTAGCCGCTCGTTTTGCGAAGGCGCGGATGGATGGCGTTTTTCTTCCAGCTGAGCGCGGGATCGATTTCACGGATTTCCAGCGTCAATGCGAAATGCGGCGTCTGGAACAATGGATCCAGATGCTGCGTCACAGCGTTGAAGATTGCCTCACCCGTCCGGCGCTTGTCATTTTCGCTTCGCCCTTCTCCAATGCGGAAGGACATGTCGATGAAGGCGTTTTCCGTAAGCAGGTCCGCTATCGCATAGGCGTCGCACCGGATCGCGCGCACCCGCACGGCCCCCGTCTCGAACAGGCCCGTTTTCAGGATTTCCGTGTGGACGACACGGCAAAGCGCGTCGAAATCCACCTTTCCAGCCAGATTGGACGAATACTCCATGGTGAAATGCGGCATCGTTCCTCCCGCGCCACAACGATCGATATATTTAACATGTTAATGATATTGACGGTGTTGTCAAGAGTGCGCGCCGGTTCGCAATCGTTGCGCATCGCAAAAAATTGCTCCATACAACCGTCATGACACGACCTTCTCCTGAAAACACCGGCATCACGCAGGATGCTCTCCTTCCCCGCGATACTCGCCGGTCGCTGCCGATTGCGCTGCTGCGGGCGCGCGAGGCCGTGATGGGGCATTTTCGTCCAATGCTGGCGCTTCATGACGTTACCGAACAGCAGTGGCGGGTGATCCGTATTCTGGCGGAGGCCGGGACGCTCGATGCCTCCGAAATCGTCGACCGGGCCTTCATTCTCGCCCCGAGCCTGACGCGGATCATCCGCTCTCTCGAGGAGCGGGGGTTTATCACCAAGAGCAAGGATGCGCAGGATGGCCGCCGCATCCTGTTGCAGATCACCCCTGCCGCGCTGAAAATCATCAACGAAGTGAGCCCGGACAGCCGGGCGATCTATACGGCACTTGAACAGCGGTTCGGCCGGGAACGGATCGAAACGCTGCTCGACATGCTTGACGAGTTGGCGACGCTGAACAAGTAGCACGGTGTGCTCCTATGCCGTGTCGCCGGCCTGCATGGCATCCGCCAAGGCCAGCGCGTCGGCCACATAGCGTCGAAGCCGCTCTGCGGCGTCCTGGGTATCGGGTCGCTCGCCAATCCAGCCGATATAGGTGAGACTGCGCAGGACCATGAAAAGCGGCAGGGTTTCAAGGGCGCTGTCCGGCAGAGGCCGCACGCCGCGATATCCCTCGATCAATGCTGACTTTATGATTTTGTAGTGCGGTTCGCCGCGGTTCTTGAACAAGGCCGTGGCAATGTCGAACATCCGCCAGCCGTAGCCTCCGTCGTCAAAATCGATCAGTTCGACGTGATCGCCATCGACGAGCACATTTTCCCGGACGAGATCGGCATGGATGAGACCATAGTCGACATTGAGACTCGCGAGTTTACCGAGCTGTTTTTGCAGCCGCAGCCGCAGTCCGGAAAGGCGTTCCGCGTCATGTGGCGACAGTCCAGGGCAATCCCAGAAGCGGCCCCAGAGGGGATTTTCGCCCAGCAAGCCGTCATCGTCCCAGGCTGGGCGTGAAAAGGAGGAGGGCGGCATCCATGCGTCGGTGGCCGCGTGCATCTGCGCCATGGCTTCGCCAAGGCGATGGAAAATGGCGGCGAGGCGTTCCTGCGAGTGCGCAAGCGGAACACCCGACTGGCCAAGCGGAGCGCCGGTCATCCAGCTGACGATATCGGCATGCTGATCACCGAGGGCCCGCGTCGCGGCAAGTGTCACGATCTGGCGCCCGTCCGGGGTCAAGACCGGTGCCGGAACGCGCAAGCCCGCCTCCCGCAACGCCGCCATCCAGCAGAGTTCCGAGGCCAGCGCCGTTTCGTCGTGGTAACCGGGCCGGTGCAACCGAAGTGCGGCCGGTTGCCCGCTCTTCAGGGTGATGCGAAACACCGCGTTCTCGCGGTATTTCAGAAGCTGGGGCGTCTGACCGCCGAGGTCCCAGTTGGCGAGCGCTTCGCATGCCCGCGCGTTCAGCGCGTCCATGAAGGGAACGGTTTCATGTTCCGACATGGCCGCCGTCACAATCCGGACAGAACGTGATCGAGGGTGGAAAGCATCAGGTCGGCATTCTCCTTCGAAAACGGCATAGGCGGCCGGATCTTGGTGGCACATTGATGAATACCGATCTTGCCCATCAGAACGCCGCGTGCGCGCATGTCGTTTATGACCTTTGTGGCGAGGTCCGGCGCCGGTGTCTTCTTCTCGCGGTCGAGAACAAGCTCCGCCCCGAAGAACAGGCCGCTGCCACGCACGTTGCCGATCACGTCATGTTTCTCGGACAGGCGCCTGAGGCCGTCTTGCGCATAGGCGCCGACGGTACGGGCGTTCTCCATCAGGCCTTCGTCTTCGATCACGTCGAGGACAGCGAGCGCCGCAGCACAGGAAACCGGATTACCGCCGAAGGTGTTGAAATAGCGGAAGGCCTTGCGGAAGGCGTTCAGCGTCTCGGTGTTCGCCACCACGCCACCGACCGGATGGCCGTTGGCCATCGGCTTGCCGAGCGTCACGACATCGGGCACGAAGCCGGCGCGCTGGTGGCCCCACATATGGCCGCCGGTACGGCCGAAGCCCGGCTGCACCTCGTCAGATATGACGAGTCCTCCCGCCTTGCGCACGGCAGCGATCGCCTTGTCGAGAAAGCCGGGCGGCAGATCGGGAAAACCCTCATTGGCGAAGAACGGGCAGATGATCAGCGCCGAAAAGCCGTGCGCGCTGTCCTGCAGTGAGGCAATCGCCTTTTCCACTTCCGCGGCGAACGCTTCCGCAAAGGCTTCGCCGGGCGTACCGCCGAGCGGCCGGTAGCTGTCGGGCGCCGGCACATGGCGGACATGACCGCCGTAACCGCCGACCGGCGGCATGCGGGTGGAGAGCTGTGACACGGCCGTGGTATTGCCGTGATAGGTGTGGTCGGTGGCGATGATGCCGGTCTTTCCAGTGACCGCCTGCGCCATGCGCAATGCGATGTCGTTGGCTTCGCTGCCAGTGCAAGTCATGATCGCCGTATCGAGGCTGCCGTCGAAGCTTGCCGTCAGCCGCTCGACATAGTCGAGGATGCCCTCGTGCAGGTAGCGCGTATGGGTGTTGAGCATCGACGCCTGTCGGGTTATCGCCTCCACGACCCGCGGGTGGCAGTGGCCGACATGGGGCACATTGTTATAGCAATCGAGATATTTCCGGCCGTCCGCGTCCCAGAGCCAGACACCTTCTCCGCGCACCAGTTGGACGGGGTCGTTATAAAAGGTTGACATGTTTCGGCCAAGAAGCCGTTCGCGACGGGCGAGAAGCGTTGCATTTGCCGCCATATCATTTGCCTCCCGCTGCAGCCGTCAGACCTGCATCGAGTGCGGCGAGGATTCGGTTTACATCGGCCGCGGTGATAACAAGCGGCGGCGAGATGATGACGTTCGAACCGGAGGTGCGCACCATGACGCCCGCTTCGTAGGCCGCATCCTGCAGGCGCTGGACCGCGTCTTTCGGTGCGCCCGTTTTCGCCGCGCGGTCGGTGACCAACTCAAGGGCGCACATCAGCCCCTTGCCGCGCACGTCACCAATCAGTTCGTGCCGTTCCTTCAGCGCCTGAAGGCCCGCCAGAAGTTCATCACCGCGCGCCGCGGCATTGGCTGCAACATCCAGACGCTTCATTTCCTTCAGCGTGGCAAGCGCCGCCGCCGCGCCGACCGGGTGGCCGGAATAGGTATAGCCATGGCCGATGGTGCCGACGGCGTTTTTGTTGGCCTCGAAGGCTTCCGCGATCTTGTCGGCGATCATCACCGCGCCGAACGGATAGTAGCCATTGGTGATCGCCTTGGCGGTGGACATCAGGTCCGGCTTCACGCCCCACAGTCGCGACCCTGTCCAGGCGCCGGTGCGGCCGAAGGCGGTAATCACCTCGTCGGCGATCAGCAGGATGCCGTGCTTGTCGCAGATGGCGCGCATCAGCGGCATGAATGTCTCGTGCGGCACCATGATGCCGCCAGCGCCAAGAACCGGCTCCATGATGAAGGCGGCGATGGTATCGGCGCCCTGGAAGGCGATTTCGTCCTCGAACTGCCGGGCGATGGCGGCAGCAATTTCTGCCGGATTATCGGTGCCGAAGGGGTTGCGATAGGGATAGGGAGCGGCGAGGTGAAAGACGCCCGGCATCAGCGGCTCATAGTTGCGACGGAAATTGGCATTGCCATTGACCGAGGCTCCACCGAAATGAGTTCCGTGATAGCCCTTTTTCAGCGCGACGAATTTGGTTCGCTCGGGCTGGCCGTTGACCTTGTGATATTGCCGGGCGAGGCGAAGGCAAGTCTCGACGGAGTCCGAGCCGCCCGAGGTGAAGAAGGCACGGCTAAGGCCGTCCTCCTTGAACCAGTCAGCAAGCTCGTAAGACAGCTCGATCAGTGGCGGATTGGTGGTCCCGCGAAAGGCCGAATAATAGGGTAGGTCGTCGAGTTGGTCGCGGATCGCCTTCTTGACCGGGTCGCAGGAGTAGCCGAGATTGACGTTCCACAGCCCACCGACGCCATCCAGCACAGTCTTGCCGTCGATGTCGGTGATTTCCACCCCGGATGCCGCCTTGATGATGCGCGGCGGATTGGCCAGCATCTCGGCCGGGTGCGCCATCGGGTGCCAGACATGACGGGCATTGTTTTCGGTCAGGAAATTTGTTTCGCGCATGGCGTGATCCTCTTCGTTCAAAGTCCAAGCATGGAAAGGGCGCGGGCGTAGCCGTCCGCAGGGCGGGTAACGTCGAAATGGACGTTGGGAAGGTTGACGGCGATGGCGCCCTCGATGTTCTTCAACTGATCGTC
>UCOA01000267.1 GCA_900474095.1 Hyphomicrobiales bacterium | reverse complement strand
CGACATTCTCGATATCGACAATGCCGCCGTGCGGACCGCCCAGATGAAGCGCATCGAGGAAACGAAACGCCGCCGCGATACAGCGCAGGTTACGACAGCGCTCAAGACCCTGACAGACGTCGCCCGCAACGGCGATGGCAACATCCTGGAAGCCGCGGTCGAAGCTGTCCGCGCCCGCGCCACCGTCGGGGAAATCTCGGATGCGATGCGGGCCGTCTTCGGTGATCATTCGGCGGTGCCGGAGGTGGTCAGCGACATTTACGGCGATGCCTACAAGGACGAGCCGGAACTGGCGACGCTCGCGGCGCGGCTTTCCGCCGTCTCCCGATCGATCGGGCGCAAGCCGAAGATCATGATCGCCAAGCTCGGCCAGGACGGCCATGACCGTGGTGCCAAGATCATCGCATCGGCCTTCGGCGATATCGGCTTCGACGTGCTCGCCGGCCCGCTGTTCCAGACGCCGGACGAAGCCGCCGACATGGCGCTTGCTGCAAACGTTCACGTCGTCGGGGTCTCGTCGCTCGCCGCCGGCCACAAGACGTTGCTTCCGCAACTGGTAGAGACGCTGAAAGCCAAGGGCGGCGGCGAAGTCATCGTCGTCTGCGGCGGCGTCGTGCCGCGCCAGGATTACCAGTTCCTGACGGATCACGGCGTCGCCGCCGTCTTCGGCCCGGGAACCAATGTCATGGAGGCCGGCCGCGCCGTTCTCGACCTCCTGGAAGGCAAGTTGCGCAACGCCTGAGGCGCTTTACACCCTCAATAATCACCACCAAGAAGTTGTGCTTCCGATTTACCGGAAATGTCGCATCCTGTTCATCTGCTCAGGTGATTCGCCACATGAGCCTGCGTTCAGGCCGGATGGGAGCTGGACGGCAATGCTAAATGATTTAGCTTGGGGGCAAGCGCAATGCGGAAGCGCGACGAGGTCGAAAACTGGGCCGTTTACAGGGCACAACAAATTCTGATGCGCGAGGGCATGGACCTCGCTCTCTCGGCACGCGACCTTGATAGCAATGCGATCCGGGCCAAAGGCAAGTTGCTGGCGATGGCGATCGCAGCGTCGCTGCTCGAGGCATCCACAGCGGCGGAATGACCTGAATGCTGCCCGGCTCGCGCGCGCCTGGGTCACCGGGCGCGACCCCTTAAATTTTGGAATTGCCACCCCGTCCTGCGGCATTACACTGTCGATCCGAACCGATGTGTTTTGAACGATAGGGGTGAAGCAAATGTCGTTTCTGTCGGACATGACCTTGGATCAGAGTGAAATCGAAGTGGTCTGCGGTGCTCTTGAGGAATGGTGCGAGAAGACACGCACCACGCTCGACAGCGACGATGGTCGCGATGTGGCTACCGTGATGCTCGGCCTGTACAAGACCGGCCATGCCACAAAAAACGCCATTCTCGAAGCGATGCACAGGGTCAACGGCGAGTGCGTCTAACGAGTCCGCAAGCCTGGCTCCC
>UCOA01000269.1 GCA_900474095.1 Hyphomicrobiales bacterium | reverse complement strand
CGTCAACGCGCTGCAGCCGGCCGAAGTCGCCAAGGTCGTTCTTGACGAGGACGCGGAGCGCATCGAAGTCGTGGTTCCGGACGAGCAGCTTTCGCTCGCCATCGGCCGCCGCGGCCAGAACGTTCGCCTCGCCTCGCAGCTGACCGGCTGGGACATCGACATCATGACGGAAGCGGAAGAATCCGAGCGCCGTCAGAAGGAATTCAACGAGCGGACCAACCTGTTCATGGAAGCGCTCGACGTGGACGAAATGGTCGGCCAGGTTCTGGCTTCGGAAGGCTTCGCCGCCGTCGAGGAACTGGCCTATGTGGAACTCGACGAAATCGCCTCGATCGACGGTTTCGACGAAGACACCGCAAACGAACTGCAGACCCGCGCCCGCGAATATCTCGAGCGCCTGGAAGCGGAAATGGATGCCAAGCGCAAGGAACTCGGTGTTTCCGACGAACTGCGCACGATCGAAGGCATGACCGGCCAGATGCTGGTGGCGCTCGGCGAAGACGGCATCAAGACGATGGAAGACTTTGCCGGCTGCGCCGCCGACGACCTCGTCGGCTGGTCCGAACGCAAGGACGGCGAGACGAAGAAGTTCGAGGGCCTGTTCTCCAAGCTTGAAGTCTCGCGCATTGAAGCCGAGCGCATGGTCCTGCAGGCGCGTCTCGCTGCCGGCTGGATCACCGAAGAGGACCTGGTCCGCGAAGAAGAAGTGCTCGAAACCGTGGAAGGCGCGGAACAGGACGCCTGACCAGGCGTCGCTGATCGTGATCCGGGCCGCTGATGCTGCTTGAAGACAAAGACCCCGCTGGGGACATCGAAGGTGAAGCAGTGAACGGCCGCATGTGCATCGTGACACGGCAGAGCGGAACGCCGGAAACGCTGATCCGCTTTGTGGCTGGCCCGGATGGCCGGGTGGTACCTGACCTCAAGAAACAGCTGCCGGGCCGCGGCTGCTGGGTTAGCGCCGAACGGGCAGTGCTGGAAAAGGCAATCGCAAAGAAGCTGTTTGCCCGGGGCCTGAAGAAGGCCGATGTGACGGCCGGGCCGGAGCTCGCCGACGAGGTGGACCGGCTCTTGTCGCTGCAGCTCGCCGGCATGATGAACATGGCGCGCAAGGCAGCCCAGTTCATCAGCGGCGCCTCGAAGGTGGAGCAGGCGGTGCGCGGCATGGCGGCGCTCGCCACGTTCCACGCGGTCGACGCGGCCGCCGACGGCGTCCGCAAGATCGACCAGGCGCGCAAGGCGATGAGCTTTGTCGCCGATGACGGACAGGAAATACCCTCCTTCCGCTTCTTCACCGAGGCGGAAATGGGAGGGCTTTTGGGCCAGAATGCTTTTATCCATGCTTGCGCGCTTGCAGGGCAGGCGGGTGAGGGTGTAGTGAAGCGCGCAAACATGCTCGAAAGGTACCGGGGAACCGTCCCGGTCCGAGCCGTCGGCGCCGAAACTGGCTTGCCGACACAATGACGCGGGTCACCGGCGAAGGCCGGCCAAACTGCGATTGTAGATATGAAATCGAACGACGGGGTCTGGTGATACGCATCCGGCCCTGATCTTAGGAACGGAACGGAATGACCGACAACAACGACGACAAGACATTCGGCGGAGCCAAGAAGACGCTGACCCTGAAGCCCTCCGGGGTCAGTCAGGGAACTGTTCGGCAGGACATGGGTCGCGGCCGGACGAAGGCGGTCGTGGTCGAAACGCGCAAGCGGCGGCCGCATCGGCCCGAAGACGAAAAGCCGGTTGTTCCGATAACAGCACCTGCCCCTGTGCCGCGGGTCGCCGAGCAGCGCCCGGCTCCGGTGCAGCAGCCGTCGCGCTCTGTCCCTCAGGGCCAGCAGCCGCGTCAGGACAATCGCCAGCAGGACAATAATCGTCCGCGCGTCGGCGTTGTCCTCAACCAGCTCTCCGCCGGCGAGATCGATGCGCGCCGCCGCGCATTGGCAGAAGCGCAACTTCGCGACGCGGAAGACGCCAAGCGCCGCGCTGCCGAAGAGGCGGTCCGCCAGACCGAGGAAGCCGCCCGTCTGAAGCTGGAGCAGGAAGAAGCAGCCCGCCGGGCCGCCGAAGAGGCTGCCCGCTCGCCCGCCGAACGCGAGGCCGACAGGGTCGCAGCCGAAGCGGCGAAGGCCGCGGAAGCGGAAGCGGCCGCCGTCGAAGTCCGCAAGGCCGAAGACCGGGCACGCGCGCAGGCCGCCAAGCCTGCGACGACGCCAGCGGTTACACCGCCGGTCGGCCTTCGCGCCCGCAAGCCGGAAGCCGAAGAAGAAGAGAACCGTCCGAACCGTGGCGCCACCGCACCGGTGCGCGGCAAGGTCGTTCGTCCGGAGCCTGCCAAGGCGCCTGCCCGTCCAAAGACGGAAGAAGAGCGCCGCAAGGGCAAGCTGACGCTGACTGCTGCTCTCGACGACGAGGGCAATCCGCGCGGCCGCTCGATGGCTGCCATGCGCCGCCGTCAGGAGAAGTTCCGTCGCAGCCAGATGCAGGAAACCCGCGAAAAGGTGATGCGCGAAGTGATTTTGCCGGAAACCATCACCATCCAGGAACTGTCGCAGCGTATGTCCGAACGGGCAGTCGACGTGATCAAGTACCTGATGAAGGAAGGCCAGATGATGAAGCCGGGCGACGTCATCGACGCCGACCTTGCCGAACTCATCGCCGGCGAATTCGGCCATACCGTCAAGCGCGTTTCGGAATCCGACGTTGAAGAAGGTCTCTTCAGTGCCAACGACGATGGCGAGATGCTGCCGCGCCCGCCGATCGTGACCATCATGGGTCACGTTGACCACGGCAAGACTTCGCTGCTCGACGCCATCCGCAAGACCCACGTCGTATCGGGCGAAGCCGGTGGCATCACCCAGCATATCGGCGCCTATCAGGTCGAGCAGAACGGCAACAAGATCACGTTCATCGACACTCCCGGCCACG
>UCOA01000270.1 GCA_900474095.1 Hyphomicrobiales bacterium | reverse complement strand
GGCGGCAATCTGCGCAGCCGCACGCCGCGGGCGCCGCCATGCCAGGATATAGCTTGGACGACAACGCACATATCACCGCACTGTTGCGGTGCGATGTGGCGAGGCTGGTCACATCGATATCGCACGCGAGCTTTTTTGGTAGCGTGTCGCGAATGAAGCTCTCTATTCCGCCATTTCTGTATTTCACAAGACGGGCTTCGTTGTGGGTCAGGTAGGTGACCTGGCGCGGGTCCCCTACCAGAACGACATGGGAATGACTTTTAAATAAGGCCATCAGGATATCGAGATCGTGGCCGGCGAGATCCTGCACTTCATCCACCAAGATGAACGGAAAGATCCGGGAGAAACGTTCAAACACCGCCCCGGCGGATTCCTTGTTGCAGCGGATGACCAGCTTGGCCAATTTGTCGGAGTAGACGCGATTGCGACGATCGAAATAGTAACGCTGAAAATCGTCTTCTCCCCAATAGACGGGGAAACCTGCCTTGGTCCTATAGCGCAATCCTGACCGCTTCGAATCGAGGAGCATACCGGCTACATCCCAATCAAAGAGCCTTCCCTGAAATGGCTTGATGCCATGCTCGATCAGTAGGCTGAACCATGTCTGGATTTGCACGTTGCCTGGCACAGACCCGTGGATTTCGAAGAATTTGCGCCGGATCTCGTCTTCGTTCGATTCAGTGTAGGTGGTGATGAGGACCCGTTTGGACTCAACGGCGAGCGCCTGCCGGACGAGGTAGGTGGTTTTCCCCGATCCGGCAGCGGCAATGACCAGCTTATTTGGCCCGATCATTTGGCGATCGCGTCTAAAATATATTTCGGATAGCTGATGTTCGTTGGCGCCGAGAATATCGCCAGCGCGCATTCGGTCTTCTTTCGCAACATGTAGCGATGGAGGTCATCGAGTGCATGATCGGTGCCAAAGAGCTTGTTGAACGCATCAACGCTGTTTGCTTTAAGCAGTTTCGGCTCCAACGTATTGTAGTTGAACGCCTTATCGCCGATGACTAAGTCGCCCTTATCGATCTCCGGGTCATAGCAAATCCTGATATGAGCGACGCCGTCGAAGTCAGCGTATTTCTTTTTTAACTTGTCGAGATTGCCGTCATTGTCCGTTGCGACGATGACGGGAATTTTCAACGCCTTTGCCAGTTCGAGGAAACGCAGGAATGCTGTCCCGACCGAGATGACATCAATCTCGTCATCAATTGGCAATCGCCCCTTATTTACATCCATATAGGCGCGCTGGACAATCAGCTCGTCGCAATCGCCTTCGACGAGGATCGATTTCTGGGACAGCACGAGACGTAGGGTGTCGTAACCGGGGAGCTTGTGGAAGAAATCGCTGGCCTTAAGATCCTTGATCCGCGTGACCCGCGCTTCACGTAACAATATGAGGTGGTCCAGTCCGAGCTTGTTCGCGACGAAGCTGCTATGCGTGGTGATGATGACCTGCTTGCCGCTATTGTCGGTACTGATATCGCTAATGAGCTGGTTGAGCTTGGAGTACGAGAGATGGTTCTCTGGCTCCTCGATCAGCAGTACGGTCGCTTCGCTGTTCTTCTTACTGCTCAGAGCGAGCCGCGTCTTGATGATACATTGCTCGCCTTTGCCGATATAATGGAACGGCACATCTTCGATGTAGGTCATCAGGCTGTTTTCCCACGCATTGTGGGATGACATATCGACCGAAATGCTCACGTTTTTCCGGCTGATCTTGGCCGCTTCCGCCAGCCTCTTGTTGATGGCGTCAACATTACCATCGCCTTTAAAAGCGTCTTTCAGCTTTCGGTGAGCCTGCGATATCGCAACGCGTTCCTTCTCGTCTAGAAACTCCCTGACGATCCGCGAGATATACATGTCCGAGCCGCTCTGCACACGGGTGCTCGTGGAGTCGATCAGCGCGGATTTAACGGGGATGCCCCGTGCCGTCGCAGGTTGGCGGGAAAACTCCCACCATTGCACATAGTAGAATTCCAAAGGGATCGAATGGATATCATTAGTTTTCAGCAGCTCCTCATAGGGGCCATCGTATTTTTTATCGAACTCGATCGTGAAGAGAAGACCGCAAGCTTTATCGTTCTTTTCAGAGTTCTTGTTTCCGCGCAGGTCTTCTAACGCGTCGTTATCGCCGCCAAGAAACAGCTCGATCTGAATATCGGGCTGGGGAAGAGGCGCTTTCGTGCCGATGCTTTTCAGGTAGTCCCGCTCAACGTTCCTGTTGAAAAGATAAGAGGACAGCTCGTTGCGTAGATATTTCCCATTCAGCATTCCGGTGAGGCATAGATGGATTGCTTCCAACAGCGTGGATTTTCCGGCTTCGTTACTGCCGACGATAATGTTGACGCCCCGATTGAAATCGACCTCGAACCAGCCTTCGAAACATTTGAAGTTCTTGATCTTGACCTTCTCGATATACATCGCTCACCTCATTTCCTGCGAAGCAACCATAACTTGTTCCACGAAAATCGGCGAGCAGGTATGAATGATTGTTGTTGATCGTTGAGCGAACAGCAGAAAAGTTAGATTTCGTCGATATTGCATGTCCCATCAAATCGACATCGCCCGTGTTAAGCAGGAATGCCATTTCAGGAGAGACAGGCCCCTCTACATGACATCAACATCAGCAAACGCTATACTGTCAGCTGCTAGCGACGAACAGATCGTCGGCGCCCGAAACACTGTTGTCTCTGTTTCTCCGTTACCTCGGGAAGACGGGACGGGCTGCATCTTAAGTCGCCCAGGCGTCAAATGCGGATCGAATCCAGACTACGGACCATCCGGCCAATCCTCCGGTACGAGTGCGGGGGGTTTGCTCCACGGCTCTTCAACCAAAGAAGACTGGAACCAATCGTTTCGCAAATTGGCGTGCTCGGTCACTATGATCTGGAAACCTGGAGCGTCGATCGTTGCAAAGTCAAAGAGCATTTTAAAGAGTCTCTCGACCGCCTCCAGATCGGCGTCGGCTTCGGTCCTTTCGATTGAGCCACCTGTCGCTTCATACTTCTCGACCGAAGGAAAGTAGACCTGTGTGGGCTGATCTATCAAAAGGAACCGTGGGAGAGGCTGGCCATTGGTGTTGGCATATCGATGCAGCGCCAATAAAGCTGCTAAGTGATACGCCAAATGGTTTGAGCCACCACCGGTTCGGTGCATTTGTATCGGCCGGCCGGGCCGATCAATGACAACAGTTACCTGCTGCAAGTCCAGTCGAGCAGGAAACTCACCAAACTCACCATCCAGTGTCGTGATATAGCCCGACATATGGCTGCTGATATTGTTGAGAATGGAAGTTAGCCGTTCGCCGGTGTCATCAAGTCCGATTCTGCGCTGGAGATCTTCGACCTTGCGTCTCAAGCGGCGATCCTCAGATTGATAGTGCCGCTTGACATCATCTGAAACCAGGTTTTCGAGAAACAGACTGATCCTTCCGACGACCTTCGCGGCGGCATTGTTGCGATCTCCAACAGCAGCAATGGCTTCGTTGGCCGCGATCGCAGATGCAAGCTCAATCTCGTTATTGCGGATCGCATCGAGCAACAGCCGCACCTTGTCTCGCTGCTCTGCGAGATAAGCGTCAAGGTGAGGCCGTTCGCCTTCAACCATCGTCATTTCTTTTTCGAGAGAGGAGAGCTCGGAGAGCAACGCGGCCGCGATAGGTCCTTCCATAGCCAGGTTTTCTTGTGCGAACGGCCATTGCCACACCCCCTCCGCATTCTTTGGTAGTGCTTTGATCGATGTGAGCCGGTCGCGTTGCTCTGCTGCTTCGCTCTCAAAACCCTCTGCGCGCTTGGCGTACTGTGTTGCAGCATCGATCCTCTTTTGAATTTCGCGACGCTCCTCACGCTGATCGGAGAGTTCCCGCTCTATCGATGACACGCGCTCGATGTCGTCCTCGGGAACAGGTGCGGGCTTCCAAGTTAAGGCCGATCGAAGAGTTTCAACAACCTCCCCTGTTTCGTTATCCACCAGACGGATGCCGACAGCGCGTGCCTCCGAAAGCAAGCCGATAGCTCGCTCCTGCGCGGTATCAATGGCGTTATTGGCCTGTTCGAGCAGTTTTGCATTCAGCCGTAAATCTCTCTGGGCGGTGCGCAGCTCCTGTTCGAGGAGATATCGTTCGTGCGATGAGACGCCTAACAAGATTGGCAGCGTATCTTTTATCGCCTGGGGCTGGAATGGCTCGTTTTGGCGATAAAAAAGTTGGTCTTTGTTTGCAACGATTGTCTGCTTCTGGAAAAGGTAATAGAGCGTGTGCTTTATGTTCGCATTGTAACTTTCTCGACTATTGTCGATGGGGACTGCAGTCTTGTTTTCTGGAATCCCAACAAGTCTGGAGAGTAACGACTCCACGGCTTCATCATCATCAGTGAGACGCAAGTCAACAAAATCCGGCGGAGCGATATCTTTTCCACGGCGCAACATGACAGTGCTGCAGCTTGAAAAGCCGGGCTTAGGAGCGGGCTTTGCAACAAGGATCTGTTCAATGGGAAACTGGTAAATGACTGCGAACCAAGCGACCTTATCGAGGATAACGCCCTCGGCAACGTTAAAGGTTGAGCGCCCCATGCAGTATTCGATGATGTCCGAGAGCGCAGACTTCCCGGTGGAAGACCGGCCCGTTATGATGTTCAACCCGTCAAGCTTGAAATAGATATCCCGGCGACGTCCGTCCCGGCTGTAAATATGAATGGATTTGATCTTCATGGCTTGATTCCGAGTGATGCATATATGGTTACGCGGTCGGCAATTCGGGCAAACTCTTTACAAACAAAACGAGCTACACGCTGACATTCGAGTGACTCGGGCGTACCGGTGAGAGCTTTTCGGACGCGCTTTTCGATTGTTTTCAACCTCCCATCTGCCGTTACTTCAAAGCTGCCCAGATGCATGAGAAAACCAAGCGCCTCAAATGTGAAGGACATCATGTCGGTTGTTCGACGAGGAAAGCCGACAAGCATTTGCGGATTTGTCTCGATCGCCTTGAGGAAGTAGCTACGTGACCCCTTTGAAAGGACTGATCGCGACTCCTTGTGTAGGCAAAGGGGCAGGATCAACAATACCAAGGAGAATGGCATGCCTCGGGGGTCTTCTTCCTCGTAGCCGCTTAGACCACGAAAAAGCGTGAGTCCGCAGAATGCCGGATTGAATAGGTTTCGAATTTCGATCGGTCGCTGATCCCAAGGCTTCATGCGTCAACCTCAAGGACTGACGCAAGCCGATCCAGGAAACGGGGATGCCAAAAGATCCGCGGTGACGGTCTATTATTGGCGAGCATGTGAAACGCACCACGCACGACATAAGGTTCTGTCACGCGCTCGCGTATACGAAAGCGCTCGGTCTCGAACTCGGCCCATCGATACAGGTCGCGCCCTGCGCTCATGAGTGCTTCATCGCTACTTAGCTGATTCAAACTTTCGAAGACGACGTCTTTGTAACGGCCCCATTCATCAGCAAGTCGGTCTTCGTATTCCTCTACCTCACCGGTCACCAATAGGCTTTCTCTTGCCCAGGCCGAGCGCTGCTCAAACGCGCGATAGTAGTCGATAATGGCGCTTTGAATTCGGTTCAAAGATATCCCGATCGACCGGAGCTGCTCAACAAACAGACGAGGGTCATTTTCAACGTCGATCCCATCTGGAATGACGTTACGAAAGGTGATGGGCAAGTTGTCGGACCGGTACTCCTCGGCAATGGCGGACAACTTGTCCGATACCTCATAGCCGAACACCGGATCGGTCCTCTCGCGAGTGAGCATCTTGATCATCAGAGAGTTCCACCAACCCTCGAGCCGTTCGAACACGCGCTCGCGCGTGTCCCGCCGAATTGTACGAAGGTGGCGATCCTGGATGAGGTTCGGTAAGTCCGATATTCTGGGGCTATTATCGATGATAGTGATGCGGGACAGGAAATCCTCCGCCTCATCATCGGTAAACTTGTTGAAGTCGTCCCTGATTTTTCCGATCAACTTAGCCGTACTCTCAGCCAATGCCTGTCGCGCCAAGGGAACGACTGGATCCTCGGCCGGATTCCCGTCAACAAAGTGGATTAAGAACGAGGTATCCGACACCGTCGCAGTTGTAAAAAGAAAGAAGCGAAGATTGGATGCGGTTCGCTCGGCTCGATTGTAGCTCGCGATCCATAT
>UCOA01000272.1 GCA_900474095.1 Hyphomicrobiales bacterium | reverse complement strand
CCGGCCGGACCGGCAACGACGCGCCCCTGGACGACGACGGTCATCACCAGCTGGCTTTCGTTCTGGACGCATTGGCGAGTCGTATCGGCGAGCGACGCCTGGTAGACGATCTTGGTCGGATCGTCCTTCGCGCCCTTGGCATAGGTGCGGTAGTTGGCGGTTCCGTCGAGCAGATAGACCTGCGGGCAAGTGCCCTGAATGACGGCGGGCGTTGCTGCGGCTGCGCTGCCGCCGGCATCGATCGCTCCGCCAGTATCGGTTTTGTTGCAGCCCGCTACGAGCACGAGAAGTGAAATTCCGAGAAGACGGCTGGAGATTTTACCAAACACCTGACTTGACCCTCTGCCTTGCACAATTGATGTCACAGGACAGGACCGACCGGAAAATAAGGAATTTTTCGGTTTGATCCCCCTGCAACTGGGCCTTTCAAGACCCTTGGCGATGGTCTATAGCAGCGACGCATCGAAAAATCGATTGGAGTCTCAGAGCCAAAGGTCAATTTTTCAGACCCGTTAAAACGCAACGGAACGCGGCTGGAACGACCGACGGCAGAGCTGCAATGCGATATTTCGGTCAGGCTTGCCAAGGCCTGCCGCAAAAAGAACCGCGGCTTCCATCCCGGTTCGAATAGGGTGCCGATCAATTCCCGCCGCACCTTCCGCGGCAGCACAGACGACAAAGGATGGTCACGGTGAAGTATGTCTCGACGCGGGGCGAAGCCCCTTCGCTGGGTTTTTGCGATGCGCTTCTGGCGGGTCTGGCCCGCGACGGCGGCCTTTATGTGCCGAAGGAATGGCCGAGCTTTTCGAAGAAGCAGATCCGCGAACTGCGGGGCAAATCCTATCAGGAGATCGCCTTCACCGTTCTTTCGCGCTTCGTCGACGGCGAAATTCCGGACGACAAGTTCCGGGCGATGATCGACGAGGCCTATGCGACGTTCCGCCATCCGGCGATCGCGCCGCTCGTCCAGACCGGACCGAACGCCTTCATCATGGAACTGTTCCACGGCTCGACGCTCGCCTTCAAGGACGTCGCCATGCAACTGCTCGGACGGCTGATGGACTATGTGCTGGCGGAGCGCAACCAGCGCGCGACGATCGTCGGCGCCACTTCGGGCGATACCGGCGGTGCCGCGATCGATGCCTTTGCCGGGCGCGACCGCACGGACATCTTCATCCTGTTTCCGCATGGCAAGGTCTCCCCGGTGCAGCAGCACCAGATGACGACCTCGACCGCCACCAACGTGCACGCGCTGGCGATCAAGGGCAAT
>UCOA01000274.1 GCA_900474095.1 Hyphomicrobiales bacterium | reverse complement strand
GTTGACGATGTTGTTGAGCTGCACGGTCATTGGCAGGTTGTCACGCCCCGCGAAGACGAGGCCGAGCAGAAAATCGTTCCAGATGCCGGTGAACTGGAGCATGGAGACCACGACGACCATCGGCACGGCAATCGGCAGCATGATCTCGAAGAAGATACGCCAGAAGCCGGCGCCATCGACGCGCGCGGCCTTGCAGAGTTCTTCCGGCACGCTGACGAAGTAGTTGCGGAAGAGCAGCGTCACCAGCGGCAGACCGAAGATGACATGCACGAGGATGATGCCGGCCAGCGAATTGTAGAGGCCGACATTCGCCATGGCCCGGACCATGGGATAGAGGAAGATCTGGTAGGGGATGAGGCCGCCGGCCATGAGCAGGCCGAAGAGCACGTTGGCGCCGCGTGGTCGCCAGAGCGACAGCGCGTAGCCATTGACAGCGCCGATGAACACTGACAGCCCGACCGCCGGAACAGTGATCGCCACCGAGTTCCAGAAGCCGGTGCGGATACCAACGCAGGTGGTTCCCATGCAGGCGCCGGACCAGGCGGTGACCCAGGCAGAGAAGTCGATCTTGGCCGGCAGGGAAAAGATCTGACCGAGCCGGATTTCGTCCATGGTTTTCAGGGAGGTCACAACCATGGTGTAGAGCGGCAGCAGGAAGAAGACTGCCGCGATGAATAGGAAGGCATAGAGGCCGATGCGACCGGCGGTGATCTGTGTCGGCTTCGGGCCGTGTGGATAATTACGGGCCATCACGCGGATCCCTTCATTCCTTTGCGCACGTGCATCGCGTAACGGAACGGCGCGACTGCCATGATCACGCCGAGGACGAGCACCGTCGCGCCAGCCGTGGCGAGGCCGAGGTTCTGGCGCCCGAACAGGTTGTCCATGATGAATTTCGCGGGCACCTCCGTCGAATTGCCGGGCCCGCCATTGGTCATCGCAACGACGATGTCGTAGGTCTTGATTACGCCCATGGCGAGCAGCATGCCGGCGGCGGCCAGTGCCGGCCCGAGTTGGGGCAGGATGATCGAGACATAGATCCGCCAGACGGGAATGCCGTCTATTCGCGCCGCCTTCCATTGCTCTGCCTCGATGCCGCGCATGCCGGCGAGTGCAATGACCATGACGAGACCGGCGCCCTGCCATACGCCCGCCAGCACCAGCGCATAGATCGCCATGTCACGATTGACCACCCAATCGAGGACGAAGGTTTCCCAGCCGAGCGAACGCACGCTCGCCTGGATGCCGAGCGTTGGATTGAGCATCCACTGCCAGATCAAACCCGTCACCACGAAGGACATGGCATAGGGATAGAGGAAGATGGTCCTGAGGGCGCTTTCGAAACGGATCTTGCGATCGAGGGCGGCCGCAAGCAGGAAACCGAGCAGCAGGCAGCCTCCGACGTAAAGGACGCCGAAGGTCAGCACATTTTGTAGCGAAGCGAGCCATTTGGCGGAAGAGAAGAGCTTCGTATATTGGGCGAAGCCGACATAGGTCGACGATGGGAACAGCGTCGAATTGGTGAAGGACAGGCGGATCGACCAGGCCATGGTTCCGATGAAGACCACGACAGCTGCGAACCATGTGGGCAGGAGGGCGAAGGTCGCGGAAAGATTAGGCTTGCGTTTAATGGGCATCGGCCAGCTCTTTGAGGTAGGGTAAGCGGGGCTCTCGCGCCGCCGCGCACCGCGGCGGCC
>UCOA01000275.1 GCA_900474095.1 Hyphomicrobiales bacterium | reverse complement strand
TGGCGTCGGTGACGATAAGGTTCGGGGCGTCCCAGAGTTGGTTGAAGGGATTGAGCACCGAATCCTCCGGCGATTCTCCCATGCGCGCGCCGCCTGTCTCGTGGATCGCCGCACCCATGCACATGGTTTTGCGGAACCATTTGCGAAACATGAAGCGACTGAAGACGTTCGCTTCGGGAAAGGCGCCCTTGCCCATTTCCTTGAGACCCATGGGCGAACCGATGAATTCCAGATCGCCACCGACCTCCTTGACAAGGGAGATCAGCGTTTCTTCCTGCAGGCGAAGCAGCGCCCGCTCCTCCTCATGCATGACGCAGCGGATATGCGGAACGGGGATATTCCAAGCGTCCTTGTGTTGAGCATCGAGCGTGATGCGGTTATCGGCATAGGGCAGCATACGGCCGAAGCCGAAGAAGGCGAGACGCGCATCGGTTTTCTCGGGGACCGGCGCGCGGCCGATGCTGCCCTGGTAGTCGAAATCACCGCGGCCCACGTCGGCCTCGCCGAAGCGGGGAATGAAGATGCCGCCAGACGGATTGTAGAACGGGTCCGCTGGGGCGGCGTCGTCAAGCGCCCAGCCCTTTGCCTTCGAGAAGGAGCCAAAGGCAAGGCAGGGGAGCTGGTCCATGAAATAGCGGCCGAGCGCACCGGAGCTGTTGCCGAGCCCGCCCGGATGTTTCGCCGAAGCCGAATTGAGTAGAAGCCGCACACTTTCGATCGGGGAGGCCGCAAGCACCACCGTTGCGGCGTTGGCGGTCGATATCTTGCCTGTGTTGCGGTCGATGAATTCCGCGCCGGTTGCCCGGCCGGTCTGCTCGTCCGTGGTGATCCGGCGAACGATAGCATCATACTGGATCGTCAGCCTTCCGCTAGCCTGGGCTTCTCTCAAGGGTCGCGGTACGCGCTCGGCGTCGGGGGCGATATAGCGCCAGGAGACGACATGACGATCCGGCCAGCGGTCTTTCACCGCCTGCTTGAATACCTGCTCCGCCGGGGTGAGACTTGCGGGGTTTGTATAGACGCCGTCCGGCAGGGTCGGGACATTGTCCTTGTTTCCGTAGAGTCCGAGATAGGTCTCCACTTCGTCATAGAGCGGTGCCAACTCGTGATAGGAGATCGGCCAGTCCACGCCTTTGCCGGTTCGGGAACGGATCTTGAAATCCTCGTCCGTCCAGCGCAGCAACACCCGGCCGAAACTGTGGAGACGCCCGCCACCCTGGCGGCCGCGGATCCAGAGAAAGGGCGCGTCCTTCGGCGTTGTATACGGGTTCTTGCGGTCATTGACGAAAAAGTGGCTGAAACGCTCGGTAAAGAACGCAGCGCGCGCCTGAATCGGCTGGCCCCTGACGGTCGCCCGCGCGCGCTCCCAGATATTGATGCTGCTTGCGGGCGCCTTCTTGCGGGCGGGATCGAAATCCCTCGGCCCGACGGCCGGTCCGGCTTCCAGAAGCAGCACCGACAGGCCTTGCGCCGTCAGTTCTTTTACCGCGAAGGAGCCCGCCGCACCGGAGCCGATTACCAGTGCATCATAGACGATCTGAGACATGTCTTTCCAAATCCTGTCCTGAACAATTCCTCAAAGAAGAGCGAAGCGCGTTCGGAATTGCGAGAAAACAAAGGGATAGCGCGTCACAGGCGCGATCCGTCGGCGCCGAAGAGTGACGCCTTGCTGATGTCGAGCCCGGGAGCCACGGCGTCGCCGGGTTGCAGGATGACGTCGCCCATGAGCCGAAGGGAAAGGCTTTGGTCCGCCCAGTCGAACCAGAGAACGGCATCCGAACCCATCGGCTCAACGACGGAGACGCGGCCAGGAATGGTGGGGAGGGTGCTTGCCGCGCCGTCGAGCACCAGATGGTCCGGGCGAAAACCGAGCGTTGCGGGTCCCTCCGACGCGGACGCCTGAAAGGAATAACCAGAGAGATCGACGGCAAGTCCGTTGCTGATGAAGACAGGTTGCGCGTTGCCACGCTCGATCCGGCCCTCAACGAAATTCATGGCCGGAGCACCGATAAAGCCGGCGACGAAG
>UCOA01000276.1 GCA_900474095.1 Hyphomicrobiales bacterium | reverse complement strand
GATGTTGAAGGTCTCGTTGGCGGCGAGGCCGCCAAGGTCGGTCGCCGTTACCCTGACGCTGTAGGTGCCGGCTGTCGTCGGCGTGCCGCTGAAGGTCCGCGTCGCGGCGTTGAAGCTCAGCCAGGCAGGAAGCGCCGAGCCGTCGGCGGCGGTTGCCGCATAGGTCAAGGTTTCGCCGCTGTCGACATCGGTGAAGGTGTTGGCCGGCAGCACCAGGGAGAAGGCCGAGCCGACGGTGGCGGTCTGGTTGGCGGTCTGGGCGGTGAGCACCGGCGCATCGTTGGCGCCATGGATGGTGACGGTCAGCGTTGCCGTGGCGGTGGCGCCAGCCGCATCACGCATGGTGTAGCTGAAGGCATCGCTCAGCGTGTTGGTCGACTGCCGCAGCGCCTGCACGGCGGCATTGGTCTCGTTGACGGCATAGGTATAGGTGCCCGAGGCATTGAGCACGAGACTGCCGTACGTGCCGTTCAGCGCCGAGCCGAGCGTGCCGGCCGTCGCGCCGAAGCTGACGGCCGTGACGGTCTTGGTGTCACCGGCATCCGGATCGGTGTCATTGGCAAGCACATTGCCGCTGGCGGCCACGCCACCCGAGCCGTTGGCGACGCCGCCCTTCTCGGTGGCGTCGCCCGTGTCGGCAACCGCCGTCGGCGTCGTGTTCGGCGTCGTCGACACGACGATGTTGAAGGTCTCGTTGGCGGCAAGGCTGCCGAGATCGGCGGCGGTGACCCTGACACTGAGCGTACCGGCATCGCCGGCCGCCGGCGTGCCGCTGAATGTCCGCGTCGCGGCGTTGAAGCTTAGCCAGGCGGGAAGTGGCGCGCCATTGGCAGCATTGGTCGCCGTGTAGGTGAGCGTATCGCCGCTATCGACATCGGTGAAGGTGTTGGCCGGCAGCACCAAGGAGAAGGCCGAGCCGACGGTGGCGTTCTGGTTGGCGGTCTGGGCGGCGAGCACCGGCGCATCGTTGGCGCCGTGGATGGTGACGGTCAGCGTTGCCGTCGAGGTGGCGCCGGCCGCATCGCGCATGGTGTAGCTGAAGGCATCGCTCAGCGTATTGGTCGACTGCCGCAAGGCCTGCACGGCCGCATCGTTCTCGTTGACGGTATAGGTGAAGGCGCCCGACGCATTGAGCACGAGACTGCCACGGGCACCGGCAAGCGCCGTTCCGAGCGTCCCGGCCGTCCCGCCGAAGCTGACGGCGGTGACGGTCTTGGTGTCGCCGGTATCCGGATCGGTGTCGTTGGTGAGCACATTGCCGGTGGCGGGCGCGCCGCCCGAGCCGTTGGCCACACCGCCCTTCTCGGTCGCATCCCCCGTGTCGGCAACCGCCGTCGGCGTCGTGTTGCT